>CAXSEG010000119.1:0-12798 GCA_964235545.1 uncultured Acetobacteraceae bacterium
CCCGAACGTCGAAGGCATCCTGGTCAACATCTTCGGCGGCATCATGCGCTGCGACGTGATCGCCGAGGGTGTGGTCGCCGCGGCGCGGGAAGTGTCGCTCGGCGTGCCGCTGGTGGTGCGGCTGGAGGGGACGAACGTGGCGCTCGGCAAGGAGATCATGGCCAAGTCCGGCCTGCCGATCATCTCCGCCGACAACCTGGCCGATGCCGCCGCGAAAGTGGTGCAGGCCGTGAAGGAAGCCGCATAATGGCCGTCCTGGTCGACGCGAACACCAAGGTCATCACCCAGGGCTTCACCGGCGCCCAGGGCACGTTCCACTCCGAGCAGGCGATCGCCTACGGCACCAAGGTCGTGGGCGGGGTGACGCCGGGCAAGGGCGGGTCGCTGCACCTCGACCTGCCGGTGTTCGACACAGTGTTTGAGGCGGTGGAGAAGACGGGCTGCACGGCGACGGCGATCTACGTGCCGCCGCCCTTCGCCGCGGACGCGATCCTGGAGGCGATCGATGCGGAGATCCCGCTGATCGTGTGCATCACCGAGGGCATCCCCGTGCTGGACATGGTCCGCGTCAAGCGCGCGCTCTCCGCGTCGCGCAGCCGGTTGATCGGGCCCAACTGCCCCGGCGTCATCACGCCCGAGGCCTGCAAGATCGGCATCATGCCGGGCCACATCCACCGCCGCGGCAAAGTGGGCATCGTCAGCCGCTCCGGCACCCTTACTTATGAGGCGGTGGCGCAGACCACGGCGGCCGGCCTGGGCCAGAGCACGTGCGTTGGCATCGGCGGGGATCCGGTCAAGGGGACGGACTTCATCGAGGTGCTGGAGATGTTTCTCGCCGACCCGGAGACCGAGAGCATCATCATGATCGGCGAAATCGGCGGCGCCAGCGAGATTGACGCGGCCGAGTTTCTGGCGCGCGAGAAGAGCGGCAAGAAGGTCGTGGGCTTCATCGCCGGGTCCACGGCGCCTCCCGGGCGGCGCATGGGCCATGCCGGTGCGGTGATCAGCGGCGGCCGCGACACGGCAGCGGCTAAGTTCGAGGCGATGCGGATCGCCGGCATCCACGTGGCCGAGAGTCCGTCGGCGTTGGGCAGCACGATGATCAAGGCATTGCAAGGTTAGTGTCGACGGCGACCAACGCAGGTGAGCTGAAGACCGAGCAGATGCGAGCGGGCAGCACATTCACCCAAGATCATGCCATGGAATCGCCGCAGGATTGGCGGCATGATCCCCTGCGCAGGTTCATCCACTTCGCGCTCGGAGCAGGCTCCGTGTCCGGCCTGGTCGATGGGTTGCTCGGCTACCTCATCGGCCGGGGACACTGATCTGCGCAGAACGCGCCTACTCAGCCCGGCGATCTAGCACCATACGCAGTATCACGGTCCGTGCGGGCCGTGCAGGAATAAGGAAGGTTCTGCCATGGCAGGCATCGACGTTCTCGCAACGGCGTTCAGCGGCGGCAACGCGGCGTTCATCGCCGACCTGTATGCACGCTGGGTCAACCAGCCTGACAGCGTGGATCCAAGCTTCGGCGAGTTGTTCGCCGCCCTGAACGACGAGGCACGTTCCGTGCTGGAGGATGCGTTCGGTGCGTCCTGGGCACCGCGCAATTTCAGCGTCGCCGAACCCGAGCCGGCCGCCAAGGCCGCGGCGAAGGGTGCCAAGACGAGCGGTGCCGCCGCTCCGGCAAGTGCCGCCCCCGGCTTGTCCGAAAAGCAGGTCCGCTCCGCGACGCTGGACAGCATCCGCGCGCTGATGATGATCCGCGTCTACCGTGTCCGCGGCCACCTGGAGGCCCAGCTTGACCCGCTCGGCCTCACCGTGCCGAAATCCCACCCGGAACTCGACCCGGCGGCCTACGGCTTTACCGAGGCCGACATGGACCGTCCGATCTTCATCGACAACGTGCTCGGCCGCGAGACGGCGACCCCGCGGGAGATCCTGGCGGTGCTGCGCAGCACGTATTGCGGCCCGGTTGGCGTCGAGTACATGCACATCCAGGATCCGGAGCAGAAGACCTGGCTTCAGACTCGGATCGAGGGCGCGCCCTGGGCTGCGAGCTTCGACGCGGCAGCCAAGAAGACGATTCTGCGCCAACTGACCGAGGCCGAGGCGTTCGAGGCGTTCTGCCAGAAGCGCTATGTCGGCACCAAGCGGTTCGGCCTGGAGGGCGGTGAGGTCACCATCCCCGCGCTGCACGCCATGATCGAGACCGGTGCCAGGGACGGGGTGACCGAGGTCGCGATCGGCATGCCGCACCGTGGCCGGCTGAACACGCTGGTGAACGTGGTGCGCAAGCCGTTCACTGCCCTGTTCAGCGAGTTCGGCGGCGCCAGCCCGAAGCCGGACGACGTGCAGGGCTCCGGCGATGTGAAATACCATCTGGGCACCAGCACCGACATCGAAGCGGGCGGCCACACCGTCCATATCTCGCTGCAGCCGAATCCCTCGCACCTCGAGGCGGTCGACCCGGTTGTCGTCGGCAAGGTGCGCGCGCGGCAGGATGCGGCCGGTGACACCAAGACCCGGCGCAGCGTGATGGGTATCCTGATGCACGGCGACGCCGCGTTCGCCGGGCAGGGGCTGGTGTACGAGGTGCTGGCGATGAGCAAGCTGATCGGCTATCGCACCGGCGGCACGATCCACCTGGTGGTGAACAACCAGATCGGCTTCACCACCATCCCCGCCCACGCCTATTCCGGCCTGTATTGCACGGACGTCGCCAAGTCGATCCAGGCACCGATTCTGCACGTGAACGGCGACAACCCCGAGGCGGTTATCTTCGCCGCCCGTCTAGCTGCCGAGTTCCGCACCGCGTTCGGCACCGATTTCGTCATCGACATCGTGTGCTACCGCCGCCACGGCCACAACGAAACGGACGAGCCGGCCTTCACCCAGCCGATCATGTACCGCGCGATCCGCGACATGAAGACGACGCGCACGCTGTATGCCGAGAAGCTGGCCGCCGAGGGCAGCGTGCCGGCGGCCGAAGCCAAGGCGATGTGGGACGACTTCACCGCCACGCTGGAGGACAGCTACAAGGCGGCGCAGAGCTACAAGCCGAACAAGGCGGACTGGCTGGAAGGCCGCTGGGCCGGGTTCAAGCAGGCCGACCAGGAAGACGAGCGCTCCGAGGAGGCCACCGCCGTCACGGCCGAGGAAGCCGCCGCGATCGGCGCCGCGCTTTCCAGCGTGCCGGAGGGCTTCAACGCCAATCCCAAGATCGTCCGCCAGCTTGAGGCCAAGCGCGCCGCGTTCGAGAAGGGCGAGGGGATCGACTGGGCGACGGGCGAGGCGATGGCGTTCGGCGGCATGCTGCTGGACGGCAACCGGGTCCGCCTATCGGGCGAGGATTGCCAGCGCGGCACGTTCAGCCAGCGCCACGCCGTGCTGGTCGACCAGGGCAATGCCAACGAATACGTCCCGCTGAACAACATCCGTGAGGGCCAGGCGAAGATCGATATCTTCAACTCCCTGCTGTCGGAACAGGGCGTGCTTGGCTTCGAATACGGCTATACCCTCGCCGACCCGACGACGCTGGTGCTGTGGGAGGCGCAGTTCGGCGACTTCGCCAACGGCGCTCAGGTGATCATCGACCAGTTCCTGGCCAGCGGCGAGACCAAGTGGCTGCGCATGTCCGGCCTGACGCTGCTGCTGCCGCACGGCTATGAGGGGCAAGGGCCGGAGCACTCCTCCGCCCGGTTGGAGCGCTACCTGCAGCTCTGTGCCGAGCGGAACATGACGGTGGCCAACCTCACCACCCCCGCCAACTACTTCCACGCCCTGCGCCGCCAGCTGAAGCGCAACTTCCGCAAGCCGCTGGTGATCATGACGCCCAAGAGCCTGCTGCGGCACAAGCTCGCCGTGTCGAGCCTGGCGGAGTTCACCGGAGAGAGCCATTTCAGGCACGTGATCCCCGAGATCGACGCGATCGGGCCGGAAGACGCCGTGAAGCGTGTCGTGCTGTGTACGGGCAAGGTGTATTACGATCTGCTGGCGGAGCGGCGCGAGAAGGGTGTCACGGACGTGGCGATCGTTCGGCTGGAGCAGATCTACCCGTTCCCGATGGCCTCGCTGGCGAAGGTGCTCAAGGGTTACCCGAATGCCGGCGTGGTCTGGTGCCAGGAGGAGCCGGAGAACATGGGCGCCTGGAGCTTCGTGGACCGCAAGATCGAGCGTACGCTGGGCAGCGTTGGGCACCGATGTGCCCGGCCGGTGTATGTGGGGCGGGACACTGCCGCCAGCCCGGCGACCGGGTTGGCCAAGGTGCACGCCGCCCAGCAGGCCCACTTGGTGGCCAGCGCGCTGGCCCTGGACTGAACGAAGACATCAAGGAGCCGTCATGGCCGCCGACATCAAGGTGCCCACGCTGGGCGAAAGCGTCACCACCGCGACAGTGGCGCGCTGGCTGAAGAAGGTCGGAGACGCCGTGGCCGCGGACGAGCCGCTGGTCGAGCTGGAGACCGACAAGGTCACCGTGGAAGTGCCGGCGCCGATGGCTGGCACGCTCGGGGCCCTGGTCGCCGACGAGGGGGCCGAGGTCGAGGTGGGCGCGGTGCTGGGCACGATCGAGGAGGGTGGGGCCGCCGCCGCGCCGGCCAAGCCGCCCGCCACCCCCGCCTCCGCCAGCTCACCCGCCAAGCCGCCGCCGCCAGCGCCGGGCCCTGTCGCCCGCCCGGCAACCCCGCCGGCCGCCGTGGCCGCGGCAAGTGCTCCGTCACCGTCCACGGTGCACGCACCGATGCCGTCTGCGGCCAAGCGGATGGAGGAGAACAACATCAGCGCCGGGCAGATTGGCGCCGGGTCCGGCAAGGACGGGAGAGTGACCAAGGGCGACGTGCTCGCCTTCCTCAGCCGCCCGGCCCCGGCCGCTGCTCCGGCCGCACCCGTGTCTCGCGGTCCCGGGCCCGAGGCGGCCCGCGAAGAGCGTGTCAAGATGACCAGGCTGCGCCGCACCATCGCGGCGCGGCTGAAGGAGGCGCAGAACACGGCGGCGATGCTGACCACCTTCAACGAGGTGGACATGTCGGCGGCAATGGCGCTGCGCACCGAGTACCGCGACGCGTTCGAGAAGAAGCATGGCGGCACCCGGCTCGGCTTCATGGGTTTCTTCGTGCAGGCCTGCATCGCCGCGCTGAAAGAGTTCCCGGCCGTCAACGCCGAGATCGACGGCGACGAGATGGTCTACAAGAACTACGTCCACATGGGCATCGCGGTCGGCGGCGCGAACGGCCTGGTGGTCCCCGTGGTGCGTGACGCGGACAAGATGGGCCTGGCGCAGATCGAGCGCACGATCGGCGATTTCGGCCGCCGCGCCCGGGACGGCCAGTTGAAGCTGGACGAGCTGTCCGGCGGCACGTTCTCCATCACCAATGGCGGCGTGTATGGTTCGCTGATGAGCACGCCGATCCTGAACCCGCCGCAATCGGCCATCCTGGGGATGCACAAGATCCAGGACCGCCCGATGGCGGTCGGCGGCAAGGTGGAAATTCGCCCGATGATGTATCTGGCCCTGAGCTACGACCATAGGATCGTGGACGGCAAGGAGGCGGTGAGCTTCCTGGTCCGCGTGAAGGAAGGCGTGGAGGATCCCCGCCGGTTGTTGCTGGGCCTGTAGCTCGCAACCCGCCCTCTTTCTAAGCCCTCTCCCTCTGGGAGAGGGTTGGGCGAGGGGCGTCCTGGCACCATCTTTCCTCCGTGACCGCTCCTCACCCCGGCCCTCTCCCGAGGGAGAGGGAGCAGGCAGAAAAGAAAGAATGAGTGATGAGTGATAGCTACGACCTGATCGTCATCGGCGCCGGACCCGGTGGCTATGTGTGCGCCCTGCGCGCTGCCCAGCTGGGGCTGAAGGTGGCCTGCGTGGAGAAGCGTGCGACGCTCGGCGGCACCTGCCTGAACATCGGCTGCATCCCGTCCAAGGCGCTGCTGCAATCCTCGGAGAACTTCGAGGAGGCGACGCACGGCTTCAAGGATCACGGCGTGATGATCGAGAGCGTGAAGCTCGACCTGGCCCGCATGCAGGCGCGCAAGGGCGAGGTGGTCACCGCCAACGTCAAGGGCGTGGAGTTCCTGTTCAAGAAGAACAAGGTCACCTGGCTCAAGGGCGAGGGCCGCATCATCGCCGCCGGCAAGGTGTCCGTCGCCGGCACCGACTACGAGGCCAAGAGCATCGTGATCGCGACCGGCAGCGAGAGCATCCCGCTCCCCGGGCTGGAGGTGGACGAGAAGACCATCGTGTCCTCCACCGGCGCGCTCGAGCTGGACCGCGTCCCCGGCCACCTGGTGGTGATCGGCGGCGGCTATATCGGCCTCGAGCTCGGCAGCGTGTGGCTGCGGCTCGGCGCCAAGGTGACGGTGGTGGAGTTCCTGGACCGCCTGGTCGCCAGCATGGACACCGAGATCGGCAAGACGTTCGAGCGCGTGCTCGGCAAGCAGGGCATGAGCTTCCGGCTCAAGACCAAGGTCACTGGCGCCGCAAGGACGGACCACGGCGTGGCGCTGACGTTGGAACCGGCGGCGGGCGGCCCGGCGGAGACGCTGGAGGCCGATGTCGTGCTCGTCGCGATCGGCCGCCGGCCGTATTACGAAGGCCTCGGCATCGAGGAAGCCGGGGTGGCGCTGGACGACCGCAAGCGCATCAGGATCGACGCGCATTACGCGACCAACGTGCCCGGCATCTACGCGATCGGCGACATCGTCACCGGCCCGATGCTGGCCCACAAGGCGGAGGAGGAGGGCGTGGCGGTCGCCGAGATCCTTGCCGGGCAGGCTGGGCACGTGAATTACGGCGTGATCCCGGGCGTGGTCTATACCTGGCCGGAGGTCGCCTCGATCGGTGCCACGGAGGAGATGCTGAAGGCCGACGGCCGCGCCTACAATGTCGGCAAGTTCCCCTTTACCGCCAACGGCCGCGCCCGCGCGATGGGGTCCACCGACGGGTTCGTGAAGATCCTGGCCGACAAGGACACGGACCAGATCCTCGGCGCTCACATCATTGGCCCAGATGCCGGCACGCTGATCGCCGAGATCGCGACTGCGATGGAGTTCGGCGCCAGCAGCGAGGACGTCGCCCGCACCTGCCACGCGCATCCAAGCCTGAACGAGGCGGTGAAGGAAGCCGCGCTGGCCGTGGAGGGGCGGGCGCTGCACATCTGATCCCGGCCTTGCCACGCCAAAGTCAGCCGACGTCGAACATCCGGTCCGCTACGGCGGCGCGCATGTCCGCGTCGTGGAAGATGCCGAGGATGGCGACGCCGGACGCCTTTGCCTCGCGGATCACGTCCACCACCACGTCCCGGTTGACCCGGTCCAGCGAGGCCGTCGGCTCATCCAGCAGCAAGATGGGGTGGCGGCCGGCGAACCCGCGGGCCAGGTTCACGCGCTGCTGCTCGCCGCCGGAGAAGGTGGCGGGGGGAAGCCCGTGCAGCCGGTCCGGCAGGTTGAAGCGGCGCAGCAGGGCGCGGGCTTCGGCGTCCGGCTCGGTGCTGCCACGGGCTGCCACGGCCTCGGCCACGATGGCGAGCGAGGCCACGCGGGGGACGACGCGCAGGAACTGGCTGACGTAGCCGAGGGTGCGGCGCCGCACGGCCAACACGGTGCGCGGGTCGGCGGCGGCGATGTCCACCATGGCGCCCTCATGCCGCACCAGGATGCGGCCGTGGCTGGCACGGTAGTTGGCGTAGATGCTGCGCATCAGCGTCGACTTGCCGGCGCCGGACGGCCCGTGCAGCGCCACGCACTCGCCTTCGTGCAGGGTCAGGCCGATGCCGGATAGCACGGGGAGGGTGAGGCCGCCCTGGAGGTGGAGGGTGAAGTCCTTGCCGAGATCCTCCGTTTGCAAGACGACGGTCATGCTTGCAGGACCGAGCTGACGAGTAGCTGGGTGTAGGCGTGCTGCGGGTCGTCGAGCACCTGGTCGGTCAGCCCCGCCTCCACCACCCGGCCGCGCTGCATCACCATGATGCGGCCGGCGAGCAGGCGGGCCACGCCGATGTCATGGGTGACCAGCACCACGGCGATGCCGAGCCGGGCGACCAGGCCGCGGATCAGGTCCAGCAGGCGGGCCTGCACCGAGACGTCCAGCCCGCCGGTCGGCTCGTCCATGAACACCAGGCGCGGATGGGTGACCAGGGTGCGGGCGATCTGCAGCCGCTGCAGCATGCCGCCGGAGAAGGTGCGCGGCAGGTCGTCCACGCGGCCGGCGTCGATCTCCACCTGGCGCAACCAGTCGGTGGCGGTGGCGCGGATATCGCCGTAGTGGCGCACGCCCTGCGCCATCAGCCGCTCGCCGACATTGCCGCCGGCCGTGACGCCCATGCGCAGCGCGGTGCGCGCGTCCTGCCGTACGAACCCCCAATCGGACCGGTGCAGCGCACGCAGGGCGGGGGCGGGCATGGCGTGCAGGTCATGCGCGGCACCCGCCGGGTCCGTGTAGGTGACGGTGCCTTGGCCGGGCTGGAGGGTGCCGGCGAGGACGTTCAGCAGCGTCGTCTTGCCGGAGCCGGACTCGCCGACGACCGCGAGCACCTCGCCGGGCCAAAGGTCGGCGTCCACGTCCACCAGGGCGGGGATGGAGCCGAAGCGCAGGCCGAGGTGGCGGGCGGAGAGGAGGGGGGTCAAGGAAAGCACACCCGCAACTCTTTTCCCCCTCCCTCGGGGAGAGGGCCGGGGTGAGGGAGCTTAGGATCCCGTGATCGCTGGATTGTACGCGCGCGTCCGGCCCTCACCCCGGCCCTCCCCCGTGACGGACGGGAGAGGGAGCAGCAAGCCGCATGGCTCATGCCCGTCTCCCCTCGCACCAATCCGTGTCCGAGCAGACGAACATCCGGCCGCCCTGGTCGTCGGTGACCACCTCGTCCAGGTATGTGCCGTCCGACCCGCACAGCGCGCAGGTGTGCGGCGCCCGGGTCAGGCGGAACGGGTGGTCCTCGAAATCCAGCGAGCGGACGGCGGTGTAGGGCGGCAGCGCGTAGATGCGCTTCTCCCGGCCCGCGCCGAACAACTGCAGCGCCGGCGACATGTGCAGCTTCGGGTTGTCGAAGGCCGGGATCGGGCTGGGGGACATCAGGTAGCGCCCGTTCACCATCACCGGGTAGCTGTAGGCGATCGAGACGTGGCCGTAGCGCGCGATGTCCTCGTACAGCTTCACGTGCATCAGCCCGTATTCGGCCAGGCCGTGCATGCGGCGCGTCTCGGCCCGGCTCGGCTCCAGGGCGGAGAGCGGCTCGGGCTGCGGCACCTGGTAGACTAGGATCTGGCCGTCGCGCAGCGGACGCTCCGGGATGCGGTGCCGGGTCTGGATAATGGTGGCCTCCGCCGTGTGCGTGGTGGTGCGCACACCGGCGGTGCGGGCGAAGAAGGCGCGGATGGAGACGGCGTTGGTAGTGTCGTCGGCGCCTTGGTCGATCACCTTCAGCACGTCCGCCTCGCCCAGCACGGCGGCGGTCACCTGGATGCCGCCGGTGCCCCAGCCGTACGGCAGCGGCATCTCCCGGCTGCCGAACGGCACCTGGTGGCCGGGGATCGCGACCCCTTTCAGGATCGCGCGGCGGATCATCCGCTTGGTCTGCTCGTCCAGGTAGGCGAAGTTGTAGCCGTTCATCCGCCCGCCTCCGCATCGGCCCGCATGCGGCGGACCGTTTCCAGCTCGCTCTGGAAATCGACGTAGTGCGGCAGCTTCAGGTGCTCGACGAAGCCGGTCGCCTCCACGTTGTCGCAGTGGTACATCACGAACTCCACGTCCTGCGCCGGGGCCGTCGCGTCCTCGCCCAATTCGGTGGCGCGCATCGCCCGGTCCACCAGCGCCATGGCCATCGCCTTGCGCTCGGACTGGCCGAAGCACAGGCCGTAGCCGCGGGTGAACTGCGGCGGCTCGGTGCGGGACCCGGCGAACTGGTTGACCATCTGGCACTCCGTCACCGCCACGTCGCCGATATCGACGGCGAAGCCCAGTTCCGGCGGCTCGATCTCGACCGCTACGGTGCCGACGCGGATCTCGCCCACGAACGGGTGGGTGCCGCCCCAGCCGCGCTGGGTGGAGTAGCCGAGCGCCAGAAGGAAGCCCTCATCCGCACGGGCCAGCGCCTGCAGCCGCGTGGCGCGGGCGGCGGGAAAGGCCAGCGGCTCGCGCGTGAGATCGATGCCGGGGCCAGGTGCGCCGTCCGCCTCGATCAGCCCCTCGGCGGCCAGGATGGCGCTGACCGGCGCCAGCGTTTCGGCCGGGCCGTCATCGTGCGGGGCGGGCGCAGGCGGCTCGCCCGTGGCAGCCAGCGCGAAATCCAGCAGACGGTGCGTGTAGTCGTAGGTCGGGCCCAGCACCTGGCCGCCAGGCAGGTCCTTGTAGATCGCCGACACCCGGCGCACGACCGCCATCCGCGCCGTCTCGACCGGCAGGCTGGCGGCGAACCGGGGCAGGGTGGTGCGGTAGGCCCGCAACAGGAACGCGGCCTCGATCAGGTCGCCCTGCGCCTGCTTGATGGCCAGCGCCGCCAGCCCGCGGTCGAACACCGAACCCTCCGCCATCACCCGGTCCACCGCGCGGCCCAGCTGCGCCTCGATCTGGTCGGTGCCGAGCTCGGGCAGGGCCGGGTCGCCGCGGCGCTGCTCGGCCAGCCAGGCATGCGCCGCCGCGATCGCCTGCTCACCGCCCTTGGTCGCGACATACGCCATCAGGCTGCCTCCACGTGGATGCTGCGGGGAAGGGCGGCGAGGGTAACGCCGGAGCAGACGATCAGGTCCACGCCGCGGGGGAAGGCGGCATGGTTCGGCCGCCAGCGCGCGGCGAAATCGTCCGGCAGGCCGAGACGGACCAGCACTGGTTCTCGCAACCCCGGCCCGCTCAGCCGCAGGCGCGGCCCGGACTCCAGGGTGGGGCGTTGCAGGATGAGGGTGGTGCTGCCCTCCGGCCCGTCATGGCTGCCCCAGGCGAACGCGTCCAGCGCCGGGAGGTCCAGGCAAACGGCGAAGGCGGCGCCGCCGGGTTCGGCCGCGGGGGCGCCGCAATGGAACCGCAGCCAGTCGAGCGCCCCCGCCGCGTCGGCGTCGAGCCAGACCGGCGTCTCCGCATCCACCAGGGTCAGCAGCACCGCGCCCGTCGCCGGGGCCAGCGGGGCGGGCGCGTGCAGCCCCGTTCCGGCCGGGAGGATGCGGCCCGGGTTCGCCATGGCGTCCAGCACGGCGCGGAAGCAGGATTGGGCGTCGGCGACGGGGTCGGCGAAGCCGGGGAGGTCGGTGGTCATCCGCGCATCGTTGCCATGGTGAAAAATTGCACCCGGGTCGCGGCGGCCTTGGCGGCGGTGGCGGCCCGGCGTTCGGCCTGCACCCGGGCCAGCGCCGCGATCAAGTGAAGGAGCGAGCCGGCCCGTGCCGGGTCCTGCAACGCGCCGTCCAGCACGGCGGCGAGTTCCGCCTGCCGCAGGTCCCGCCCGGCGACGTAGGCGTGCCCGGTTTGCCCGGTATCGGTGCGGATGGTGCACCGGCTGACGGTCATCTCGCCCATATTGAACGGGGCGCCCCCGCCGCCTGTGCGCCCACGCATCATGGCCAATCCCAGCTCCGGGCCGCGCAGGCGCATGTAGCCGGGCAACGCCGGGCTATCGGCGAGCAGGGCTAGGATCTCGGCGGCGCTGGCGCGGGCCAGCACGCTCATCCAGTGCTGGCGCTCGGTGGGGGGCTGGTCTGGCACGGCGCTCTCCAAGGCGGTGCTGCGGTCTTAGCGATGATACGTCTAGACCTCTAGCTGAATCTCGGGCATGTGCTGAACTGTCATGAACGCTGACGCCAAGGTGAGCCGGGATAGCCCCGTGCCGATGTGGCACCAGATCGAACTCGCCTTGGCGCGCGAGATCAGCAGCGGCGTGCTGCCGGCCGGGGCCCAGCTGCCGAACGAGGCCAGCGTCGCCGCCCGCTTCGGCGTCCATCGCCATACCGCACGACGGGCGCTGGCCACGCTGGCGGAGAAGGGCACGGTCCGCATCCGTCGCGGCCTCGGCACCTTCGTCGAGCGCGCGGTGCTGACCTACCCGATCTCGGACCGTACGCGCTTCACCGCCACCCTGCAGCAACAAAACCGCCTCGCCCGCCACGACCTGCTGGATGCCGCCGATGGTCCCGCCGACGCCGACACCGCGGCCGCACTGGCGCTGCCGCCCGGCGGGATCGTGACGGCGCTGCGGACGATGGGCTTCGCGGACGACATCCCGGTCAGCGTGGCGGTGACCTGGTTCCCCACCGACCGCTTCCCCGGCCTGGCCGCCCTGTATCGGGAGCTCCGGTCCATCACGGCCGTGCTGGAGCGGTTCGGCCTCGGCGACTACCGCCGCGCCAGCACCCGCATCACCGCGGC
The DNA here is from genome assembly GCA_964235545.1 of uncultured Acetobacteraceae bacterium. GTDB lineage: Bacteria > Pseudomonadota > Alphaproteobacteria > Acetobacterales > Acetobacteraceae > LMUY01. The sequence continues at coordinate 12,344 of CAXSEG010000119.1, forward strand.
GATCCCGACGGAGGACGAAGCGTCCCTGCTGCGCCAGGCGAGGCGGGACCCGGTGCTCGCGGTGGAGAGCATCGACACCGACGCCCTAGGCCGCCCCGTGTCGTTCAGCCGGGTGCGCTTCGCGGGCGAGCGGGTGCAGCTCGTGGTCGGCCAGGGCTGACCCTAGCGCCCGGTGAACGCCGCCGGCCGCTTGTCCAGGAAGGCGCTCACGCCCTCCGTGAAATCCGCGCCCGAGCCGGCTACACGTTGCGCGTCCCGCTCCGCCTCCAGCTGCTGGTCCAGCGTGCGGTCTGCCCCCTCGGCGAACACCCGCTTCATCAGCGCCAGCGCCGCGGTCGGCTGGGTGGCGAGGTGCGCCGCCATCGCCGCCGCTTCCGGCATCAACCGGTCGTCATCCACGACACGCCAGATCAGCCCCCAGGCCTCCGCCTGCTCGGCGCCGACCGGCTCGCCCA
>CAXSEG010000120.1:0-12753 GCA_964235545.1 uncultured Acetobacteraceae bacterium
CTGACCGAAACCACTCGAACAATATCCTCGAACGTGTTGATCTTGCGGTCGTCTATACTAGCAATCCGGTCGCCGTCCTTAAACCCCGCCGCCGCTGCCGCGGAGTGCGGGATGACGGTTTCGACGACCGGGTCACCGGGCTCACCCTGGGCGCCGAACATGATGCTGAATAGCACGGCGGCGAGCAGGAAGTTAGCTATCGGCCCGGCTGCGACGACAATGGCGCGCGACAGGACCGACTTTTCGTGGAAGGTCCGGCCGGGGATCCAGGCGTCCCGCACCGCTTGCGGTACATCTTGCGGGCGCTCCTGACCATGGAGCTTGACGTAGCCGCCGAGCGGAAGCCAGCATAGCCGCCATTCAGTCCCGCGCCGGTCCGTCCAGCGCGCGACTGGTTGGCCGAAGCCGATGGAGAATGCCTCCACGTGTATGCCGCGCCACCGTGCGGCGAGGTAATGACCCATCTCGTGGATGAAGACCAAGACGCCGAGCACGACCACGAAAGCCCCGATGGTGCGTGCTGCCTCAGGCAAAAAACCCATAACCGTTTCCCTCAGCAAGCCTCGGCGGGCTTGCGCACCAATGAATAGTCAAGCTGCGTCTCGCCACGCGCGCCTATCGTTGATCGAGCTGGATCGAAGCGGTGCACCGTACTCAAGCAGCCGGGCGAGCGATTTGGGCCGCCACCATGTCCGCCGCGATCCGGCGTGCCATCGCGTCCAGCGCCATGACGTCGTCCAGGTCGTGCATTGCAGTGTGTCCGATGCGGCCGAGCACGGCCTCGACAATGCCGGCGATGGCCAGAAAGCCGCAACGCCGCGCAAGGAATGCCTCCACGGCAATCTCATTGGCAGCGTTCAGGATGGTGGGAGCTCCGCCCCCTGCCCGCAAGGCATCCCGCGCCAGGCGCAGTGCCGGGAAGCGCGTGAGGTCAGGCGTTGCGAAATCCAGCTGCGCCAAGGCCGCGAGGTCCAGCCGGGGGGAATTCGTCGGCAGCCGCTCCGGCCAGGCGAGTGCATGGGCAATCGGAATGCGCATGTCAGGACTGCCGAGTTGCGCCAGCACACTGCCGTCACTGTAGCAGACCATGCCGTGCACCACCGATTGCGGGTGGATCAGCACCTCGACCTGCGTCTCCGGCAGGTCAAACAAGCGGGCGGCCTCGATCAGCTCGAGGCCTTTGTTGAACATGGTTGCGGAATCGATGCTGATCTTGCTGCCCATCGACCATACGGGATGGCGCAGCGCGGCCTCCGGCGTTGCGGCCTGCATCTCGGCCATGGACGCGGTGCGGAATGGGCCGCCCGATGCCGTAAGGATGATCTTCTCAACGGCGCGGCCGTTGTTCTCGGCCATCGCCTGAAAGATCGCGTTATGCTCCGAGTCGACCGGCAAGAGCGTCGCCCCGGCATCCCGGACCGCCTGAAGCATCACCTCCCCCGCGCAGACCAATGCCTCCTTGTTGGCGAAAGCGATGGCGCCGCCGCGGCGGATCGCGGCGAGTGTGGACGGCAGCCCGGCGGCGCCGGTGATGGCGGCCATGGTCCAATCCACTGGCTCGGACGCCGCATCCACCACGGCGGACGGCCCAGCGGCGACGCGGATGGCGGGATGGGCCGAGAGCGCCTCCTTCAAGGCGGGATACTGCGCCGGGTCACTGATCACGGCGAGCCTGGCACCGAGTGCGACAGCCTGCTCGGCGAGCACGGCGGCGTTGCGGCCGCCCGTCAGGCAATGAACCTCGAAACGGTCGCGATGAGCGAGCAGGAGGTCGATCGTGCTGCAGCCGACGCTTCCGGTGCTGCCGAGGATGGTAACAGACCTCATAACACCGCGCCGTCCCCACGCATGGTAAGGGCGAACCGGACAAGGACGATCCCCGCTACCACGGACGCGGCCAGCAACCCGTCTAACCGGTCCAGCAGGCCGCCATGGCCAGGGATCAGGCGACCGGAATCCTTAACCTGGTAATGGCGCTTGGCCGCACTCTCGGCCAAGTCCCCCAATTGGGACGCGATCCCGAGCACGGCCGCCGCCAGAACACTCACCGTCGTGCCCGACACCACGATCGCCGGAATGATTGCCGCCACAAGACCTCCCGCCGCTCCGCTCCATGTCTTACCCGGGGACACGCTGGGTGCCAAACGCCGGCCGCCCACCAGACGCCCGACGGCGTAGCCTCCAATGTCACTACACCAGACAATAGCGAGCAGAAGGTAAATGGCCGCAACGCCGCCGATCTCGCGCCAACTCCATAGCGAGCCGAAAGCGGCACAGGCATAGGCGGCACCGAGCAGCAGCGGGACGGGCCGCCAGCGGCACATCGTCCCCCACTCCCACACGATGCCGGCGAGCCCGGCCAGGAGCATGAGCGCATAAAGCCCCCCCCCGACCCACACACAGAACAGGGCCAGCGGTGCCAACACCGCGGCGGACATCACGCGCAGCCGCAGATCCGCCCAGCGCGTGCTAGCTGCACCACCGCTTTGCTTATCCAGGGCGGGCTCCGAACCGCCGCTCGCGACGGGCGAACTCGGCCAGGGCAGCCCCGAATTCGGTGGGCCCAAAATCCGGCCAGAGCACGTCGGTAAAGACGAGTTCGGCATACGCCGATTGCCAGAGCAGGAAGTTGCTCAGCCGGTGTTCGCCGCTGGTGCGGACGACCAGGTCCGGATCCGGCATGCCGGAAGTGGACAGGAACCGCGCGAACGCCGTCTCGTCTAGTGCCGCCGGGTCGAGCGTGCCGGCGCGCACGGCTTCGGCGGCACGGCGCGCGGCGGCAGCGATCTCGGCCCGCGCGCCGTAGGAGAGCGCCACGTTAAGGTTCAGCCGCCCGTTGCCCGCCGTCTCACGCTCCGCCCGTTCCAGGTCGGCGCAAATGTCGGCGTCGAAGCGCGTCCGGTCACCGATCACGCGCAACCGCACGCCCTGAGCCTTCAACTCCGCCAATTCCTGCCGTACATAGTGCTGCAGCAGGCCGGTGAGATCGAGCACCTCCGACGGCGGACGGCTCCAGTTCTCGCTGCTGAAGGCGTACAGCGTGAGCCAGCGGACGCCCGCCTGGATCGACGCTTCGATGGTGCGGCGGACGGCTGCAGCCCCGGCGCGGTGCCCGGCGACCCGCGGTAGTCCGCGGCCGGCTGCCCATCGCCTGTTGCCGTCCATGATGATGGCGACATGGGCGGGCAGCGAAGGGTCAGCTATCTCTGGCACCAGCCTGTTGGGCTGCACGTTCAACGGTCCCACCTCCCTCCGCTGCTAGACCTGCTTGATTTCACGCTCTTTGTCGACAAATCCGTCGTCGATGCGCTTGATATAGGAATCTGTGAGCTTCTGCACCTCGTCCGACCATGTCTTGGCTTCGTCCTCGCCTACGACGTGCTTCTTCTCCGCAGCCTTGATCTGCTCCATGCCGTCCCGCCGCACGCCGCGCACGGCCACCCTCGCCCCCTCCGCATACCTCCCGGCGGCCTTCGACAACTCGATTCGCCGCTCGGCCGTCAGCTGCGGGATCGGCACGCGCACCACCTGGCCATCAGAGGCCGGGTTCAGGCCGAGGCCCGAATCGCGGATCGCGCGCTCCACGGCACCGACCAATGTCTTGTCCCACACCTGCACCGTCAGCATACGCGACTCGGGCACGCCGATCGTGCCGACCTGGGTGATGGGCACTTCCGAACCGTATGCCTCGACCTTGACGGGTTCGAGCAGCGCGGGGCTGGCACGGCCGGCCCGCAAGCCCGCGAAATCCCGGCGCATGGTCTCCATCGCGCCGTCCATGCGGCGCGTGAGGTCAGTCTTGAGGGACGGAAGATCGGTGGCCATAGAACACCTCGATGAGCCTGTGTCAGGTCTCGGCAGATTTTTCGATGATCGTCGTGAAGCGGCCCTCGCCCCGCATCACTTGGGCGAAGGCGCCGGCCGCGTGGATGTTGAACACCACGATCGGCAACCCGTTCTCCCGCGCCACGCTAATGGCGGCGGCATCCATGACGGCAAGATCGTTGGCGAGCACGTCATGGTAGGTCAATGTCTCATACCGCTCGGCATCGGGGTGCTTGCGCGGGTCGGCGGCGTACACGCCATCCACCTGCGTGCCCTTCAGCAGCACGTCGCAGCCCATCTCCACTGCCCGCAGCGATGCTGCAGTATCCGTCGTGAAGAAAGGGTTACCCGTGCCGGCCGCGAAGATCACGACCCGCCCCTTCTCCATGTGCCGCATCGCACGGCGGCGGATATAGGGCTCGCAGACGCTGGCCATGGGAATGGCGGAGAGCACGCGAGTCGGGACGCCGATCTTTTCCAACGCGTTCTGCATGCCAAGCGCGTTCATCACGGTCGCAATCATGCCCATGTAGTCGGCCTGGGCGCGATCCATGCCCCGCGCGGCGGCCGAGATGCCGCGGAAGATGTTGCCGCCGCCGATCACCAGGCACACCTGGTGGCCCAATGTGGCCACGGCGCCCACGTCGCTGGCGATCCGCAACAGCGTGTCGCCGTCGAGACCATATTCGCGCTCACCCATCAGGGCCTCGCCCGACACTTTCAACAGAACACGTCGGTGGGCCGGCTCGGCGCTCATTGTGTTCCTTGACCTTCGGATGGCTGGGCGGGCGCACCCTAGTGTCACAAACGCCGGCTCACAAGCTCAACGAATGCATAGGCCGACGCCCGCCTGCCGATGCGGGCGCCTCCCGCAACCAACGCAGGCCTTGCAGGTCAGTGCGCCGTGGCGCCCTCGGCACCGATGCCGGTCTGTGCGCGGATGTATTGCGCCTCGAACCGGCCCTCCTCGATCTTCGCTTGCGCGCTGTGGTCCATCAGCGACACCACCCAACACGCGACGAAGGCGAGCGGCATGGAGAACAGCGCCGGGGCGTTGTAGGGAAAGATGCCGGCCGGATTGCCCAGCACGTCGTGCCAGATCGACGGGCTGAGCACGGTCAGCACCGTCGCCACGATCAGCCCGAGCCAGCCGCCCACTGCAGCACCCCTCGTCGTCAGCCCCTTCCAGTACATGGACAGCAGCAGCACGGGGAAGTTCGCGGAGGCAGCGATGGCGAAGGCGAGCCCCACCATGAACGCCACGTTCACCTTCTCGAAGGCGATGCCTAGCACGATGGCGAGCATGCCCAGGAAGACGGTGGCGATCTTGGACACGTTCATCTCGGACCCATCGCTGACGCGCCCACGCCGGATCACGCTGGCATACAAATCGTGGCTGATGGCGCTGGCGCCCGAGAGTGTCAAGCCGGACACCACGGCCAGGATGGTCGCGAACGCCACGGCGGAGATGAAGCCGAACAGCGGTGCGCCACCGACCGCGTTGGCCAGGTGGATCGCCGGCATGTTGCCGCCGCCCTTCAGGCCTGCCGCCGCCGTGAACGAGCCGTTCCAGGCCGTCGCGTAGTCCGGGTTGGTGCCCACCAGCACGATAGCACCGAAGCCGATGACGAAGGTCAGGATGTAGAAATAACCGATCAGCCCGGTCGCGTAGAACACGCTCTTCCGGGCGGCACTGGCGTCCTTCACGGTGAAGAAGCGCATGAGGATATGCGGCAGCCCGGCCGTGCCGAACATCAATGCCAGGCCGAGTGATATCGTGTTCACCGGGTCGGAGACGAAGGCACCTGGTGCCATGATCGCCGCGTGCTTCGGGTGCACCTCGACGGCTTTGGCGAACAGGGCCACCGGGTTCCAGCCGAACTGGTTGAGCACGGCGCCCGCCATGAACGTGGCCCCGCCCAGCAGCATCACGGCCTTGATGATCTGGACCCAGGTCGTCGCCAGCATGCCGCCGAAGGTCACGTAGCAGACCATCAGGATGCCCACGAGGATGATGGCGTAGAGATAATCGAGCCCGAACAGCAGCTTGATGAGCTGCCCGGCGCCGACCATCTGCGCGATCAGGTAGAAGGCCACCACCACCAGCGTGCCACTGGCCGACAGGATGCGCATCGGCGTCTGCTGCAGGCGATAGGACACGACATCGCTGAAGGTATACTTGCCAAGGTTGCGCAGCCGCTCCGCCATCAGGAACATCACGATCGGCCAGCCGACCAGGAAGCCGATGGAGTAGATCAGCCCGTCATACCCGTTGGCATAGACCAGCGCCGCGATGCCCAAGAAGGACGCGGCGGACATGTAGTCCCCGGCGATGGCGAAGCCGTTCTGCCATCCGGTGATGCCGCCGCCCGCCGCATAAAAATCGGCCGTAGACTTGGTGCGGCGGGCCGCCCATTAGGTGATGAACAACGTGAGGGCGACGAAGGCCAGGAACAGCGAGATCGCGATGACGTTCAGCGGTTGCTTCTCGGCCTGGCCAAGATCCGGCCCGGCCGCCCGCGCCACGGTGGCGGCCAGCAATAGCACGCCGGCCGGAAGCAGTCTCAGCAGACGGCTCATCGTACGCCCTCTGCGACCCGCACGCCGACTGGGGCGACGCTAACCTGGCTCTGTCCGACGATCTGGCGGGTCAACCGGTCGAACTCGGAATTTGCGCGCACGACGTAGATCCCAGTCAACACAACCGCGAGCACGATCACGCCGAGGCCGAGGGGGAAAGCCAGCGTCAACGTGCCCGACCCGATCGGCTGGGCCACGATGGAATGGCCGAATGCGACGAGAACTATGAAGGCCATGTAGACCGTGACCATGATCACCGCGAGCGTCCATCCAAAGCTGTTGCGTTGGCGCGTCAGCTCCAGAAAGGCCGGGTTGGTCCTGATACGAGACAGTTGAGTCAAATCCACTGCGGTAAGCCTCCCCTCGCGGGCGGCTACTGACGAGCCACTCCACGTGTAACAGTCTCCACCCGGACTCGGGCAGTGGTGTTCACGTTTGCGTTTTCGACACGGCTTTGCAAGTGATTAGCTTAGTAGGAAACGATGGGCCGGCAGTCAGATGTATTTTAGCATCACGACGCCGGCCACGACGGCGACGGCGCTGACCGCCAGCACGGCCGGAAGGCGGCGGTCGATGAACACACGTGCCCGCTGACCAAAGAACTTCAGCAGTACGGCCCAGAGCAGGAACCGCGCGCCACGGGTCACCAGGCTGGCGCCGATGAACGTCACGAGGGGAACATGGGTCGCGCCCGACGCGATGGTGATGATCTTGAACGGGATCGGCAACAGCCCCTTGATTAGGATAATATAGAGGCTGAACTGGCGGAACCGCTCGGCGAATACCGCATAGGCGTCCTCGTAGTGATAAAAATGCAGCAGCGGCAGGGCCACTTGCTCGAACAGCGCGTAGCCGATCAGGTAGCCGAGCATGCCACCAGTCACGCTCGCCACCGTGCAGATCAACGCGTAGCGGATAGCGCGGTCCGGCCGGGCCAGCGCCATCGGGATCAGCAGCACGTCCGGCGGCACCGGGAAGAAGCTGCTCTCGGCGAATGCGATCGCGGCTAGCCAGAGCGGCGCATGGCGGCTGGCAGCGAGCAGGAGAAGCCGGTGATACAAGCGGTGGAGCATGCGCACGCCATGCCACGCCCGGCAGGTACGTTCAACGCGCATCGTGCCGGTCAATGGTCTGGCGGGCCAATGCCACGCCCGCTAGCGTGCGCCCGTTCCCGAACCGAGGTCGATCTATGCGCCGCCGTGCTGCCCCGTTCCTGTTCTCGCTCACCCTTGCCGGGGTGACCGCAACCCTGGCCGCCCCCGCCCTGACGGCCCCGCTCAACCACGAACAAAGCCGGGTCGGAGGCGGCGTCCCCCCGGCGATGGTGTCCCGGCCCTCCGGCCCGCCGCATGCCTGGCTGTTCGGCACCTGGACCGGGGGGTTGTTCCCCGTGCTGGAGGGCATGGCGCCGCAGGATTGCCGCACCCAGCCGACCGTGGTGTTCGCGCAGGATGTGGTGGGACACACCAGCCTCACCGGCGCCGCCATGACCCGGCGAGTGATCGAGACGGTCCGCACCTCGCCGACGGGGGCCGAATTCCGGTTCACTCCCGATGTCACCGACACGGGTGCATTCGGCTGCGACGACTCCAATACGCTGCACGTGGTGCGGGAGAGCAACGACTCGGTCAGCTTCCCGCGGTGCGCGGCGTTCCCCTACCCGCTGCAGCGCTGCCCGGCACCGGCGCGGTAGGGACCGCGACGCTAGACGAGCTGGCGCAAAACCGATGCGTCGAATCCTCTCAGGGCGGCGGCGTCGCCCGAACGCACCTTCGCGACCCACTCGGGATCGCTGATCAGCGCGCGGCCGACCGCGATCAGGTCGAACTCGTCGCGTTCCATGCGTTCGACCAGGCGCTCCAGGCCGGTGCTGGTGGAGGCCTCGCCGCCGAAGGCCGCCATGAAGTCGCCCGACAGGCCCACGGAGCCCACGCTGATCGTCGCGGCGCCGGTGAGCTTCTTCGCCCAGCCAGCGAAGTTCAGTCCGCCCTCGCCGTCGACCTCTGGGAACTCCGGCTCCCAGAAGCGGCGTTGCGAGCAGTGCAGCACGTTTGCGCCAGCATCCACCAGCGGCTGCAGCCAGTCGGCCATGAGGTTTGGCGTCCCGGCGAGCCGCGCCGTGAAGTCCTGCCCCTTCCACTGGCTGAGGCGCAGGATGATCGGGAAGCCGGGTCCGACGGCGCCGCGCACGGCCGCGACGGTTTCGGCCGCGAAGCGTGCACGCTCCCGGATGGTGGTGCCACCGTAGCGGTCGGTCCGCAGGTTGGTGCCGGCCCAGAAAAACTGGTCGATCAGGTAGCCGTGCGCGCCGTGCAGCTCGACGGTGTCAAAGCCGAGTCGCTTGGCTTCGGAAGCGGCCGTTGCGAAGGCGGCGATCGTGTCGGCGATGTCCGCGTCGCTCATCGAGTTGCCGCGCGGCGCCCCAGGTGCGTCCAGGCCAGACGGGCTCTCGACCGCCGCGTCAGGCACCCAGTCCGTGAGGAAGCTCTTGACCGCGCCGGTGTGCCAGAGCTGCGGCCCCATCCGGCCGCCGGCACCGTGCACGGCATCGATCACGCCCTTCCAGCCGCTCAACGCCGCCTCGCCGTAGAAGAAGGGGATGTTGCGATCGTTGCGGGAGGCCGGGCGGTCCACCACGGTGCCCTCGGATAGGATCAGGCCGACGCCGCCCTGGGCCCGACGCCGGTAGTAGCTGGCATTCGGCTCGCCCGGCACGCCGTCCGGCGCGAAGGAGCGCGTCATCGGCGCCATGACGATGCGGTTGGGCAGGTCCAGCGACCCGATGCGGATGGGGCGGAACAGGGTGTCAGTGGGAAGGTTCATGCGAGCCAGTCTCCGGTGGGACCGGGCGCCAAGGTATCTCTTGGCAACCTAGCGTCAATCAGGCACCTTGGGTCGCCCAGGTTTACTGGAGGAAACCGCATGGCGGATCACCAGCGTTTCTCGGTCGATTGCCCGAGCCGGCTGCTGTTCGATCAGATCGCCGACAAATGGTCGATGATGGTGCTGACCGTGCTGGACGGAGGACCGCTTCGTTTCAACGCGGTAAAGCGCCTCCTGGAAGGAGTGACGCAGAAGGCGCTGACCCAGTGCCTGCGTCGGCTCGAGCGCAACGGGTTGGTCTCGCGGCGTATCATCCCCGTCTCACCGGTGGGCGTCCTATATGAGATCACCCCGCTCGGCCGCTCGCTCCAGGTGCCATTCAAGGCACTTTACGCGTGGACATTGAATCATTTTGAGACGGTCGAGAAGGCGCGACAGATTTTCGATGAGCGCCGGACGGCCTGACACGCGCGGGCGGTCAAGCTGGCAGCGTCACCGTCGCACGCAGGCCGCCGCCGTTACGGTTGGCCAGGGCCACGTCCCCGCCATGGGCGCGCAGGATGTTGCGCGCGATCGGCAGGCCGAGCCCGGTCCCGCCGGTTTCGCGGTTACGACTCGCTTCCAGCCGGTGGAACGGCTCGAACACCCGTTCCAGTTCGCCGGCGGGGATGCCGGGCCCGTCATCATCCACGAAGACCGCCAGCATGCCGTCCTTTGGCTGGCCCAGCGCGATCCGGGCGACCCCGCCGTAGTTCAGTGCGTTCTGCACCAGGTTGGACAGCGCACGCTTGATCGCCACCGGACGGGCACGGACGACCTGGTGGTGCGGACCGTCGTAGCGGACGTGCTCGGCACCGTCCGACCTGGCATCCGCTGCCTCCTCGCTGATTGTCCGCAGCAGCTCCGCCAGGTCGATCGCCGTCAGGGCCTCGGCGGCAGCGTCGTCCCGGCCGAAAGCGAGCGTCGCCGCAACCATGCTCTCCAACTCGTCCAGGTCGGACAGCATCTTGTGCTGCTGCTCCTCGTCCTCCATCCACTCCGCCCGCAGCTTCAGGCGGGTGATCGGCGTGCGGAGGTCGTGGCCGATCGCCGTCAGCAGGAAGGTGCGGTCCCGCACGAAGCGGCGGATGCGCTCGGACATCAGATTGAAGGCGCGTGCCGCCTTCACCGCCTCGATCGTCCCGCGTTCCGGCAGCGGCGGAGCGTTCACGTCCAGCCCCAACTGCTCGGCCGCCTGGGCCAGGTCCCGCATCGGGCTGCTGAACTGGCGCACCGCCCAGACCACCAGGCCGGCCGCCGCCAGGGTCATCAGCACGAACGCGATCAGGAAGTTCTCGGACCAGAAGGGCAGGAAGCGGCGCAGCGCCACGGTCACGTTGAGCCACTCGCCCGACGGAAGCCGCAGGCTGATCAGCAGGCGCCGTTCGGACGGCACCCCGCGGATCATCAACTCCCGCCAGTGCTGGCCCGGCGGTACTTGCGCGAAGGACATGCTGATGCGGATCAGGCGCTGCACGAAGGGCGGCGACGGCTCGAGATCGCTGGTGGCCGGCCCTTCGTCCAGCGTGGCCTTGATATTGGAGGCCGAGTCCAGATCATGGACCAGGGCGGCACGGTCACTGGCGGGCGCGAGCACGACCGATCGGTACACGCTGCTGACGCGCATGCCGAGTTGCTGTGCCGCGGCCAGTCGCTGCAGATCCAGCCGGTCCAGGGTGTAGAAGAATAGCCCGCCCGCCTGCACCGCAGCCAACCCGGCCAGCAGCACCACCGCCGTCCGGTTCGCCAGGCTGCGCGGCATGATCCAACGGAGCAAGTTCACGCCCGCTGGACGTCTGCCGCGAGCACGTAGCCGCCACCGCGCACCGTCTTGATCAGCTGCGCCTGCCGCCCATCATCCTCGAGCTTGCGGCGCAGGCGGCTGATCGCGACGTCGATCGCGCGGTCGAACGGCCCGGCCTGCCGCCCGCGCAGCAGATCCAGCAGCATGTCCCGGGTGAGCACGCGGTTGGCCCGTTCCACCAAGGCGAGCAGCAGGTCATACTCGCCGCCGGTCAGCGGCACCTCGACGCCCTCGGGGTTCAGCAGGCGGCGGCGCGCCGGCTCCAGCGTCCAGCCGGCGAAGCGCAGGGCGGCCGCGTCGTCAGCGCGGCGGCCGGCCCGGTCCGCCGTACGCCGCAACACGGCACGCATGCGCGCGAGCAGCTCGCGCGGGTTGAACGGTTTGGGGACGTAGTCGTCGGCACCCAGCTCAAGGCCGATGATGCGGTCCGTCTCCTCCCCCATGGCGGTGAGCATGACGATCGGCACGTCCCCCTGGGTGCGCATCCAGCGCGCGAGCTCCAGCCCGCCCTCGCCGGGCAGCATCAGGTCCAGCACGACGAGTTGGAAATGTCCCGTGGGCCAGGCCCGCCGGGCATCCCGCGCGTCCCGCACCGCGGTCACCCGGAAGCGGTGCCGCTCGAGAAAGCGGGCGAGCAGGTCGCGGATTTCCCGGTCATCATCGACGACGAGGATGTGCGGCATCGTTTCCATGATTGTTACATTACGCTCTCCCTCGGCCGGGTGGCAGCACGCGTTGCAATTGGTTGCACTTCGCCGCGCCAACGACGCAGGCGAGGCGCCATGTTCGAAATCGAGACTACAACCACGGACTTAATGAACCATGAACAAGCTCATCGCCCTTACCTTGGCGGCCGGGATCGGCTTCGGCGGCGGCGCGGTCCTCGTTGGTAACCAGGCTATCGCGCAGGATGCGCCGCACCCGCCTGGGCCGCCGCCCGGCATGATGGAGCAGCAGCATGGCGGGATGATGGGCGGCATGATGGGTGAGCGTGACCGCATGCAGCAACGCGGCACGTGGATGCGCCGCATGCGCCAGTTCGCGCTGATTTACCCGGCGGCCGATCGGAACCTGTCCGGGGCGGACGTGCAGAAGATCGCCGAGGCGTTCCTGCTGTTCAACGGCAACCACAGCTGGAAAGTCACTGAAGTCACGGAAGAACCCAACCGGGTCACCTTCGCCCTCGCCACGCCGGACGGTACCGCCATCGCCCATTTCGCGATGGACCGGCACAACGCCCGGCCCGAGCGACTGAACTAGGGCGTCACCGGCGAAAATCGACCTCTCGTCCACTCCCTCTCCCGTTTCACGGGTTGGTTGGGATGAGGACGGGTCGCGCACCGGGCGTGGGCGTCCGGCCATGGACACCCAGCTGGCGTAAACCGCTCGTTTACTTGGGCGGGGCATCCTTGACGGGTGTCGCACCCGTCTCTCACCCGTTCCTACCAGCCGACCACCTTCCTTGAGCGGGGAGCGTCGGTGCCGTTCACCACCCCGATGCTGGACGGCGCGCGCGTGCGGCCGGCGGACCGTATCGGGCTGGAGCTGATCGTGTCCAACCCCGCTGGTGGGCGGGGCAGCTACATCCTGCCGTGGACGGACATGGGCGTCCTCTGCCGGCCCACGGTCCATGACGTGCAGTTGACGGAACGGATCGCGTCACTCCGCAGCATCACCCCCGC
>CAXSEG010000121.1:0-12749 GCA_964235545.1 uncultured Acetobacteraceae bacterium
GGCATCGGTCGGGTGGATGACGTTGCCGACGTCCAGCGCCTGGATGCCGGTTACGCCGTCGAACGGGGCCACCAACGAGGTGTAGCTCAGCTGTGTCTGCGCGTTGTCGGCGGCTGCCTCGTCGGATTTCGCGTCGTTCTGCAGCTGCACGACTTGGGATTGCTCGTCCGTGACCTGCTGTTCGGTGGCGAAACCCTTGCTCATCAGCGGCAGGTTACGGTTCAGGTTGGTTTGCGCGTTCGTCAGATGCGCCGCATCACGCGCTTGCGTCGCCTTGGCCTGCTCCAGGGCAGCCCGCTGGGGCCGCGGGTCGATCTGCGCCAGCAGGTCGCCGCGTTTCACCTGTTGGCCCTCGGTGAAGTTCACGGTTTGCAGCAGGCCGGTGACCTGGGACCGGATGACAGCCGTGTTCAGCGCCTGCACCGTGCCGAGGCCATTGAGGATGATGGGCACGTCGGCTTGCTTGACGGCGGCGACGACCACGGGAACCGGCGGAACGGCGGTTGCAGCGGCGACGGGCGCCGGTTGCAGGGAGCGTTGCACTCCCCAGGCCGCTCCCGCCAGGATGACCAGCCCGGCAATCAGCTTCGTTGAACGCTGCATCGCTCTCTTCTTTCATCCGGCCCGGTTTCCCGGAACGGCAGGCGTTATCGCCGTGCGGCGCGTGTCGCGCTTTCGACGAGGATCACGGCCAGCCCGGCGAACAGGGCGACGGCACGCCAGATGGGCGCGATGCCGGCGTGGGTGACGACCAGCCAGACGAAAGCGAGCCAGGCCAGGATCGCGGCGGCGAAGAGCTGATCGTCCACGAACAGGCCGACGATCTCGCTCCAGACGGTCTTGAGCTTCTGCATGGCCGCCTCCTCAGGCGTTGATCGAGGCGGTTGCGGGGTTTGCCCGGCGGCAGAGCGGGACCGTCACCAGGGCAAGCGCCAGGAAGGCGGCGACCAAGCCCAGGATCGACCAATCCGCACCGGGCCAGGCGATGCCCAGTCCCTCGCCGGCCCAGAAGCTGCCGAACGCCGACAACAGCACGCCGACGGTGAACTTCAGGCCGTTCTCCGGCACCCTGGCGAGCGGCCGATGAAGGGCGAGCCCCAGCATGGCCACGACCAGCAGCGCCGCGGCTGCGCCCAGGCTGGCCGGAAGCAGCAGGCCGGCGCCGCCAGCCCCCACGGCGATGACGATGAACACGACCTCCGCACCCTCCAGCATGGTGATCTGGAACGCGGCACCGAACGCGATGCCGTCCCAGCCCGCGCCGGCACCACCCTGCGCCTGCATGGTGCGGGTCTGCTTGGCATAGGCGGCCGCCTCATCGTGCAGCGGGATGATGCCGGCGGAACGGAGCACCGCCTTGCGCAGCCACCGCATGCCGAACAGCAGGAGCAACGTGCCGACGATCAGCTGGGTGGACCCGAGCGGGATCTGGGCCAATGTCGAGCCGAGCACGGCGACGATGACCAGCAGGACGCAAACCGCCGCAGCCGCACCGGCCAGCGTATCCCGCCAGCCGCGGACGCTGCCGACAGCAAGGATGACGGTCAGCGCTTCCACGAACTCCACCGTGGATGCCAGAAAGGCTGCAAGGACCGTCGGTCCCACGTGGCTGATGGCGTTCATGGCAAACCTTGATGTTCGCGGCTATTGTAGCTTACACTACAATTTGCGCTAGTCTAGAGGAATTTACTACAATGGCTTCAGCTTTCCGCGATCAAGCCGCGCAGGACCTCTACCGCGAGCGCCTCGATGCCCATGCGGCGAAGCTGTCTCCCGCCAGCCGGCGTGTGGCGCGCTACATCGACGCCAACCGCCCCGCCGTGCTGGCCAGCTCGGCGATGGAGCTGGCGGCACGCACGGATACGTCGGACGCGACGGTGATCCGCACCGTGCAGAGCCTCGGCTTCAAGGGATTGGCGGATCTCAAGCAGGCCCTGCTGCCATCGCTGGAAGTGGCGTCGAACCTGGCCGACGACATGCGGCGTACGCTGGCCGATATCAGTGAAAATACCGACCTGGCCATCGCCTCCGCCCTGGATGCGCACGAGGCTGCCATGCAGCATCTGCGGTCGCCGGAAGGCCGCGAGCGGATCGCTGCGGCCGTGGCCGCCCTGCATCCGGCGGAACGCATCGCGATCTTCGGCATCGGGCCGTCGGCGGCCCTCGCGGCCTACGTCGCCACACTGCTGACAAGGGGTAGCCGGCGGGTCCTGATGCTGAACGCCACCGGCGCCATGCTCGCCGACCAGATGCTGGATCTGCGCCCGGGCGACGCGCTGCTGGTCATGGCCTATGGGCGCGCCTATGCCGAAATCGTCACGGTTTTCGACGAGGCGCGCCAACTGAGCCTGCCGGTCGTGTTGGTCACCGACAGCCTCGACAAGAAGCTCGCGCGGTTCGCATCCGTGATCCTGCCTGCCCGTCGCGGCCGCTCCAACCGGGTTGCCCTGCATGGCGCGACGCTGGTGTGCCTGGAGGCGCTGGTGCTGGGATTGGCCGCCGCCAGCCCGCAGACGGTGGTAAGTCTCGATCGGCTGAACCGGCTACGTGAGGCGATCCGCCGCAACGCTGGTGCTCGATAGGTGACGGTCAATTGCATACCATGTTCAACAGCGAGGCTTCCGACCTGCCAGGCCGGCAAAATACTCCGCAAGCTGGCTCCGACCTGCCCGCGTCCGTCGATGCACCCGGCGGGAACGAGAATTCGCCCGGTCTTGCGGATCGATCCCAGGCAAGGACCCATTCCGCCGTCCTGATCGCGATCACAGTCCTCATCGGCATCGGGGCTGGGCTGGGAGGGATGCTGCTGGCTATGCTGCTCCACCTCGTCCAGCACCTTGCCTATGGCTACAGCCTTTCTGCTATCATCAGCAACGAGAGCTTCCTGCACGGCGTGACCGAGGCCCCGCCATGGCGGCGGCTTGCCGTCATGGCGGTTTGTGGTCTGGTTGCCGGGCTTGGTTGGTGGGCCGTCTATGCTCTGGGCCGCCCCCTCGTCAGCATCAAGCAGGCAGTCAAGTCGGATGATGCCTCGATGCCCTTGGCGACGCTCGGGCACGCGCTGCTGCAGATCGTGACCGTAGGTTTGGGATCGCCGCTCGGCCGGGAGGTCGCGCCGCGCGAAGTGGGGGCATTGTTTGCTACGTGGATCGCCCGCTGGGCCGGCCTGAGCCGGGACGAGACCAGGGTCATGGTCGCATGCGGCGCCGGCGCCGGGCTCGCCGCTGTCTACAACGTCCCGCTTGGCGGCGCCGTGTTCACGCTGGAGGTCTTGCTGCAGACGTTCAGCCTTACGGCGGCGGTCCCGGCCATCGCTACCTCCGTCATCGCGGCCCTGGTGGCATGGGTCGGACTGGGCGACGAGGCCCAATACAGGCTGCCTGATCTACAGATCAGCGCGTCCGTGATATGCTGGTCTGCCGTGGCGGGGCCAGTCTTCGGTTATGCAGGCCACTGGTACACACGTTTGGCCACAGCAGCACGCTCCCGGGCGCCGCGGGACTGGCGGCTGCTGCCGTGGTGTGCCGCCGTGTTCGTCGCGATCGGCGCAGCCGCCGTCCCGTATCCCCACCTACTCGGCAACGGCAAGGGCCCAATGCAGCTCGGCTTGGACAGTGACATCGGCATTGGGCTGGCAGCGGTCCTGCTGGTGTTGAAGCTGATCGCCACGACAGCGTGCCTGCGCGGTGGGGCCGAGGGCGGCATGCTGACACCGGGTCTTGCGATCGGCGGCCTGTTCGCGACGGTGCTCGGCATAGCCTGGAGCACGCTCTGGCCCGGCGCACCCTTGGGAGCCTTCGCCCTCGTCGGCGCGACAGCATTCCTGGCATCGTCGATGACAATGCCACTGACCGCTGTCGTGCTTGCCATGGAGTTCACCCGGGTGGGTCATGATTTCCTCATCCCGATCCTGCTGGCCGTGGCCGGGTCCGTGGCCAGCCGGCAATGGATCCGACAAGGATCGGCACGATAATCGTGCGGGTTTAGCGCCAGAAATGAACCAGCAAGGGCACGAGTAGCGCAGTCAGTAACCCGTTCAGGCCGATGCCCAAGGCTGCAAATGCCGCTGCCGCTTCGCTCAGCGGTGCGACCTGGGCGGCCGCTACGCCGCTACCGGCCACTCCTGCGGCCAAGCCGTGCGCGCGCCAGTCGCTAATCCGCATGAGCTTGAGCATCTGGTAGCCGGTAATCGCGGCCACGATGCCCCCCAGAATGGCCAAGGCAGCGGTCAGCGCCGGGATACCGCCAACTTGCTGGGACAAGGCCATCGCAATCGGCGTGGTTACGGCCTTCGCCACCATCGACAACGCCACCGCTTGAGAACCGCCTAGCAGCCACACGATCCCAACCCCTGTCGCCATCGAGGTCAGTGACCCGGCGAGCAAAGCCAGGCCGATGCCGTGCAGGTTGGCCCGCACCAGGCCGATATTCTTGGCAAGCGGCACGGCGAGGGCGATCGTGACCGGCCCGAGTAGGAAGTTTATGAACTGCGCCCCGGAAAAGTATTGCTGGTAGGGCACACCGCTGACCTCCACGACCGCCGCCACGAGGGCCATCGCGATCAACACTGGGTTCATCAGCGCTGAGCCGCCGCACAGGCGCTGCAAGGCTTTGCCAATCAGATAGGCCGCCAAGGTCACGACCAGCCAGAACAGCGGCGCGGCCGCCAAGGGCGTCCATACCTGACTGAGGCCTGCGCTCAACATGACTGCCCATCCCGGCTGATTATCGCGACTGCGAGCGCCTGGCGCCGTTCCGACAAGCGTAAGACGGCATGCAGGACAGAGCCCGTGACGGCCAGGCTGAGCATGGTGGAGCCTACCAGGGCCGCGACGATTGGCAGCCATTGCTGCCGCAGGAGGCCCGCCTCCGCAATGATGCCGACGCCGGCTGGGACGAACAGCAGGCCCATGTGAGAGATCAGCGTGTCGGCCGTTGCCGCCAGCGCAGGGGGCACGGGGTTCGACCGGCGGCCGCGGATTACCAGGATAGCGGCGAGCAGGAACATGCCGATGACTGGTCCTGGAACGGGCAGGTCGAATGCGTCGCGCAATGCCTCGCCGATCAGTTGGCATCCCATCAGGGTCAAAATGGCAAGCAACATGGCACCCTCCGCTGGCCAACCGGCCACCTACAGCCAAGCTAAATGGGCCGGTCGGGCTTGCTTCCGGAAGGACGGCGGTGACAAAACATTGTTGCGCAAAAGGGCAAGGTGCACGGCCGGTGGACTATTTTGCAGCGATGCAGGCCTTCGTGCGGACGGTCGATCTCGGCAGCTTCTCCAAGGCGGCGTCCGAAGCTGGCGTCAAGGTTTCGACGGTGTCGCGCTATGTCAGCAGCCTCGAGGCTGACCTCGGTGCGGCGCTGCTGAACCGTTCCACGCGCAGCCTGCACCTGACCGAGGCCGGGCGAACCTTTTACGACCGAGCGAGGCAGGTGCTGCTCGGCGTCGAGGAGGCGCGAGACGACACCCGGTCCTTGAACGCTCGCCCGCGGGGTTTGCTCCGTATAGCGTTGCCCAGCGCCTTCGGCCGTCGGCACGTCATGCCTCATATGGGGGCGTTTCTGGCCGCTTATCCGGACATCCGCCTGGATGCCGCCCTGTCGGATGCCACGGTGGACCTTATCGAGACCGGCACCGACGTCGCCGTTCGCATCGGTGCTCTGGGCGATTCGAGACTGGTCGCCAAGCGCTTGGCGCCAGACAGATCGATGATTGCCGCCAGTCCCCGCTATCTCGCCAGCAATCCGGGGCTGCACGAGCCCGGGAACCTGGCCCAACACCGGTGCCTGCTGTCCAGCCACTATCCACTCGACCTCTGGCAGGCGCTTCCCCGTGCCCCGCCGGGCAGCCCATCCGTGGAGGTCACGGTCAGCGGCACGCTGCGCACGAACGACGTGGAGGCCCTGCGGGAGGCTGCGGTGGACGGGTTGGGTCTCGCTCTCCTCCCAATTTGGTTGTGCGACATGGATTTTCGCAGCGGCGCCCTGGTAGCAGTGTTGCCGGCCTGGGATTGGCTGCCATCGCCCGGGCTGGAGCGCGCAGTTTGGGGTATCTATCCCCCGAAGAAGATCGTTTCCCCCAAAGTCAAGGCTTTTCTGACTTTCCTTACAGGCCGCTTTGGGCGTCCGCCTTACTGGGATCGTGTCGCGAAGCTGGATGACTGATCAACGGTCCGTTCGCCGGCCGATCGCGTTGCTACAAACCAGACCAGGTCAGTTAGGCGAGTTGATCGGTCGTCGATTGCCTGTCATTCATGGGATTGCAAGCAGCGGAACATTCCAATGCTTGCAGATCTGCGGGAAGCGCTGGGTGGCAGCGAGCCGGGGAGGGTTGTTGAGGGATTGCTGCACGGCTGCAGCGTCGCCGGTGACGCTGCGCCCCGGCTGCTGCTCGCCAACACGCTCTATGCGGCATCCGGCGAACGCAGCGCCGAGCGGACCAACCGACGCAATGCTCACCGGAACCGAGACTGGCGTACCCGGGCCGGCACGGTCGGACTGCGTATCCCCAAGTTGCGCCGGGGTCGCTACGTCCCGGGTTTGCTCAAGCCGCGCCGCATGGCCGAGAAGGCGCTGACCGTCGTCATTCGGGAAGCTTCCATCCAGGGTATCTGGAAGCGTTCGGTGGATGATCTGGTGAAGGCCATGGGATTGGAGGGAATTAGCAAGAGCCAGGCGCCCCGCCACGATCTTCGGGATCTCGTCGACGTCAGTCATAGTTCGGTAGAGCCAATGCAAGCGCGCCTGGTTACACCGCCTACCGGTTGGCCCCAGGCACCCATTTGACTTCGGCCGTGCCATTTGCGTTGAGAACGCGCCCTAGCACGAAGAGGTGGTCTGACAAGCGGTTCAGAAATCTCACCACCGCAGGATTAACATCCTCTTCCCGCGACAGCGTCACGACCAGTCGCTCGGCTCGGCGGACGACCGTGCGGGATAGATGTGCGTGAGCTGCAGCTGGCGTGCCACCCGGGAGGATGAAGCTGTCCAGCGCCGGCAGGGTCGCTGTCATCGCCGCCACCTCGGCCTCTAGACGGAGAGAGGGTGCGTCGGTCAAGCGCAAGCGCTCTCCGGCGGCTCCGGGCACGCAGAGGTCTGAGCCGACGTCGAACAGATCATTCTGAGCGCGGGCCAGCATCGCGTCCGGCTCGCCTGTCGTGTGCAGACGCAGCAGGCCGATCGTGGCGTTTGCCTCATCCACGGTGCCGTAGGCGTCCACGCGGAGTGCATCCTTCGATACGCGGGTGCCGTCCCCCAGAGAGGTTTGACCGGTGTCGCCACCGCGGGTGATCACCCGGTCGATGCGGATCGTCATAGCACGAGTACGCCGTGGTGCTTGGCCTTGCCCTCGGGCTCGACATGGATGGTGGTCGTCAAATGCTGCATCTCCCCTTTGAGCGCTGCCTCGATGCGGTCGCAGATCTCGTGCGCTTCGCACACACGCATATCGCCGGGCACTACGAGGTGAAACTCCAGATAGGTAAGCCGCCCGGCATGGCGAGTCCTCAGGTCATGCACCTCGAGCGCGCCCTGCGCATGTTCGCCCACCAGGCGGCGGATCCGATCGACCACGTCGGGCGGTGGTGCGGCGTCCATCAGGCCGCTGACCGAGCTGCCGATCAGGCTGGTGCCGGACCACAGGACATAGACCGCGATGGCGGCGGCGAGTAGCGGGTCCACCTCCGGCTGTGCCGTCTGGAGTGCCACTTCCAGGCCGACCAGGATCGCGACCGACGTCGCCACGTCTGCCCAGAGGTGGCGACCGTCTGCCTCGAGCGTCACGGACCGGTTCTGCCGTCCCGCGCGCAGCAGCACGGTGCCCCACAGGCCGTTCAGCACGGTCGCGAGGCCGTTCAGCGCCAAGCCCTGCCAGGGGACGGCGAGCGGCCCCGGGTCCCTCCACGTCTGCCAGGCATGTTGCAGGATCGCGACCGCGGCTACGATGATCATCGTGCCTTCCACCACGGCGGCGAAGAACTCGGCCTTCTGGTGGCCATAGGTGTGGTTGGCGTCGGCCGGACGCTCGGCGAAGCGGAGCGCGACCAGGGCGATTACCGAGGCGGCAACGTTGACCGTGCTCTCCAGCGCGTCCGAGAACAGGGCGGCGCTGTTGGTCAGCCACCAGGCACCTGTCTTCAGGGCCAGCACGCCGACACCCAGCACGATGCTGAAGCTCGCGATCCGCTGCGTCCGTCCCACTCGTGCGCTCCCCGTGCCGAGAGGCTGTAGCAAACCGGGGCAGGGTCGTCACCCGCTGTTGCCGGCCGGGATGTCGAGCGAACGCCGTCATGCCCGGCCTTGAGACTGGTATCCACGGCGTCGCACCGCCGCCGGCCTCGCCGATCTGGCACGGCGCGGCGCAACAGCCCTGGACGTCACGAGCCCTAGCCCGTGGATGGCAGGCTTAAGGCCTGGCATGACAGATTGTTGTCGTCAGTCGTTACGCGCGGCAAGAACCCTGCCGGACAGCAGTGGATCAAGCCCTGGCATGACGGTGTCCCGCTCAGCGGAACTCGCCGAGACCCGCCGTCAGCCGGGTGGTGAGGTAGCCCGCCATCTCGGCCAGCGCCTCACGCTGCGTACCGCCGCTCTCCGGCGAGCGGTAAGCCTGGCTGGTCGGACCGGGGAGGGGCGGGATGGAACCAGCCGGCCGGGCGAATGACATGGCCGGAGCTGAAACCGTGCGCATGCTGATCACGGCGACGTCTGGAGTCGCCACGGCCGGCGGTGGCACTTTTGCCGGCACCCGTTCCCGGGGCAGGGGGCGCTGCTGGACGGGTTTCTTGCGGGTCAGGATCTCGAGCATCGGGGGCTCCTCGGGTTGACACCCCCCGGTTGTGCCGGAGAAACGTAAACAAACTCCTAACGCGCGCGCACTTCCACCAACGACCCATCCACTCGGGTGTGGAACAACGCCTGCACCCAGCAGCCGCTGGAATCGTACCAAGCACTGCCGGATACCACGCCCGCCAGGTCATACCGGTGAGCCGACACGGAGCGCGTCCCGAGCGTCAGCGTCTCGTCGCCGGCTTGGGTCACGCGCACCGCCTGGATCGCGCCGGTCTCCCGGTCCAGCAGACGGGTCGCGGCCACGGTCTGGCTGTTCCACAGGCTGCTGGCGAGCAGTGGGGCCGTGCCCGGCGGCGGGCCGGAGATGCCATGCCAACCCGTCACCGGGTCCCGCATGGCGTTCACCTGGCGTGGAGTGCCGTCATCATCGGTCTTGGCAGCGAGGCTGACCATCTGCCCATCGTGCCAGCGCTCGGTGCCGCGATGGGTGTAGTTGTACACGCGTACGCCCATGACGCGGATGGCAGCGTTGACCGTGATGTCCACGGTCAGGTCGGTCCCTGCAAGGGTGTAGTGCACGGTCTGCGACCCAATCACGTTGCCACCGCGGACGATGTCGTAGCTCGCAGTCTGCCCGTTCTGCACCGGGCATGCCGGGAGGCCGGCGGCCGACGCGGCTGGGGCCGCAAACCCAAGTATGACATGCCATAGCGAAGGGACCTTCATTCGACCACTCAAGCGGATGCGCGCCCGTCTGTCACGCGCAACTGCTCCAGCGTGACGGGGGCGGCGTGCGGACGAGCGGCCAGCATGCCGTCGATCAGGGCCAGCGCCTCGGCCCGGCCGCTGTTGCGCGCCTGCTCGAACGGCGTCCAGGTTTGCTGGAACGGCAGCGGTTCGAACACGTCCCGGTAGCGGCGCAGCTCGCGCGGGGTGAGCGGGATGCCGCGTACGAACGCCTTATGGGCGGAGATGGTGAGCGCGCGTCGCGGGTCGTCCGCCGCCATCTCGAACTTCAGCGCGTCGCCGCAGAACAGGATCCCGCGGCCGCGGTCGAACAGCACGGTGTGGCCATCGAAATGGCCCGCGGTGAGGTGCAGCTCCATGCCCGGCAGCGGCTCCAGCCGGTCATCCCACGGCCAGCTCACCCGCAGCGCACCGGACCACGCCAGGTCGTCGGGATGTAGCGCCAACTCCGGATCGAACCGGTCCTGCAGCTGCCACAGCGCGCCGTAGGCGTGGGGGTGGGAGGCGGCGAGCACGGCCATGCCGCCGAGTGCGGCGATGTGGTCGAGCGCTGCCTCGCTGAACACGGGGCAACCCTCGAAGCCCATGTTCCCCGCCGGTGTCTGGATCAGGTAGGCGCTCGGCCCGATGCCGCTCACCGGCTCATTCCAAAATCGCCAGATACCCGGTTCCAGCTCGGCCCAGTGGCAGGGGAAGCGCGCCTGCGCCTCGGCGCAGGACCAGAAGCGCCAGCCGTCCTGGGGCACCACGTGGCGGGAGTCGAGGCACATCGGGCAGGAGGGTGGCCGCTCGAAATGGCGCTGCCAGTAGCCGCAATTGTCGCAGACGAAGGCCGGCAATTCGAGTGCGCCGGCGAAGGGGAGGTAACCTGGGCTCATGGCGGCAGCGTAGCGGGAACGGACGGCCGGGTCAGCCCCGCCCACTCCGCCACGGACATCGCGGGGCAAGGCAGGCCATCGCCGTGGCATTCGTGCAGGATCAGGGCCATACACGGACGCATCATGCCCGATTCGACCGCGCCCGACGACCTAGCCGTGACCACGCTCGCGCGCCGGCCCGACCTGCTGCCTATCGTCACGGACTGGGTGTGGCGGGAGTGGTGGCAGCGCGAAGGCCTAAGCTTCGCCGAGACCCAGGCCCGCTACGCGGAGTGTTTGGCCAGCGTCGGTCCGCCTCAGACGTTCGTCCTGCTGTCCGGTGACGTCCCGGTCGGCACGGCATCCTTGGCCCGGCAGGACCTCGAGCAGCGGCCGGATCTCACGCCCTGGCTCGCCGGCGTGTTCGTCGTGCCCGAACGCCGGCGGCGCGGTTACGTGACCCACTTGCTCGCGGCGTTCGACAAGGCCTGCGCCGAGGCATCGATCGAGACCGCCTGGCTCTACACCAGCACCGCCGAGCGCGTGTATCGCCGGGCAGGCTGGGACGTCGCGGAGATCGTCCAGCGCCCGGACAAGTGGCCCGTGACCCTCATGCGCCGGACCATGGGGATCATCCGCAGCTAGTCCGCCGCGTCCCGCGCCCCCGAAGCACGGGCAGCGAAACTGTCGCGGGCGTCGCGGCCGGATCGGTAAAGGCGCGGCGCAGCGCCTCCACGTTGGGGCCGAAGATCGTCTTGCGGTTCGCTACCGCCCAGTCGTAGCTGCCGCGCGGCTGCTCCAGCGAGCCCTGGGAGCGCGGCATGACGTAACGGGCGAACAGCTCGTAGCTGCGCCAGCTCTGCTCGCGGTCGGCCCAGTCACGCGCGCGGACCATGAAGCCGCCGAAGCCGCCCTCGCTGTGGTCCCATAGGTTCTGGATGCCGCGCGCCACCGTCCGGACTGCCGACCAGGGTGGTGCCGGCGCGCACACCGTCGGTGAGCGGGTCTTCCGAGCGGCCCGGCGGCCGGCCGAGCGCATCCTCGAAATAGCCTGCCGTGTCCATCCGCTCGCCCACCGGCACCTGCTCCATCGCCACCTCGTCCGTCTCGGCGACGTGCACGTTCATGACCGTGCGCCACTCGGCGCGGTCCATCATCCGGCCGTGCTTGACCGCCTCCTCCTCGGCGATGCGCCACTGGCCGGCGACGGCCGCCATGCCGCCGGGTGCGCCGGCCCCCAGCGACAGGATGCCCACGCCATACTTGCCCGCCACCGAGGCCCCGCGGGCGTGAGCGTGCTGGCGACGGCGATCAGGAAGTGTGTCCGAGACCAGCGCACCTGGCCCGCAGCCCAGCATGGCGCGGCCCCGCGTCATGTGGTCCAGCTGCACGAAGCGCTGCGCCACCAGGAACGGGTGGTGGTACGGCAGCGAGGTCACGCCGGAGCCGAGCCGGATGGTCTTGGTGCGCTCAGCCGCCGCAGCGATCACCAGCTCGGGGGAGGCGATGATCTCCCACCCGGCGGAATGGTGCTCGCCGATCCAGGCCTCGTCGTAGCCCAGCCGATCGAGATGCTCGATCAGCTCGACATCCCGCCTGATGGCGAGCGAGGGGTTGTCGCCGACCCGGTGGAACGGGGCGAGGAAGAAGCCGAAGGTCATGCCGCGCTTCTTCATTGGGGCTTCCCGGTGCCGGCCGCGAGGATGGACCTGGCCGCGCCCGTTCGGCAGACGCCGCCTGATCGCCGGACGGTGACTTGCTCCCGCGCTGGCGATGTGTCCGCTAGCGCCTTCAACTACGAAGGGATTGCGATGCGACAGGTTATGCTCCTCCTGGCGGGCACGCTGGCGGGCTGCGGTGCGCCGGCCGGCACGCCGGGCCAGGTGGCGATCACGACCGTCCCGAGTGGTGCAAGCTGCACGGTGCAGCGGGGTGGCACTGTGCTCGGCGTGATCGCCCCCACGCCTGGCAGCTTGGCCGCCGGACCGAGCGAGAAGGACCTGGCGGTGACCTGCACGAAGCCGGGCTGGCAGACTGCGGTGGGCACGGTCAAGGCGGTCTACCAGGGTGTCGGCCTCGGTCAACTGCTCAGCGGCGGCGCCGCGGCCGTGGTAGAGGACGCTGCGAAGGGCACGGATTTCCACTATGACCCGGCCGGCGCTACCCTGACGCTGGTGCCGGACTAGCGCGCCCCCGGCCAACCCGGCACACGCGTGCCACACCCGGCCGCATCGATCCACCACCCGGAGGCTTCATTGGACAGTCTTTCCCGTCGCACTATCCTCTCGACCGGCGCGGCAATGGGGGCGTTCGCTGCGACCTCCGCGGCCGTGGCGGCTCCCGGCAACCCGG
>CAXSEG010000122.1:0-12691 GCA_964235545.1 uncultured Acetobacteraceae bacterium
TGCCCGGCGCAGAGGATCGTGCCCGGGCCACTCTTCACCCCGCCGTACACGCTCATGATGGCGTTCAGCAGCGTGTTCTTGCCGGCGCCGTTCGGCCCGATCACCGTGATGATCTGCCCCACCCCGACCCGCACGGACACGTTGTGCAGCGCGCTGACCCCGCCGTAGCCGACGTTCAGCCCCGCCGCTTCCAGGATCAAGCGACGGCATCCAGCGTGGGGGCGCCCAGGTAGGCCTCGATGACCGCCGGGTCTCGCCGGACGGTGGCGGCGGTCCCCTCGGCCAGCTTCGCGCCGAAGTTCATCACCACAAGCCGGTCCGTCAGTGTCATCACGAAATCCATGTCGTGCTCCACCAGCAGCACGGTCACGCCCTGCTCCCTCAGCGTCCGCAGCAGCACCGCCAACTCCACTTTCTCCGCATGGCGCAGCCCAGCTGCCGGCTCGTCCAGCAGCAGCAGCACCGGGTCGAGGCAGAGCGCGCGGGCGATCTCCGCCACGCGCTGCTGCCCGAGGGCCAGGCTGCCCGCGGGGTGCCCGGCCAAATGGGCGAGGCCGACCCGCCCGAGCTGGCGATGGGCCTCCGCGAACAGCATCGCCTCGTCCGCCCGGTCCAGTCGCAGCAGCGCCCGCCCGGCCCCCGCCCGGCCGCGCAGATGCGCCCCTAGCGCCACGTTCTCCAGCAGCGACATCGCCGGCACCAGCTTCACGTGCTGGAATGAGCGCGCGATGCCCAGTCGGGCCACGCCGGGCCCGGTGCGGCCGGCCAGGCTCTGGCCCAGGAACCGCACCACCCCCGCCGTGGGCGGGCGCACCCCGGTCAGCAGGTCGAACGTGGTGCTTTTGCCCGCCCCGTTCGGCCCGATCAGCCCCACGATCTCCCCGGCCTGCAACGCGAAGGAGAGGTCCGCCACCGCGACCAGCCCGCCGAACCGCTGGTGCAGCCCGTCCGCCTCCAGGACGGTGGTCCCGGCCGGCGGCAGCGCCCGGCCCGGCAAGGCATCGCCGCCCGCCGGCCTGGCGGGCGCGGAGCGGCGGAACCGGCGCGCCAGCAGCGGCCAAAGCCCGGCCGGCGCCGTCTGCAGCGTCAGCACCAGCAGGGCGCCGAACACGATCGTCTCGTAATTGCCCTGGCTGCCGAGCAGGCGGGGCAGGATGTCCTGCAGCCGGTCGTTCACCACCGTCACCAGCGCGGCGCCAAACACGGCGCCGGGCAGCGCGCCGACGCCTCCGACCACGGCCATCAGCAGGTATTCGATCCCCGCGTTGATGCCGAACGGCGTCGGGCTCACCGAGCGCTGCATGTGCGCGTATAGCCACCCCGCCAGCCCGGCGAGCACGGCGGCGTAGGCGAAGGCCAGCATGCGGATGCCGGCCAGCCCCACGCCGAACGAGGCCGCCGCCGCCGCCCCGCCCCGCAGCGCCCGCATCGCCCGGCCGACCCGGCTGTCCAGCAGGTTGCGGGTGGCAAGCAGGCTCAGCCCGACGGCGATCCACACCACGGGGAAGTAGGAACGGCTGTCGATCAGCGCCCACCCGGCAAAGCGCAGCGGCGGGATGCCGGAGATCCCGTCATTGCGGCCCAGCACGTCCAGGTTGCCGAACACGTAGAAGAACGCGACGCTCCACGCGATCGTGCCCAGCGCCAGATAGTGCCCGGACAGCCGCAGCGTCACCGCGCCGATCAGCAGGGACATCACCCCGCTCGCCAGCATCGCCACCGGCAGGGACAGCCAGGGCGACCATCCGGCCTGCGTGGTGAGCAGGGCGGTGGCGTAGGCGCCGAAACCCATGAAGGTGGCCTGGCCGAAGGACGTGATGCCGGCCATCCCCGTCAGCACCACGATGCCGATCGCCAGCACGGACGCGATCCCGGCATAGTCCGCCAGCGTCAGCCAGAACGGCGGCACGAATGGCAGCAGCGGCACGCACAGCCAGGCGAGCAGCAGGAGGGCCGCCAGTTTCACTCCTCGTCCTCCGCCACCGGGCTGCGCAGCGAGCGGACCAGCAGCACGGGGAGGATCACGGTGAACACGATCACTTCCTTGAACGCGGACGCCCAGAAGCTGGAGAAGCTTTCCACCACGCCCACCAGCACCGCGGCCAGTGCCGCCACCGGGTAGCTGACCATCCCGCCCACGATGGCGGCGACGAAGCCCTTCAGCCCGACGAGGAAGCCGCTGTCGTAATACACCGTGGTCAGCGGCGCGATCAGCACCCCCCCGAACGCGCCGATCAGCCCCGCCAAGGTGAACGCCACCCGGCCCGACAGCCCCGTCGCGATCCCCACCAGCCGCGCGCCGAGCCGGTTGACCGCCGTCGCGTGCAGCGCCTTGCCATGCAGCGTGTGGCCGAAGAACCCGTACAGCGCCGCCATGATCACCGCCGTGCTGGCCACCACCCAGATCGCCTGGCCCTGGATGGTCAGCGGCCCCAGCGCGAGCACGGCGTCCGAGAACCCGCTGGCGCGGAACCCCTCCGGCCCGAACAGCACCAGGCCGATGCCCATCAACGCCAGGTGCACCCCCACCGCCGCGATCAGCAGCACCAGCACGGATGCCTCGGCCAGAGGGTAGAACGCGACCTGGTACACGTAGGGCGCCATCGGGGCCACGATCAGCAGGGTCAGTACCGCCTCCGCCGCTACCCCGATATGGCGGCCGGCCAGCAGCAGCGTCAGCCCGGTGACCGCGGCGGGCAGCAGCACGGTGCCAGCCAGCAGCCGGAGCACCGCGCCGCTTCTGGCATGGTGCCGCATCGCCCACAGCCCGGCGAGGCACGCCGCCAGCCCCAGCGCAGGCAGCAGCCAGACGCTGCCCGGCACCGTCCCCGCATCCAGCGCCGCGTAGGTGAGCGCCCCGAACGCCACGAACTCGCCCTGCGGGATCAGGATCACGCGGGTGACGGAGAACACCAGCACCAGCGACAGCGCCAGCAGCGCATACACGGCACCGTTGACGATGCCGTCCTGCACGAGGATGAGGGCGATGTCCGCGTCCACGATGCCCGCCGTTCAGCGACCGCGCTGACGGAGGAGATGCGTCCTCTCCCCCTCCCCTTGTGGCAGGGGGCGGGGGGAGGGGGGCAGTGCCACGTTTGGAGGATCTGCGAACGTCAAGATGTGTAAGTTCCGTAGCTCCCGGAGGGAGAGGGAGAACGTTCCTCGGGCCATCGCGTTCAGGGCAGCAGCTTCCACCCGCCATCCTTGATCGTCACCATCACCCGCGCCCGGTCGTCGAAGCCATTATGGTAGGTCGGGGTCATGTCCATCACACCCTGCGTCACCTTCAACTCGTGCGCGCCTTCCAGCGCGTCGCGCAAGGCGGAGCGGAAGGCCGGCGTGCCGGGCTTGGCGGATTTCAGCGCAACCGGGATCGCGTATTCCAGCAATAGCCCGGCGTCATAAGCGTGCGCACCGAAGGTGGAGGTGCTGCCGATGTCGTTCGCCGCCTCGTACTTGTGGATGTAGTCCTCACCCACCGCCTTGCTCGGCGCGCTGTCCGGCAACTGGTTCGCCACCAACACCGGGCCAGCCGGTAGGATAGTGCCCTCGACGTCCTTGCCGCCGACGCGGATGAAGTCGAGGTTGGCCACGCCATGCGTCTGGTAGAAGGCACCGGTGTAGCCGCGTTCGTGCAGCGCCTTCTGCGGCAGCGCGGCGGGCGTGCCCGACCCGGCGATCAGCACTGCGTCCGGCTTGGACGCCATCACCTTCAGCACCTGCCCCGTGACGCTGGTGTCCGTCCGGGCAAACCGCTCGACATCGGTGACCTTGATCCCCTTCGCCGCCATCGCCCGCTGCGTCTCGGCCAGCCAACCGTCGCCATACGCGTCGTTGAAGCCGATGAACGCCATCGATTTCACGCCATGCACCGCCATGGTGCCGGCGACCGCATCGGCCATCAGGCTGTCATCCTGCGGCGTCTTGAACACCCAGTGGCGCTGCGCGTCCATCGGCTCGATCAGCCGGGCGGAAGCGGCGAGCGAGATCATCGGCACCGTCTGCTCCGCCGCCACGTCGATCATCGCCAAGGACGCCGGGGTCACGCTGGAGCCGACCAGCACGTCCGCCCCGCCCTCGATCAGCTTGCGTGCATTGGCCACGGCGCGCGTCGTGTCGGACGCATCGTCCAGTACGTCATACTCCACGGGAGCACCGCCGATCTCCTTCGGCAGCAGGGCAATGCTGTTGCGCTCGGGGATGCCGAGCGAGGCGGCTGGGCCCGTCATCGACAGCGTGACACCGACATGCACGGTGCCCGTCTCGGCCCAAACGGCCGGGGCGGCGAGCAACGCGCCCGTGAGCGCGGCCATCCCCGCGAACGCGGCCCTCGTCGTCAGTCGGCCCATGTTTCCCCCTCGGAGAGCGGCGCCTCCGGACCATTATCGTTGCTAGCAGTGCTACGGCGCGCCCCGGAGGGTGTCAACGCGGCGCGGCAAGGCGGCCCCGGCCCAAGTAAAAGCCTCTTTGGAAGGCACTCCAGCGGACACGTGGCGACAGTCGGAGGCACGATGTTCCTGCTGGCCTGCACGATGATGAAGGGCCGTCTTCCGGAACTAGAGGGCGTGATGCTGGACGCGCCCAATGTGGACGAACTCCTCGCCCATGCAGACCTCGCCCGGCCGGAATGAAATGCCGCGGCACCGGGAGGCCTTCGTACCCGGGGGCCTGCCCGGGCGCGGACCCATGCTGCATTCCGTGGCGGCCCGTTGGGATTCCATCCCGGCTTGGACGTCTCCCGTTTCCGGTCGGAGGCACCCGCGCTGCTTGCCAAGGCCCCGCCTCCGACGTAGGCGCTCCGGCCAGCCTGGAGGGGCCAGCCTGGAGGGGCCAGCCTGGAGGAGGAAGGCGCGCAGCCTGGACCCCTGGGCGTGAACCGACTATCCCGCGCCGGGTAACGAGAGCGTCCGGACCCGTCGGGCGGCCGCCCGGGGGTGTTTCGTCCGTGTTCATCGCAGCCTTCCTTGCCAGCCTCGTCGCACGCTGCAGCCGCCATGCCGTCTTCGTCGTCCTCGCCGGCCTCCTGCTCGGCGCAATCTCAGCCGGGCTCGCGGTCACCCGCCTCGGCGTGTCCACTGACACAGACGCGCTGTTCGCCGCCTCGCTGCCCTGGCGCCAGCGCGCGATGGCGTTCGACCGGGAGTTCCCGCAGGACCGCGACCTGCTGGTGGCGGTGATCGACGGCGGCATCCCGGAGGAGGCCGAAGCGACCGCCGCCGCCCTCGCCAGCGCCGCCGCCGCCGACACGGCGCATTTCCGCACCGTCCGGCGGCCGGACAGCTCGCCCTACTTCGACACGAACGGGCTGATGTTCCTCACCACGGCCGAGCTCGGCCCGCTGATGGACCGCACGATCGACGCGCAACCCTTCCTTGGCCAGCTGGTGGCCGACCCGAGCGCGCGCGGGCTGTTCGCCGCCCTATCCCTGATCGGGCTGGGGATCGAGCACGGGCAGGCCAACCTGGCCGGGTTCGACACCTCGCTGGCCGCGTTCCACGCGACACTCGCCTCGGTGCTCGCCGGGTCGCCCAAGCCGCTGTCCTGGCAGTCGCTGCTGTCCGGCACGTTGGTGGACAAGGCTGGCCATTACCACTTCGTCTTGATCCAGCCGAAGCTCGACTATTCGGCCCTGCAACCCGGCGGCGCCGCGACCGACGCCCTGCGTGCGATCGCCGCTAAGCTCGAATTCGTGGCCGGCGGACAGGCCCGGGTGCGCGTCACCGGCGGCGTGGCGTTGGCTGACGAGGAGTTCGCCACCGTGGCCCAGGGCGCGGTCGCCGGACTCGTCGGCAGCTTCGTGCTGATCGCGCTGTGGCTGTTCCTGGCCATCCGCTCCTGGCGCCTGATCGTGCCGGTGCTGCTGACGCTGGTCCTAGGCCTGCTGCTGACCACGGCGTTCGCAGCGGTGGCGGTCGGCACGCTGAACCTGGTCTCCGTCGCCTTCGCCGTGCTGTTCGTCGGCATCGCGGTGGATTTCGCGATCCAGTTCAGCGTCCGGTTCCGCGAGATGCGGCTGCACGCGGCGGACGCGCAACAGGCGCTGACCGGAACGGCGCGCCGGGTGGGCGTGCAGGTCCTGGTCGCGGCGGTGGCGACGGCGGCCGGCTTCCTGGCCTTCGTGCCCACCTCGTTCAGCGGCGTGGCGCAGCTCGGCCTGATCGCCGGCGTGGGCATGCTGATCGCGTTCGCCTGCACCCTGGTGTTCCTGCCCGCCGCCCTCACGCTGCTGCGCCCCCGTGCGGAAGTGGGGGAAATCGGGTTCACCCGGCTGCGCCCCGTGGACGACGCCATCGCGCGGAACCGCCGGGTCATCCTCGGCATCTTCGCCGTGCTCGCCGTGGCGGGCGTGGCGTGCCTGCCGCTGCTCCGCTTCGACGCCGACCCGCTGCACACCAAGGATCCCTCGACCGAGGCCATGACCACGCTGCGGGACCTGATGAGCGACCCGCTGACCACCCCTTACAGCATCGACGCCCTGCTGCCGGACCTGAAGCAGGCGGTGGCGGTGGGGCAGACGGCGCAGGTCCTGCCGCTGGTGGCCGATACGCTGACCTTGCAGAGCCTGGTGCCCGAGGATCAGCCGGCCAAGCTCGCCTTGATCGCCGACGCCGCCAACATCCTGGGCCCGACGCTGAGCGGTCGGACGCCCTCCGCCCCCGTGACCCCGGCCGACCTGCGCCTGGCATCCCAGACCGCGGCCACCGGGCTGACCCGGGCGGTGGCGAAACTGCCGCCGGACAGCCCGATCGTGCAGGTCGCCGCTGACCTGCGCGCGCTGCAGGCGGCACCGGACCCGGTGCTGGTGGCCGCAAACCAGGCGCTCACCCGCTTCCTCCCGGCGCAGCTGACCCGGCTGCGCACCGCACTCGCCGCCCAGCCGGTGACCATCCAGTCCATCCCGGCGGAGCTGGCGCGGGACTGGGTGCTGCCGGACGGTCGTGCCCGGTTGCAGATCACCCCGAAGCCCGAAGCCAGCGGCGGCCCCGGGCTCAACCGCTTCGTGGACCAGGTGAGTGCGGCGGTGCCGGAGGCGGGCGGCTCGGCGGTGACGATCATCGCTACCTCGCGCACCATCACCAGCGCCTTCCGCAACGCCGCGGTCGCCGCCGTGGTGATGATCGCCCTGATCCTGTTCGCGACCCTGCGCCGCCTGCTTGACGTGGGGCTGGTGCTGGCGCCGCTGCTGCTGTCCTCGCTGCTGACGGTGGTGGTGTGCATCCTGCTGCCGCTGCCGCTGAACTTCGCCAATATCATCGCCCTGCCGCTGCTGCTCGGCGTCGGCGTGTCGTTCAACATCTACTTCGTGATGAACTGGCGGGCGGGGGAGCACTCGCGCCTGGCGTCGGCGACGGCGCGGGCGGTGATCTTCTCCGCGCTGACCACGGGGACGGCCTTCGGCTCCCTGGCGCTGTCCCGCCACCCGGGCACGGCGAGCATGGGGGACCTGCTGCTGATCAGCCTCGGCTGCACGCTGCTGGCGACGCTGTTCTTCGTTCCGGCGCTGCTCGCCTCATTGCCCGCGACAAACCGCTCACCAAGCTTTTAACGCTGTATTAACGGTACACGAAGTAACACCATTAATCGTCAGGACTGATGCTGCCGTCATGAGATGGAGGTTGACCCCTCTTTTGACCGAAGCTAACTATTATAGGTCATGATTGCAGCGGCCGTCATTGTCCGAAACGAGCAAGCCAATATCCTGGAATGGCTAGCATACCATTTTGCCATCGGCATCAGGAAGTTTGTCGTCTACGATAACGATAGTACCGATGACACGGTCGGTGTCGTGCTCGGGGCGGCGCGCTTCTACGATATAGACTTGGTCCGGTGGCCGACCTTCCATAACCGTACGACCCAGATCTTTGCATACCGGGACGCTTGTTTTCGTTTGCGGACGCAAGCCGAGGTTGAGTGGTGTGCTTTCCTGGATGCCGACGAGTATCTGCTCTCCACGACCGGCGGCCAGATCGCGGACTTCACGGACCGGTGTGTGGAGGCCGACGCAATCTGCCTGAACTGGGCAATATTCGGGTCGTCGGGTTATCGGGCACGCCCGCCTGGCTTGATCATCGAGAGTTTCTGCCGCAGGGCGCCGCTGGACAGTGATGTAAGCAGCCCGGTGAAGTCGATCGTCAGACCAGGGGCCGTCCTGGATTGCGCAAATCCGCACTTCTTCTTGGTCAGGGGGCAGTGCAGGAACGGTAGCAACCGCCCATTCCTTATCAACGATAGCCAGAACGGCACCGTCGGTCCGATCCCGGATCAGGAATGGCGCGTGAACCATTACGCCTGCAAATCCCGGTCGCAGTGGAACGAACGGCTCGAGCGCGGTCAATGCGGGCAGATCGCGGTGGACGAGGAGCGCTGGCGCCTGTGGGACCGCAACGACGAGCACGATATATCGGCCAGTCACTATTACGCAGGGGCTACGAAGGCCGAGCTCGCCCGGATCGGCAGCGCTGTTCGAAGTGCCAGGGCCGCCTGATGACCTGCGACAGCCAAGCGCATCGTTCGAGGCCGACGCCCGGCGTTTCTCGATACCGGGCCTAACTCGAGTCCCACGTCACACGGACGGGCAACGCCGCCGCGACCGCGGGGTCGAGCAATGCCGCCAGCTCTGCGCGATGGTCATAACCGGGCATCAGACGGCCGATGAGGTCGTCCGCCCTGGTCGCCGGATGGAAGTAGATTTCGGTCAACCCAGCCGGTAACGCCATGGCGAGCCGCCGTAGCCGTGCCGCCGTCATGTGTCCGGACCAGGCGAGCCCGAAGACTTGATCGTTCGTCACCAATCCCGCCCGTCGTCCCTGCCGTCGCAACAGGCCCGTCCACCGATACAGTGCCCGGTCCGCCGGTCCGGTCGCTTCCCCCAAGGCCGTCATGACCGCCGGTGGCTCGGCCGGGATGCGGATTGCCGGCAAGCCGTGCGGGAGTCCTTCCTCGATCATCATCCGCCCGACCGTCGGGTGGAGGTGCATGTGCTTGTGCGCATTGGCGTGATCCAGCCGAAGACCGGTCGCGGCGAAGGCCGCATACTGCGCCGTGATCTCCGCCCGCAATTGGCGGCGAACACGAGGGTGGAAGAAGTAGCGTACGCCCAGCCGGGCCTGGCCCGACGGGAACTGTCCGTCTTCCCCCACCAAGTCCGGTATCGCGCTGTGCGGCAGCACCGCCGGCCCCTCCACCACCACCAGGTGCAGCCCGACCCGCAGGCCCGGCAACCGGTGCGCCCGCTCCACCGCGTCCGCCGCCGCCGCTCCGGCGACCATCAGGCTCGCCGTACCCAGGATCCCGTCCCGGTGTGCCTGCTCCACGGCCTCGTTCACCGCCACCGATAGCCCGAAATCGTCCGCCGAGACGATGACCCGGCGGCGATGTGGCCCGTGCGTCAGGCCGCCTTGTTCCGGTCGCGCATGAACTGGAAGAACTCCACGCCCTCGCGCAGCCGGCGCTTCATCATTTGCGGGCTGCGCACCATCTCGCTGACGATCGAGGCGATCTTCGGCGCGCGGAAGTAGAACCGCTTGTAGAACACCTCGACGCTGTCGAAGATCTCGCCATGCGACAGATGCGGGTAGTTCAACGGCGCGATCTGGATCCCCGTCTCGTCGATCAGCTCGGCATGCTCGGCGCTCAGCCAGCCATTCTCCAACGCCTGCTTGTGCAGGAAGGTGCCGGGATACGGCGCCGCCAGCGACACCTGCAGGGTATGCGGGTTGATCTCGGTGGCGAACTTGATCGTCTGCTCGATCGTCTCCTTCGTCTCCCCGGGCAGGCCGAGGATGAAGGTGCCGTGGATCTTGATCCCGAGCTCGTGGCAGTCGCGGGTGAACCGCTTCGCCACATCGATCAGCATGCCCTTCTTGATGTTGTGCAGGATCTGCTGGTTGCCGCTCTCGTAGCCCACCAGCAGCAGGCGCAGGCCGTTATCCTTGAGCACCTTGAGCGTCTCGCGTGGTACATTCGCCTTCGCGTTGCACGACCAGGTGACGCCGAGCTTGCCCAGCTCGCGCGCGATCGCCTCGGCCCGCGGCAGGTCGTCGGTGAAGGTGTCGTCGTCGAAGAAGAACTCCTTCACCTGGGGGAACATCGCCTGTGCATGCCGGATTTCCGCCGCGACGTGCGCCGGGCTGCGGGTGCGGTAACGGTGGCCGCCGACCGTTTGCGGCCACAGACAGAACGTGCAGCGGGATTTGCAACCCCGCCCCGTGTAAATCGAGATATAGGGGTGTTGCAGGTAGCCGATGAAGTAGTCCTCGATCCGCAGGTCCCGCTTGTACACGTCGGTCACGAACGGCAGCGTGTCCATGTCCTCGATCACGGCGCGGTCGCGGTTGTGGACGATCATCCCGCTGTCGTCGCGGAAGGAGATGCCGTCCACGTCCTTCAGGTCGCGGCCGTCCGCGATCTCCTTGATCGTGAAGTCGAACTCGTTGCGCGCCACGTAGTCGATGCAGTTGCCCTGTTGCAGGCTCTCCGCCGGCTGCACCGCGACCTTGGCGCCGACGAAGCCGATCTTCAGCGACGGTTTCTCGTCCTTGAGCGCCTGCGCCACCTTCACGTCGGACGCGAAGGACGGCGTGGAGGTGTGGATCACCACCATGTCGTGCTCGCGGGCGGCGGCCAGCACTGGCTCCATGCCGATATTGGCAGGTGGCGCGTCGATCAGCCGGCTGCCTTCCACAAGGGCGGCCGGTTGCGCCAGCCAGGTGGGATACCAGAACGAACGGATTTCGCGCTTGGCCTGGTAGCGCGAGCCCGCGCCGCCATCGAAGCCGCCGAAGGAGGGTGGCTGGAGAAACAGCGTCTTCATGAACGTCTTACCCTTTGCCCGCCACAAGCCGCGGCGGCGAAATACGAAGCACGTGACCGCGCCATGCGACGTCCCTGCCGCCGTAGCTGGCCAGGATGACCGTCACTGACAATAGGTCACGCAGCGGCAGCAGCCAAACCGGCACCGACGTGACAAGCCCGAGCGACGCGTCGATGCCGATCATGGCCGCCGCACGCACCACCCAAACCCCGACGAACAGCGCGATGGCCGCGGGTTGAAAGCCGCTCAATGTCACCGCCAGCGCCGCCCAGAACAGTGGATACTGCAACGACGACATGGCGAACCCGACCGGCGCCAGCGACTGGATCGTCCGCCCCCAACGCAACTCGTGCGCGAACAGATCCGCCACCCGCATCTCTGGCACCGTGGTCGCCGGCAGCGTGGCGGCGAGTGCGACCTTATCGCCGCGGGCGCTGACCAGGCGGCCGAGCACGGCGTCGTCGGCCAGGTGATGAACCAGGGCGTGCAGCCCGCCGACCGCCTCCAGCGTCTCGCGGCGCAGCGCCATCGTCGCACCAAGGCAATCCTGCCGGCCGAGCGCCCGTGCCAGCAACGCGCCGGGCAGGAAGCTGTGGTTGATCTGCGCGGCCCCGAGCCGGGCCGCCAAGGTCGCCGAGGCACCGAGCCCGGCGTACAGCGTCGTCACCAGGCCCACGCCGGCCGGCGCCAGGCCGGATGCCAGATGGCTCAGGTAATCCGGCGGCGCATGGATGTCGCTGTCGGCCATGACGATCAGGTCGTGCTTGGCCCGCGGGTACATGTTGATCAGGTTGCTGATCTTGCGGTTTACGCCGTGCTGCGCCGGGTCGATCACCACATCGATATCCACGAGCGGGAACCGGGCGCGCAGGCGGCGGATGATGTGCAACGCCGGATCCGCCGCGTCGTCGAGGCCGAAAACGATCTGGAACACCGGGTAGTCCTGGGCACAGAACGAGGCGAGCGCCTGTTCCAGCATCGGTTCGTCGCCATGCAACGGTTTGAGAATCGTGACCGGCGGCTGCCACACCGCGATGTTGGCCTGCCTGCGGCTGTAGCGGCGCACCACCCACCAGCCGATGCCGGCCTGCAGGAGCCCGGCCGCTGTCACGGTGGCCGCAAGCAGCGCCAATACGAATGGGATCGATGGCATCGGACTACTGAACGCCAGTCCCGCCCGACAGCACCGAGACCTTCTTCCGCAGGCTGTCGACCAGGGCCGACGGGCCACCTTCGAGCAGGCTGCGGAAGTCGGACCGTTGCACGGCGACGCGGCTGATCGTACCGTCCAGCAACACGTCCACGGCGCGCCAGCCAGCCTGGCTCTGCCGCATCACGTAGTCGATGCGCGCGGTGTCCCCGCTGGTCGGGATGATCCGGGTGGATACGACCTGCTCGGTGCCGATGGCCCGCGTGTCGGGCGAGATTTCGAAACGCTCGCCGCTGAACGCGTTGAAGTTGCTGACGTAGCTGGCGATGGTGAACTTGAGGAACTCGGAGCGGATATCCTGCTGCTCGACCGGGGAGAAACTCTGCCAGCGCGGCCCGATCGACGTCTCCAGCACCGTGTCGAGGTCGAACGCCTGCTGCACCACGGGGGCGAGTGTCGCGTAACGCTGGGCGAACGGCGTGGCCTTGCCCTCGTGCATGGCAGTCTCGAGCGCCTGGTCCAGCGCCGCGATCGGGGCGGCTGCCTCCGGCACGGCAGCCTGCGCCAGGGCGGCGTGGGCCATGGCAAAGCCGAAGCAGGCGGCCAGGCACCCGGTAGACGTGGCAATACGGTTCATCGGTTGGACACCAGTTTCATCGCGCCCTGCTTAGCCGCATCCATCACCGTCCGCACGATATCCTTCGCGGTGAGCCCGGCGTCGGCCAGTT
>CAXSEG010000123.1:0-12629 GCA_964235545.1 uncultured Acetobacteraceae bacterium
TTGCCGGTGTGCTCGCTGCTTTCCATCAGCCGGTGCGCGGCGGCGGCCTCGGCCAGCGGGAACGTGGCGTGGATCACCGGTGCCACCGTGCCTGCCTCCAGCTTCGGCCACACCTTGGCCAGCAAGGCCTGCGCGATCTCGCCCTTCTGCGCCGCCGTCCGCGGGCGCATCGTGGATCCGGTGACAGTCAGGCGGCGGACCATGATGGTCGTCAGGTCTAACTGCTCGACCTTGGGGCCACCCAGGAAGGCGATCATGACCAGGCGGCCGTCCATCGCCAGGCAACGCAGGTTCTTCTGTGCGTAAGGGCCGCCGACCATGTCCAGCACCACGTCCACGCCCTTGCCGCTGGTAAACTGCTTGATACCCTCCGCGAAATCCGCCTCCTTGTAGTTGATCGCGGCATCCGCACCGAGCTTGACGCAGGCCTCGCACTTTTCCGCCGACCCGGCCGTCGCGTAGGCCCGGGCGCCGAACGCGCGGGCAAGCTGGATGGCGGTCGTGCCGATCCCGCTGGTTCCGCCGTGCACGAGGACCGACTCGCCCTCCCGAAGCCGCCCGATCTCGAACAGATTGGCCCAGACGGTGAAGAACGTCTCCGGCAGCGCACCCGCCAAAATGGCGTCATACCCCTTCGGCCAAGGCAGGCACTGGCTTGCGGGGACCACGCAGAACTCCGCGTAGCCGCCGCCATTGGCCAAGCCGCACACCTGCGTGCCGACCGCGAGGGACACGCCGGGCCCGGCCGCGGCCACTTCGCCCGCCACCTCCAGCCCCAGATGCGGGCTGGCGCCGGGCGGCGGCGGATAGGCGCCCTTGCGTTGCTGTATGTCCGGCCGGTTGACGCCGGCGGCAGCGACGCGGATCAGCACTTCGCCCTCGCGCGGCTGCGGCACGGGGCCCGTCGCCGGCCGGAGCATCTCCGGCCCACCCGGCTGCGCCACCTCGATGAAGGTCATTGTGTCCGGCAGCGTCATCGCATCAGCCTCCTCGACTGTATTCACCACTCGGCCAAGCTCCCGCCGCCGTCAACCGGCCAGGCGCGCCGTCTCGTTCCACAGCCGCCGCGTCATGGTTCGGTCCAGCGCTTGCTTGTTCGGCCGCGCCAGCTTGCATTTCTTCCAATAGCCGCCGGTGATGCCCTCTACCTCCGGGGAGAGCGCAACATACAACGGCGTCACCGCACCCTGCTCGGGCGTGATCATGAAGCGCTTGCCCAAATCCCACGCCCACCCGAGCGGCCCCGGTACCGAGCCCAGCGTCGTCGCGACCACGCCCGGATGCACGACGTTGACTGTCACGCCAGTGCCCTCCAGGCGCCGCGCGCGTTCGAACGTCGCCATCATCAACGCCAGTTTGGACCGGCTGTAGGGCCCCCACAGACTCCACGATCGGGCGCTTTCCAGATCGCACACACCCAGCGCCACCCTATCGGACGCGCTGGAGCCCCCATCCACGATCCGTGCGGGCGAACCCGCGCGCAGGGCTGGTTCAAGGGCATCGCTGAGCACGAACGGTGCGAGATGATTGACCGCTAGGATCATCTCGTGCCCTTCCTGCGTCACCTGCCGCCGCGGCGTGACCAGCCCGGCGTTATTGACCAGCACGTTGATGCGCGGGTGCGCCGCGACGATGCTGGCAGCGGCTGCGCGCACTTGCTGCAGCGACGAAAGATCAGCCAGCACGATCTCGGTGCTGGCACCCCTGGCCCGGTCGGCGATGAAGCGCTGCGTCGCCGCGCCACGGGCCGCATCCCTGGCGATCATCACCGTGTGATAGCCGGCCCGCGCCAGGCCAAGGGCGATCCATTGACCGAGGCCGGACGTCGCACCCGTCGTTACGGCAACTTTCTGATCCACCATGCAACACATCCTCTTGCAGCCTGATGCCGAACGGTGGCGCGCGGTTGTCGCGGAACTCGCCATATGTCCGGAAATTAAGTGAGAAATGGCCTGTAGCGGATTGAAAGCAACGGCGCATGGTTCCATGAAGGGCTGGCCAGCCCGGTCCGATGCCGGGCCGTATCCCTTTCGGCGAAGGAGCTGAGCGAGCCCGATGTCCTCGCGATCTGCGGGTCCAGGCACTGCCGCCCTGCCAGCTGCCTCGCGGGGCGGGCGCTGGTCCCAGCGTATCCGGGGGCTGGGCGAGGTGATGCTGCACGCACCGCAGACGTTGCGGGCGCTGGTCCGCGCCGACGAAATCTGGCTCGTCGTGCTGGCGGCCTGCGTGGGGGTGGCATCCGGCCTGTGTGTCTACGCGATGAGCACAGTGACGCAGCTCGGCCACGAGTTCCTGTTCAACCTCGATCGCGGGGACCGGCTGTCCGGCTCGG
The DNA here is from genome assembly GCA_964235545.1 of uncultured Acetobacteraceae bacterium. Classification (GTDB taxonomy): domain Bacteria; phylum Pseudomonadota; class Alphaproteobacteria; order Acetobacterales; family Acetobacteraceae; genus LMUY01. Next base: position 2,333 of record CAXSEG010000123.1, read on the forward strand.
TCGGCCTGGGGCCTATCCGGACGGTCTGCGTGCTCGGGGTGGGTGGGCTGCTGGTCGGGCTGACGGGCCTCGCCTTGGCGCGCTGGTGGAACCGCCGGACGGTGGACCCGATCGAGGCGAACGCCTTATATGGCGGGCGCATGTCCCTCAGCGACAGCCTGTTCGTGACCTTGCAGACCGTTCTGTCCAACGGCGTCGGCGCGTCCGTAGGGCTCGAGGCCGGCTATACCCAGATCAGTTCGGCCATCGCTTCCCGGCTGGGCCGGTCGTTCCGGGTTCGCCGCAGCGACCTGCGGCTGCTGGTAGGTTGCGGTGCGGCCGGCGGCATCGCAGCCGCGTTCCAAGCGCCGCTCACGGGCTCCTTCTACGCGTTCGAACTGGTCATCGGGACGTATTCGCTGGTGACGCTGGCCCCGGTCGTCGTTTCGGCCATTGCCGCGGTCATCGTTTCCCGGGTGCTCAACACCGACACCTATGGGTTCGACATCCGTGCCCCGTCCGTGCTGGAACCGGTCGATTACCTGCCGCTGCTGGCGCTGGGCGTGCTTTGCGCGCTGGGCGGGATCGCGTTGATGCGTGCGGTGACGCTGGTGGAATCCTGGTTCCGCCGCAGCGGCGTGCCGGTGTGGCTGCGGCCGGTCATGGGTGGAGTGATTGTCGGCGGGCTCGCGCTTTGGTCGCCGCAGGTGCTTTCCTCAGGGCACGATGCACTGCGGCTGGCGCTCGACACCCCCTATCCCGCCATCCACATCGCGCTGCTGATCCTGGCCAAGGCCGCTGCCTCCTCCGTCTCGATCGGCTCGGGGTTCCGGGGAGGGCTGTTCTTCGCGTCACTGTTCCTGGGGGCGCTCTGCGGCAAGCTGTTCGCTGCCGGGCTCGCCGCGATCACCGCCACCCAGGCGCTGCCGGCGGTGGTGTGTGCGTTGGTCGGGATGAGCGCGCTGGCCGTGGCGGTGGTCGGCGGGCCTCTCACGATGGCGTTCCTGGCGCTTGAGAGCACGGGCAGCCTGCCGATGACGATCGCCGTGCTGGCGGCGAGCGTGGTCTCAGCCCTCACGGTGCGGCGGACCTTCGGCTACTCCTTCGCCACCTGGCGGTTCCACCTGCGCGGCGAGGCAATCCGATCGGCGGTGGATATCGGCTGGGTTCGCAATCTCACGGTCGGGCGCATGATGCGCAAGGATATGCGGACCATCCGCGCCGACACCACGATCAGCGCCTTCAAGCGCCAGGTTCCGCTCGGCTCAGCGGACCGCGTGGTGGTGACGGACGAGGCCGGGCGGTATGCCGGCGTCCTGCTCACGCCCGAAGCGCACGGCGCGGACGAGACGATCACGCGGGTGTCCGAGATCCTGCATTATCCGAAGGACGTGCTGCTGCCGCAGATGACGATCAAGGAAGCTGTGCAGATGTTCGAGTCGACCGAGTCGGACGCACTCGCGGTGGTAGACGCGGCGGATACGCGCGCGGTGATCGGGCTGTTGACGGAGCAGCATGCGTTGCGGCGGTATACGGAAGAGCTGGATCGGCAAAGACGGGATTTGTCCGGGGAGTGACGTGAGACCGGTGATCCGGCTGTCACGGGTTCCTTAGCTCCCTCACCCCGGCCCTCCCCCAAAGGAGGGCGAGGAAGCTGAAAGCGGCGCGCGTGGACCTACACGGTTCCGCCCACGGTCAGTCCGGACAGCTTCAACGTCGGTTGCCCGACACCCACGGGCACACCCTGGCCGTTCTTGCCGCACGTCCCGACGCCTGGATCCAAAGCAAGGTCGTTGCCGACCATGGCGACCTTGGTCAGCGCGTCCGGACCGTTGCCGATCAGCGTCGCGCCCTTCACCGGAGACGTGATCTTGCCGTCCTCGATCCGGTAGGCCTCGCTTGCCGAGAACACGAACTTGCCAGACGTAATGTCCACCGAGCCGCCGCCGAAATTGACAGCATACAAGCCGTTCTTCACCGAGCGGATCATCTCCTCCGGCTCGTATTGGCCAGCCAGCATCACGGTGTTCGTCATCCGCGGCATGGGTGCGTGGGCGTAGGATTGGCGGCGGCCGTTGCCGGTCGGGGCGACGCCCATCAGGCGGGCGTTCAGGCGATCCTGGATGAAGCCCTTCAGGACACCGTCCTCGATCATCACCATGCGTCCGGACGGCGTACCCTCGTCGTCTACCGTCAAGCTGCCGCGTCGGTCCGGTAGCGTGCCATCGTCCACGATCGTGACCCCCGGGGCCGCGATACGCTGGCCCATCAACCCCGAGAAGGCGGACGTCTTCTTGCGGTTGAAGTCACCCTCGAGGCCATGACCGATCGCTTCGTGCAACAGGATACCGGGCCAGCCATTTCCGAGCACGACCTCCATCTCGCCCGCCGGCGCCGGGCGGCTCTCGAGGTTGACCAAGGCTTGCCGCAACGCCTCGTCCACCCCGGCGCGCCAGGTTTCCGGCGTCAACAATTGGCTGTAGCCGAAGCGCCCGCCGGTGCCATGGCCGCCCGTCTCCCGGCGGCCATCCTGCTCCACCACGACGGACACGTTCAGGCGCACCAGCGGCCGCAGATCGGCCACGCGGCGGCCATCGGCGCGCATCACCTGCACCGCCTGCCACTCGCCATACATGCTGGCCATCACCTGCTTCACACGCGGGTCCTTAGCGCGGGCATAGGCGTCGATTTCGGCCAGGATGGCGGTGCGGGCGCCGAAATCCATCTCGCCGAGCGGATTGGTGTCTGCGTAGAGCCGGGCATTGCTAGCCCGTGGCGGCTCAGCCGCGAGACCGCCGGCACCGCCGCCTCGTATCGCGGACACTGTGGCGGCGGCCCGGCGCAAGGCCGGCTCGCTCACCTCACCGGCATGGGCATACCCGGTCTCCTCACCGAGGATCGCGCGCAAGCCGAAGCCGGACCCGCTCTCGAACCCGGCATGGCGGATACGGCCATCGTCGAGCGCGATCTGCTCGCTCTCGCGATATTCCAGGAATAGTTCGCCGTCGTCGCAGCCGCTCAGCGTCTCGGTCACGAGCCGCCCTGCCGTTACGCGGTCCAGAGCAGCGTCGTCCCGCTCGAAAAAGAGGCGGTCGGTCGTCGCCAGAGGGGACAGAGCGAGCGTCATGCGTGATCCAATCAGGGCAGGAGGTTTGACGGTGGTGCCGCGAGCCGGTGAGCTGGCAGACGGAGCACGGCTGTGGTGCCGACATCCGGCTGGCTGCTCAGGATAAGGTCACCGCCATGGGCGCGGGCCGTGATGCGGCTGACATACAGGCCGAGACCGCTCCCTGGAAAGCGGCGAGCGAGACTCGCGTCGAGCTGGACGAAGGGCTCGAACGCTCGCTGCAAGTCGCCGTCGGCGATGCCGATGCCCGTGTCGCTCACCAGGACCAGCATATCGCCCGTCCGTTCGTCCAACCGGGCCGACACCCGCACGGAGCCGCTGCCGGGGGTGAACTTGATGGCGTTGCCGACCATGTGCGCCAGCGCCTGACGCACCCGGCGCTCATCACCACGAACCAGCGGCAAGCCGGACGGCATCTCGGCCTTGAGCGAGATGTCACCGGCCGAAGCACTGTCGGCACCCTGCCCAACCACGGCGGACACCACGTGGGCGATATCCATAAGATCGGACGGGAGGTCGAACTGGCCGGCCTCGACGCGTGCGACGTCCAGGATCACATCCACCAGAGTAAGCAACTGCCTGCCAGCCTCGTTGATTGAGGCGGCGTATTCGACCGATTGCTCACGCGTGAGGGCCCCGCCGGCGCCGCGCATCATCGCCTCGGAGAAACCGATCACGACGTTGAGGGGGGTTCGAAGCTCGTGGCTCATCGTGGCCAAGAACCGCGCTTGAGCGCCGGAGGTGATCTGACCGTTTTCGATGCGGGGCGCCCGTTGCGTCGCGCTACCCGTCTCCTCGGTCCAATGGACTACGGCGCCCGGTCCCGCCACCTTCTGACGGTCCAGGATCACGGCCGTCTCCGCTGGAGGTGGACCGTAACCAATGTCGCGGTCAGCAAAACGACCGCAACGGCCTGGTGTGCCGTCGCGAGCCCGACGGGGACGACCCAAACCAGCGTAGCCACGCCCAAACCATATTGCAGCACAACCGCGGCACCCATGGCCGCTGCCCCGAAACGCACGGCAGGCGGCTGGCCATGCCGGGTGCCGACCAAGGCTGCACTTGTCACAAGCAGCGCGGTCAAGGTGGCCAAAACGCGGTGATCGAATTGAACTGCAGCAATATTCTCGGTCAGATTACGCAACATAGGGTGAAGGCTACCATAGCCGGGCGGAATAATCCCGTTCCCCATCCACGGGAAAGTATTGTAAACGAGCCCGGCGTGCAGGCCGGCGACGAAGCCGCCGGCGATGATGGTCAGCGGCAGCAAAAGTGCGCAGCCAATCAGCAGCCATGTCAGCGCCGCGTCGCGATCCGCACGAGCCCCGGCCGGCCGCAACACGCCGAGCGCCGTCCACAGAAGTGCGGCGTAGAGCATTAGAGCCAGCGACAAATGTGCGACCAGGCGGTAAGCGGAGACGGCCGTGCTGTCAGCAGCGAACCCCGACTCCACCATGAACCAGCCGACCGCGCCCTGCATCCCGCCCAGTACGAACAGGCCGCCAAGCCGTAGCCACAATCCCCGCCGGATCGCGCCGCGCAGGCTGAGCACAACCAAGGGCACGAGGAAAACGAGTCCGATCAGCCGGCCCCACAGGCGATGGGTCCATTCCAGCCAGAAGATGTGCTTGAACCCCGCGAGGCCAAAGCCGTGATTGACCAAGTCATATTGCGGGATTTTCTGGTAGAGCGCGAACAGCCTCTCCCACTCCGCATCCGACCAGGGCGGCAGCACGCCGGACAAAGGCGCCCATTCCATGATCGACAGCCCCGACCCAGTCAGCCGGGTGGTGCCGCCCAATACGATCATTACCCATAACATTGCACACACAACGAGCAGCCAGCCCGCGACCAACCGGCGGTTGAGCGTATCCCGATGCGTCTCAACTCGGTGCAGTGGGCCGTCAATATCGAAGGGCATGATTCACTTCCATACCAGTGTTCAGCGCAGATGGGCAGCGCCTTGAGCCTGGCTTTTGCGCCACGTTCGCGCGAGTGCTACGTCCCGCGGCCGTGACCGATCCTCTTCCCGTCCTGTCCGTCGTCGTTCCCGTACGAAACGAGGGACCGAACGTCGCGCCCTTGATCTTCGAGATAGAAGCCGCACTGCACGCAATTCCTCACGAAATCATCTACGTGGATGATGGAAGCACGGATGCGACATCAAGTTGCCTGATCGAGCAGCGAGACAAGGCGCCGCTGGTCGTGCGCCGCCATCTGACGTCCTGCGGGCAGAGCGCTGCCATCCTGACGGGCGTGCGGACGGCGCAGGGAACCTGGATCGCGACGCTGGACGGGGATGGCCAGAACGACCCGGCGGACATCCCCGCCTTGCTCGCCCAGGCGCAGGAGTCGGCCGGGCTGGTGCTGATCGCCGGCCACCGGGTCACTCGGCGGGATACGCGGACAAAGCGGATCGCCTCCCGCCTGGCGAACCGGATCCGCGCGCGGCTGCTCGGCGACGCGACGCCGGACACGGGGTGCGGCCTAAAGGTGTTCCGGCGGGATGCCTTCCTGGCACTACCGCACTTCGACCACATGCACCGCTACCTCCCCGCGCTGTTCATCCGGGCGGGTGGGCAGGTCGTGTCGGTGCCGGTGAACCACCGGCCGCGCACCCGGGGCGTATCCAATTACGGCACGCTGGACCGGCTATGGGTCGGCATCTTCGACCTTGCGGGCGTGTACTGGCTGCAGCGCCGCTGGAAGCGGCCCGTGGTGGACCACCCGGAGTGAGGCGCGGCGTGACGCTGGTCTGGAGGCCGGCGCTCCTGCTGGGCGGGTTGTTGCTAGCGGGGTTGGCGGTGCGGGACGGATGGGGCCGCGCCGCGCTCGACGCTCCGGCGCAGGCCGGGCCGGCCGGGTTCGTGCTGGTGGCCGCCGCGGCCTGCTCTGTGGGGGTGCCGCGGCAGGTCGTGGCTTACGCCGCCGGCCTTGGCTTTGGCACCTGGGCCGGGTGCGCGCTGGCCCTCGTGGCGGAGGTGCTGGGCTGCGCGGCCGACTTCCTGTGGGCGCGGCTGGTGGCGCGCGATTGGGCGGCGTCCCGCATCCGCGGGCGGCTGGCCCAGCTAGATGGGCAGCTCAGCCGGCACCCGTTCGGCCTGACGCTGACGCTGCGGCTGCTGCCGGTGGGGAGCAACGTCCTGTTGAACCTGCTGGCCGGCGTGTCCGCGGTGACAGCCGGCCCGTTCCTGTTAGCCTCGGCGATCGGCTACGTGCCGCAAACAGTGGTGTTCGCGCTGCTGGGCGGCGGCGTACGGGTGGACCGGACGAAACAGATGATCCTGGCCGGAGCGCTGTTCGTGGCGGCGACCGTGCTTGGATTGTGGCTGATGCGCCGCATGCGCGCCTTGCCGGGCTGACGCGACTGCGGCCATGCTGGCGTTGCTGAACGGGAGCGGATCCCAAGCTCCCTCACCCCGATCCTCTCTCAAAAGAGGGAGAGGGAGGAGTTCGGAGCCTCCTCCGTCTTAAAACCGGTCCGCCCGGTATGGCGCCGGGTCGAGGAAGGGCTGCTCCCCCGTCATCATCTCGGCCAGCAGCCGCCCGGTGGTGGGGCCCAGCGTGAGACCTTGATGCGCGTGGCCGAACGCGGCCCAAAGCGAACCCTGCCCGGGGACTTGGCCGATCACGGGCAGCATGTCGGGCATGCAGGGGCGCACCCCCATCCAGGGCTCGTCCTCCACTTGCTCGGTCAACGGCAGCAGGGTGCGGGCGACCGGCTCGGCGCGGGCCAGCTGCACCGGTGTGGGATCGGCATCGGGGCGGGCGAACTCGGCCCCCGTAGTCAGGCGGATGCCGCGGGCCATCGGGGTGAGGATGAAGCCACCATCGCGGTCCAGCACGGGGCGGTTCAGCACGGCATTGCCGCGAAGGCCGAAATGCAGGTGGTAGCCGCGCTTGCCGAACAGCGGCGGGCTGTAGCCGAGCGGCCCGGTCACCCGCACCGAGGCCGCACCGAGTGCCACCACGGCGGCCGGCGCGTCCACCGGGCCGGCGTCGGTCGCCACCTGCCAACCCGTGCCGTGGCGGCGCAGGGTCGCGGCATCACCGATCGCCAGGGTGCCGCCGGCCGCGGCGAACAGCCGGGCATAGGCGGTGGTGAGCGCGTGCGGGTCACTTACGGAATAGGGGTCGGTCCAATGGATGGCACCTGCCCGCGCCACTTGCAGATGGGGCTCCGCCAGGGCGAGCGCACTAGCATCCAACGCCGTGTGGTTCACGCCGTGGTCGCGCCGGGCCGCTGCGGCCTGCGCCAGCGCCGCGTCGAGTTGGCGCGGGTCACCGAACATCGCCAGCCAGCCGATCGGGCGCAAGAGCGCCGTGGCTCCCGCCGCCTCGGCCAGGGCCATGTGCTCGTCGAGGCAAGTGGCGATCAGGCGCGAATGGCCCAGCACCGCCCGTAGGTAGCGCTCCGGGTGGGAGTTCCACCAATACCGCAGCAGCGGCGGGGCCACCCGTGGCAAGGCCAGCGGGTGGTAGGCGACGTCTATGGCCCGGTTGCGCGCGATCCGGCGCAGTTCGGCGAGTGCGCGGGGAAATGCGTGCGGATACACCGCTTCCCGCTGGATCAGCCCGGCATTGCCGAAAGATGTGCCTTCGCCGGGGCCTCGCCTGTCCACCAGCACCACGTTGCAGCCACGCCGGCGCAAATGCAGGGCGACGCAAACGCCCACCATCCCCGCCCCCAGCACGATAACGGACTGTAGCATGATAGTCAGCGCGGAACCGCGTTGGCCGGCGCCTGACCCGGCGGGGTCGGCTGCGGCCTGGAGGCGGCGGCAAGCACGGTCATGGCGAGGAGGGGAAGGCGCATGGAAGCTCCGTCGCTTGCCAGCCAAAGGACGGGCGCGCTGCCGCAAATAAGGGTGCCATCATCGCCTGCCCTCTTCCAGCCGCTGTAATGGTGTTGAAACGAACGGTGAGGAGAGGCTTAACTTGCTCCCAAGCCCTTCCTCGCAACCACGCTGCGCGGCACGCATACAGCGCTTGCACCTCCGGCCCCCACAGGCCGGGCATGTCCCGTTTCACGGTGTAGCCGACACGCGTTTGCAGGTAGGCGAGATGCCGGTAGCCGGCGGGGAACCCTGCCAGCAGCGCCTGGTCCAGGATCGGCACGGCGCTGGGGTGGCAATGTCCATGGTCGGCTCCTCCCGGCGGCGCGGTTCAGGCCGCGCGCAAGCCGACGGCTTCGCGCATCAGGCTGTCGAGCCGCGCTTCGGACAGCGTCTCCGACACGTAGTTCAGGCCCGCGACGCGGCAGGTCTCGTTAAACGCCTCGTCGTTATGCAGGCGCAGGATCGCCGCTGCGATCCCGGCCGCATCGGGCGCGATCGTTTCGGCGAGCGTGTCTGGCAGGTTCATGCCCTCGGCGGCGATCGGGGTGCAAGCGCAGGGCACGCCCGCCGCGAGGCTGTCCAGCACCTTGCCCTTGACACCGGCGCCGAATGCCAAGGGCGCCACGGTCAGCCGGATACGGTCAAACAAGCCCGGCAGGTCTTCTATGCGGCCGACCGGCACCACGCCGGGAGCGACCGCCGACTTTAACGAATCCGGCATGTTGCTGCCGATCAGCAGACATTCGATGCTGTCGTCCTGCGCCCGCACCAGCGGCATCACCTCCTGAATCAGCCACCAGGCCGCGTCCAGGTTGGGTGCGTGACCGTAGCTGCCGATGAAGGCCGTGCCGCGGCGCTCCGCCCAGGGTACCACGGTAGGGCGCGGCGGCACCGACCAGGGCACCGTGTGGATCTTCGCATCCGGCAGGTCCCGCTTCAGCAGCGCCGCCTCGAAGCTGGAATGGGTGATGACGCCGTCCACGAAGCGGGCGGCCGACAACTCCGCCGCGCGAACCCGCTGGCTGGCGTCCAGCAGCTCGGGGCGCTGCTCCACCTCGGCCTGCCGCGCGAGGCGGAGGTGATGCAGGTCGGCCACGCTGTAGAGTACGCGGGCGCGGGGCTGGTGGTGGCGGATCAGCGGGAGGTAGCGGGCATTGCCGCCACGATGCAGGTAGATCAGCGCGAAGCTGGCCGCCTCACGCCGCAACACTTCCTCGACCGACGCGCACCAGGGTGCGCAGCAGCATGCGATGCCCACGGCCTCCAGCGCCGGCACCTCAGCCCCGCCATCCATGGTCGCCGGGGCGAAGCTGACAGCATAGCCTAGCCGCTGCAATGAGCGCATGTGCGAGAGGACCGCTTGGGATCCGGCATCCCGGTTGGCATTGGGGGTGACGTCGTCGATCACCAGCGCGCGGGGTGGGCGCTCCGGCTCGGCGGTGGAGCCCCGCCCGGACCAGCGGGCGCGGAACTGGCGATGGCCGGTGCGGTCCGGTCGGTTGGCCCGGCGGTCGGCACGGAGCTGGAGCAGCCGGTCCGCCTGCTGGGCCAGGAACCCGGCACGCCGGGTCAGCTCCTCGTCCGACTCGGCGTCGGCAAGCATCCTGGACAGGTGGTCCTGCATCTCGACGTCGAACCGCAAGCTGGGCGGGATCACCACCGGGGAGCCGGGCACGTCGTCCCCCTCGCCTTCGCGGCTGACCCGCACGGTGTGGGGGCTGGTGGGGGAGAGCCCCTCCAGCTTGAGGATGAAGCCGTGACGGCCGTTGCCGAGGCCCGCCTGCTCGAGGTCCTGCCGGTAGACGTTGGCGAGCACGCGGGTCACCGGCTCCCCATCGACCGCCACGACGAGGCTGACAGGAACGGCGGGATCGCTCTCCTCCCGGACCCAACCCTGGACGCCGTTGCGGTCGGCCCGTTCGATATTACCGTGCAGCCCCATTTTTGGTGTTTCGTCCCTTTATGCGGCCCGGATCACGCTCGTGGCGGTTGAAGCATATAGTTAAGGGAGTGACCACCTGCCCTGCTTCGCAGCCTCGGCTAGAACACCCATGCTCCATATCGAGGATCGGGGTGGACACGGGGGCGCAGACGAAGGTTACCGTCGAAGTGAATGGCACGCCGGACCAGGCGCGGCCTTCATGCGGCTGCCGGATGTCAAGCCGACGCAGGCGGTGATGGAGCCCGGAGCAGCAGGCCGTTCAGGCCGCCGGCCGATGCCTGCCGTACGCCAGGCTGAGATTTCGGGCCTGATATCAGCTAAGCTTGAATCTGATCCCGCAACGGTGGGCTGAAGTCCAAGTCAAAACTAAATTTCGTCGGTATGACGCCTGGAACTGTCCTACGCGTAAGC
>CAXSEG010000124.1:0-4817 GCA_964235545.1 uncultured Acetobacteraceae bacterium
CCGCCGCCGCCGCCGCCAGCCCAGCCGGGCCGCGCGCGATCAACCCTACCTGCCAGCCCCGTTCGGCAAACAGGATGGCCGTGCCCCGGCCGATCCCGGATGTGCCGCCGGTGATGAACACGGTCCTTACCCGGCGAGTCAGGGTGCGAACTCCGGGGAGGCAGCCGAGGGGCGAAAGATACGGCGTGTCATGCGGCGGCACCATGCCGCCACTTACGCGCCCACTCAAGGGACTCGGCGCGCCTACTCCACCACGACCGCCACCGGGCGTGACACCCGGCCCTGCAGCGGCAGCCGGATCTGCACCCGGTGGCGGCCAGGCACCATCGTCCACGCGAACGGTACGCCCGGCGGCGCCGTGGCGACCGGCTGGCCATCGACCATCCAAACGATCTGCGGCACCGGCGGCTCGGCGGCGGCACGGAACAGCAGCCGGTTCAGCGCCGCCGGCGCCTCCGGATTGCGCCACACATGGGTGTCCGGCTCGGGTGCTACGATCGAGAGACGCGGTTCGGCCGTTGCCGGCAAGGCGGCATCGCCAGGCCGGACCCACTCCGCCAACACCGCGCCGCACCCCGGCCCGGCGCGGTTGCCGGTCGCCGTGCACAGCGCCACCTGCTCGCGCCCGGGCGGTGCCGGCAGCTCGCCGGCCACCAGGTCAGCCCGCCCCAGCCCATGCAGCTGCAGCATGATCGCCTGCGCCAGTTGCGCCGCCGCCCGCGCCCCGCTCAGCCCCGCCATCGGCCCGGCATCGGCCCGGCCCACCCACACCCCCACCACGTAATCGCGCGACCACGCCAGCGTCCACGCGTCGCGATAGCCTTGCGACGTGCCCGTCTTCAGCGCCACCGCGAACGGGAACTCAGACGAACCGTAGCGCGGGAAGGACGGCAGCCGCGCCAGTGGATCGCTCAGGAACCGGCCGACCAGGCGCGCCGCCTCCACCGGGATCAACGGCCGGGGCGCCGCCGCCGGCCCAGCCATGAACCAGCGCAGCGGCGCGTCCATCCCATCCTCGGCCAGCGTGGCATAGGCCCGCATAAGCCGCTCCAGCGAACTCGGCAGCGCCCCGATCGCCATCGCGAGCCCAAACCGCCCCGCCGGGCCGTCAAGCCGATGCAGCCCGAGCGTGCGGAGGAAGCCGAACCCCGCCACCAACCCCAGTCGGCGCAGCAGGTTGGTCGCCGGCACGTTGCGCGAGTTGGCCAGCGCCTGCCGCGGCAGCAGCGTCCCCAGAAAGTCGTGGTCCGCGTTGCTCACCCCCGCCGCCTCCTCCGGCAGGTCGGCCAACACCTCCTCTGGCGCTAGCACGTGGCGGTCCAGCCCCAGCGCATACAGGAACGGCTTCAGCGTGCTGCCGGGCGAGCGCAGCGCCGCCGAGTAATCGATCGCCCCGCCCGGCCGGCTGTCCCACCCGGCGGACGCGACATCGGCCAGCACCTCGCGGCTGTGGCGGCGCGTCACCATCACTGCGACCTGCTGCGCCCCCGCGCCGCGCCATGCCGTGAGACGGGCCACCGCCGCCCGCGTGACCCACCGCTGCACAGCGCTATCGATCGACGCGCGTACCACCCCACCGCCAGGAGCAGACCGCGCCAACCGCATCGCCAACTGCAGGAACGGCGACCGCAGCGGCCGGGGGCGCGGCAGCAGCGACGGCAGGGCCGCCTCCGCCTGCGCGTGCTCGGCCGCCGGCAGGTCCATCGCCGCCAACGCCCGCCTTGCCCGGATCGCGGCGCGGCGCAGCCCAGCATGCAGCGCCATCGCCGTCGGCGCCTGCGGGATCGCGGATAGCAGTGCCGCCTGCGCCAGGCTCAGATCGGCCGCCGGCTCGTCGAAATACCACTGTGCCGCATGGCCGATCCCGTGACTGCTCTCGCCATATGGTGCCAGCCGCAAGTACTGCGCCAGCACGGCGGCATGGCCGTAGCGCGCGACCAGCGCCACCGCCGTCCCGGCCTCGATAGCCTTGGCCCAGAGCGTGCGGGCGCGCGGATGCTGCATCCGCACCACCTGCATCGCGATGGTGGAGGCACCCGACCCGCCGCCACGCAGGTGTTGCCAGGCGGCCCGCAGCACGGCCGCCGGGTCTACGCCGGGATGCGACCAGAACCGCCGGTCCTCCAGCGCCAGTGTCGCGGCGACCACGCGTGGCGGCGGGTCCACCGGCCAGTAGCCGTAATCCACCTGCCGGCCGCCATCCGCCCGGCGGCTCTCATGCCCGGCCTGGGTCAGGAAGCCGCCGTCCCGGTCGGTGATGAACGCCGTCGGTGACGGCGCGCTCAGCCCCGACCCGGCCGCCACCGCCACCGCCCACGCCGCCACCGTGCCGGCTGCGCCGAGCAGCACCAGCCGCCGCGCCGCCGCACGAACCAAGCGCCAAGCCACACGCATTCGTCTCGCCCCGAACCCGGTTTCACTGTGCACGGCCCCAACTGCGCCCGACTAGCCCTCGAGCGCCGCCCGCCCCGCCTCCGTCAACCGGTATGTCCCCCGCGACACCCGCTCGAACCAGCCATACATGTTTCGCAGGACGATCCCCGGCCCCTCCGGCACCACCGCCGCCAACGCGCGCGTCGTGGCGTCCCCCTGCCGCATGACCTCCGCACAAGCCAACGCCCGCTGCCGGTACGCCGTCATGATGGTGCGCCGGGTCGAGCCACCCGGCGTCGGGTCGCCGCGCCGCCGCTCATGCTCACGCAACAGCCGCTGGCGCCGGTGCTGGTTCGGCCGCGGCCGATACGGCGCCGGCTCCGCCAACACGTCCACTCCGCCATACGCCCCCACCGTCAGCAGCCCCAACCCCAGCAACCGGCAACACCGCACCACCCGCCGGTCCCGGTCCCGCCCGCGCCGTGTCCGCGGCACCGCCAGCCAGACGCTATCCGCAACAGACATACGATCAACGGCTTGCAACAGCAGCTCGAGGTTGAACTGCAGCTTCAACTCACAGATCACCAGGATTGGCGGCTCGCCCCCGCGCACGGCCACGATGTCGCAGCCGATGACCTCTCCCTTCGCCGCGAACCCCTGCGCCTCCAGGAACCGCTTCACCGCGGCATACAGCGTCGTCTCTGCCGCCACGCTCCAACCCACCCAACCTTCGTAGGGTGGGCTGTACAGCCCACCAGCAGCCGCACGACCAAGGGTGGGAAGCACCCCACCAGACCCGCTTCACGACTCGCCTACAACAAGCTCGCGAGCAACGACACCAAGACCGCCGTGAAGCATCCATGACCGGTCCATCACGAAACCTGTACGAACTAATGCAGCGGCATGCTGAGCATGATCCCAGCCCCAGGCTTCGCCTTGCGGTCCTGCTCCACCTGCGCCGAGGACGATGCGGATAGCCCCTCGCCGCGATATTGGTCTCGCCGCGTGAACAGGCCCGGCGCCAGCGTCGTGTCGTTGGAAGCCCGGGTGCCCGGCAGCGAGGCATCCTGGTTCGGCGTCGGCGCGGTGACGTAGCCGGGGGGCACCGTCGTCAGCGGCACGGACGCAGGCGGCGGCGCGAAGGTCGGCATCGGCGTGGCCGTCACGAAGCTGGTCCGCGGTGCCGCCCCCATCGCGAACAGGGCGAGCAACGGCGCCACTGCGGCAGACCGCTTCACACTCCCTCCTCCACATCGAGGCGGCTCGTACCGCGCTGGTCGGCCGGTGGATTGCCGGCCGGTGCGCCGAGCGGCCCAGCGCCCGCATCGCGCCAGGCATGCAGAGCCCAGCGAACCGTGGGGAAGGCGATCCGATCCCACGGAATGTCCTCCCAGGCGAACATGCGGACCTCCAGGCTCTCGACCCCCGCCTCGATGCCGGGCGTGGCTAAGCTGGCGCGATATAACACCTGGACCTGGCCGATGCGGCTCACATTGTACAACGCAAGCACGCCATCGAGCACAATATCCGCGCCGGCCTCCTCCATCGCCTCCCGCCGCGCGCCCTCGGCCGTGGTCTCGTTCAGCTCCAGATAGCCGGCCGGCAAGGTCCAGAAACCCATGCGTGGCTCGATGGCACGGCGGCACAGCAGCACCTCACCCGCCTCGGCAACGACGGAACCCACCACGACCTTTGGATTCTCATAGGCCACGTAGCCGCAGGTGACACAAACCTGCCGCTCGATCGTATCGCCGTCGGGGATGGTGCGGACGAAATCGGCCATGCCGCCACCGTGGCGGCATGGCCCGGCCGGATCAAGTCCGACGTAACGAAAGATTGAACCCTTGCAACGGGGTCACACCGAAAGGTCCAGCAACGACCCCCGCGGTGCCACCCGCGGCAGCGTCGAACCCTGCGGCAATGCCTGCAACGGCTTCTGCACCTGCTCAGCCTGCGACGCCCGGGAACTGGCCGGTGCCGCAACCCGGGTCGCCTGACCCGCAGGTGCAATGGACGAAGCGAACGCGGAAAGACTGCTTGGCGAGATCATGCTGGAACAATAGCGCCAACAAGTTGACGCCAAGTTAACAGCCCCCCTTCAACCTCGGTTGCGCATCAGCCGCGCCTTGTCCCGTGCCCAATCCTGCGCCGCCACAGCTTGCCGCTTGTCCGCCTTCTGCTTGCCCTGGCCCAACCCGAGCAACACCTTCGCCATGCCGCGCTCGTTGAAGTGAATGTCCAGCGGCACCAGCGAAAAGCCGTCTTTGCTGATCGCACCCAGCAGCCCGTCCCGCTGCTTCTTTTTTACCAGCAGCTTGCGCGGCGCCCGCGGCTCGAACTTGGACAGCACGCCGCCTTGGTATTCGGGGATGTAGCAGTTGAACAGCCACATCTCCCCGTCCCGCTCGCCGGCCCAGGCCTCGGTGATGGTGGCGCGCCCGAAC
>CAXSEG010000124.1:4827-12629 GCA_964235545.1 uncultured Acetobacteraceae bacterium
CCGCAGGCTCTTCACCTCCGGCCCTTTCAGCACGATCCCCGCCTCCACCGTCTGCTTGATCGTGTAGTCGTAGCGCGCCTTGCGGTTCTGCGCGGCGAGCCCGTGGCTGATCAGCGCACTCTTCTTCTTCTCGGGCATGATGCTAGTTGAGCAGCCCCGCGCCGGTCATCGCCGTGCGGACCTGCGCCTTGGTGGCGTCCGCGACCGGGGCCAGCGGCAGGCGGCAGTGGCCCGAGCCGTAGCCGAGCAGCGCCTGGGCGTATTTCACCGGGCCCGGACTCGACTCCGCGAACATCGCGTCATGCACCGGCAACAGGCGGCGCTGGATCGCCATCGCCTCCGCCACCCGGCCCTCCGCCCACGCCGCGTGCATCGCGCTGCACTGCGCCGGCGCGATGTTGGCGGTGACGCTGATGCAGCCCTGCCCGCCCGAGGCCAGGAAGGCGAGCGCCGTGTGGTCCTCCCCCGACAGTTGCACGAACGCGTCACCGCACGCCGCCGTCGTATGCAGCGGCCGCACCAGGCTGGCGGTGGCATCCTTCACCCCGACGATGTTGCGGTGCCGGGACAACCGCGCCATCGTCTCGACGCTCATGTCCACTACCGATCGCGGCGGGATGTTGTAGATGATCACCGGGATCTCGACCGCATCCGCGATGGCGGTGAAATGCAGGAACAGCCCATCCTGCGTCGGCTTGTTGTAATACGGCGTCACGACCAGCACGGCGTCCGCCCCCGCCTCCTGCGCGTGCCGGGCCAGCAGGATCGCCTCGGCCGTGCTGTTGGAGCCGGCGCCCGCGATCACCGGCACCCGGCCGCCTGCCGCCTCGATCGTGATCTCCACCACCCGGCGGTGCTCGTCATGACTCAGCGTCGGGCTCTCCCCCGTGGTGCCGACCGGGACCAGCCCCTGCGTGCCCTGGGACACCTGCCAATCGACGAAGCTGGCCAACGCCTTCTCGTCCAGGCTGCCGTCTGCGTGCATGGGCGTGGCGAGGGCGACGAGCGAGCCGGTGAACATGGCGGAAATATCCGGGCTGGGGGACGCGAACCTAGGCATCCGCCGAACAGGCTGCAAGCATGGTGAGTTTCGTGCATAGTGCCGAGAATGCTGCGGGTCGTCGCCTTTCTGCTGCTGGTGTCACTGGCTGCTCCGGCAGGGGCGGACGAGATCGGTGCTGCCCTGCACGACAGAAGCTGGGCAGACGCGGACACCCTGGCCGCTACCTCGCCCGACCCGGTGGCGCGCAAGCTGGTGCTGTATTTCCGCCTGCTGACGCCGGGCGCCGGGCACGCGGCCGAGATCGCGGCCTTCATGGCGGCCAACCCGCTCTGGCCGAACCAGGCGATGCTGTCACGCCGGCTGTCCGAGGCGATGGCGGCGGAGCCGGACGACCGAACCGTGCTCGAGATCTGCGGCCGCCAGCCGGTGCGCGAGGTGCCCTCGATGCTGCGCTGTGCCACCGCGAGCGCCAATGCCGGTCGCGCGCCGGACGCCGCGGAGGTGGCGCGGCAGGCCTGGCTGAGCGGCATCACCGACCCCGCGGTGGAGATCGGCTTCATCCGCCAGTGGGGCCGCACCCTCACCCTGGCCGACCAGTGGCGCCGCTTCGACCGCCTGGCCTGGTCGGATAACGGCGCGGTCGGCGGCCCCGCCTTCCGGCAGATCGCCCGGCTCGACCCGGCGCAGCGCCCCGTGGCCGAGGCCCGGCTCGCGCTGAAGCGGGACGACGCCTCCGCCCGCGCCCTGGTCGCCGTGCTGCCCGGCGGCGCCGCGATCGACCCGGCGCTGATGCTGGAGCTGGCCAAGTGGCTGCGCCGCGCCGGGCAGGATGACGACGCGGAGAAGCTGTGGCTCGGCATGGGGGCGGACGCCGAGCGCGCCACCCCGCCCGAACACCGCCCGGCGTTCTGGGACGAGCGCAACCTGCTCGCCCGCCGCCGCCTGCGGGTGGGGGACAACGCCGGCGCCTACGCCCTGGTGGACGGCGCCGCCGGGTTGGCACCGGAACAGGCAATCGACGCCCATTTCCTGGCCGGCTTCATCGCGCTGCGCCGCGTCGGTGACACGGACGCCGCATCCAGCCATTTCCGCGCCCTCGCCGCACTCAGCAAGGCGGCGATCACCCAGGGCCGCGCATACTACTGGCTGGGCCGCACGGCCGAGCTGCGCAACGACAAGCTAGCGGCAAAGGCGTTCTATACCCAAGCGGCTGCCTGGCCGACCACGTTCTACGGCCAACTCGCCGCCCGCGCGCTGGGCGAGGATGACGCCGCCCTGGCCGCCCGCATCCGCGCCGCGCGGGACCCGGGCTGGACCCCGGCCCGCGCGCTGGACTTCGCCGGCAGCGAGGATGCGAGGGCCGCGGCGCTCCTGGTCGCCTGGGGCGAGCCTCGCCGCGCCCGCGCCTTCGTGTTGCGTCTGGACGAGCTTGCGTCGGACGGCACGGACCGCACTCTGGCCGCCCGCCTGGCCGCCGGGTTCGGGCTGCCGGACCTGGCGGTGGCGATCTCCCGCCGGGCGGGCCGGGACGGCGTCATGCTGACGGAGGCCGGCTGGCCGCTGGCGGTGGACCCGCCGGCCGGCCCGGTGGAGCCCGCCCTGGCGCTGGGCCTGATCCGGCAGGAGAGCGACTTCAACACCGAGGCGCTTAGCCCCGTCGGCGCGCGCGGGCTGATGCAGCTGATGCCGGCGACGGCGCAGGCGGTGGCGCACAAGCTGGGTGACGGCACGGTGAACCTGGCGGCCCTCTCCACCGACCCGGCCTACAACATGCGCCTTGGCACGGCGTATCTCGGCGGCCTGCTGGACCAGTTCGGCGGCGCGATGCCTTACGCGGTCGCCGGCTACAATGCCGGGCCCAGCCGGGTGGCCGACTGGCTCGCCACTAACGGGGACCCGGCGGCGGGCGGGATCGGCATGGTGGACTGGATCGAGCTGATCCCGTTCGGCGAAACCCGCAACTACGTCCAACGCGTGGTGGAGAACGTCGTGGTTTACCGCGCCCTGGCCGGCACCGTGCTGCCGCACCCACTGGCGCGCTGGCGCGGATGAGGCTGGCGCGACTGGTGGCGAGCTTCGGCGGCGTCGGCTTCCTGCCCCGGGCGCCGGGCACCTGGGGGTCGGCAGTGGCCCTGGTGATCGGGGCGGCGGTTTTGGCGCTGGATGGCGAGCGCGTGCTGATCGCGGCCGTGGTGCTGGCCGTGCTCGCCGGGCTATGGGCGATCCCGCGCGCCGGCGGCGATGCGGACCCGGGCTGGGTCGTGATCGACGAGGTGGCCGGGATGTGGCTAGCCATGCTGCCGCTCGGCCGCCCAAGCTGGCTCAGCCTGCTGGCCACTTTCGGCCTGTTCCGCCTGTTCGACATCACAAAACCCGGCCCGGTCGGCACGCTGGACCGGATGCCGGGACGCTTCGGCGTCATGGGCGACGATCTGGCGGCCGGGTTGGCCGCAGCGATCCTGGTCGCGATGCTGCAATGGGCAATCCGCTCGATGGGGGCTTGATGCTGAACGATTTGATCCTGACCCAGGCGGCCGAGATGCTGCAACTCTACCGCAGCCGCGGCTGGCGCGTGGCCACTGCCGAGAGCTGCACCGGCGGATTGATCGCCGCCGCGCTGACCCATGTCGCCGGTTCGTCGGACGTGGTGGACCGTGGCTTCGTCACCTACTCGAACGAGGCGAAAGTGCAGATGCTGGGCGTCAACCCGGCGCTCATCGCAGCCCATGGCGCCGTCAGCGGCCCGGTGGCCGCGGCCATGGCCGAGGGCGCGCTGGCCCGCTCCAACGCCGATGCCACGGTCGCAGTGACCGGCGTCGCCGGCCCGGGCGGCGGCAGTGCGGAGAAGCCGGTCGGCACGGTATGGTTTGGCGCGGCCCGGCGCGGAGAGGCAGCCCGGACGGAGCGGATTGTGTTCGATGGGAACCGAGCGACCGTGCGGGAGGCGACGGTGGCGCAGGCCTTGACGCTGCTGGTCGAGTTCACGCGCACACGGGGCCTTCTCCCTCTCCCGTAAAGGACGCGAGAGGGAGAAGGCCCCAGTTTGTCAGGCGGATAGCTGCTCCGGCTCCGTCCTTACCCGCTTCACCACCAGCTTGTTCAACGCATGCACGTAAGCCCGCGCTGCGGAGACGATCGTGTCCGTGTCCGCCCCCTGGCCGTCCACCATCTTGCCACCCTCCTCGAGCCGAACGGTGGTGCGCGCCTGCGCGTCCGAACCCTCCGTCACTGCGCCGACCGAGTACAAGACCAGCGTGCCCTCATGCGGGAAAATCGTGCGCAGGGCGTTGAACGTGGCGTCCACCGGGCCGAGGCCGGCCGCCATGGCGGACTTCGCCGTGCCGTCCACCTCCAGCTGCAGTTCGGCCTTCGCCGGGCCGTGCGACCCGGACTGCACCGTCAACGAGATGAAACGCAGCTGGGCGTGGTCGCGTACCACCTCGTCATCGACCAGGGCCACAAGATCCTCGTCGTAAACGATCTTCTTGCGGTCAGCGAGGTCCTTGAAGCGGCGGAACGCCTCGTTCAGGCGATTCTCGCCCACGTCGCCGTAGCCCAGCGCCTGCAGTTTGTCGCGGAACGCGGCGCGGCCGGAATGCTTGCCCATCACCAGGCTGCTCTTGGTCCAGCCGACGCTTTCCGGCGTCATGATCTCGTACGTGGCGGCGTTCTTCAGCACGCCGTCCTGGTGGATCCCGCTCTCATGCGCGAAGGCGTTGCGGCCAACGATTGCCTTGTTGGGCTGCACGTCGAACCCGGTGATGGTGGCCAGCATCTTGGACACCCGCAGGATCCGCGGCGTGTCGATCCCCGTGGTGTAGGGCACGGCGTCCTGCCGGGTGCGGATGGCCATCGCCACCTCCTCCAGCGCCGCGTTGCCGGCTCGCTCGCCGATGCCGTTCACCGTACATTCCACCTGCCGGGCACCGGCACGCAGGGCGGCGATGGTGTTGGCGACCGCCAACCCGAGGTCGTTGTGGTTGTGGGTGGACAGCACGATGTCGTCCGCGCCCGGAACCCGCTCGCGCAGCATGGTGAAGATGCGGTGCATGTCCTCCGGCAGGGCGTAGCCGACGGTGTCCGGGACATTGATCGTGGTGGCGCCGGCCTTGATCGCCGCCTCCACGCAGCGGCACAGGAAGTCGGGCTCGGTGCGGCTGCCGTCCTCGGCGGACCACTCCACGTCCTCGGCGTGCTGCCGGGCCAGCGTCACGCTGTCGATCGTCAGCTGCAGGACGGCGTCCGGCTCCATCCGCAGTTTGTATTTCATATGCAGCGGGCTGGTGGAGAGGAAGACGTGGATGCGGGGGCGCGCAGCCCCGCGCACGGCCTCGGCGGCGCGCAGGATGTCGGCGCGGCCGGTGCGGGCAAGGCCGGTGATCACCGGGCCGCGGACCTGCTCGGCGATCAGCTTCACGCTCTCGAAGTCGCCCGGCGAGGCGATCGGGAACCCGGCCTCGATCACGTCCACACCCAGCTCGGCCAGCGCCTCGGCCATGCGCAGCTTCTCGTTTAGGTTCATGGAGAAGCCGGGCGATTGCTCGCCGTCACGCAAGGTGGTGTCGAAGATGATGACGCGGTTGTCGGCCAGGGTGCCGAAACTCGGGTGGTGGATGGTCATTGGCAGGCGCTCCGGATGGCGAGGGGTGCGGGTGGGCATCTCAGGTCCCCCTGAGCGATGCCGGCGCGTCTCAGCCCGGCGGAGCGCTCAGGGGCGGAGAAGTCGAAGAATGAGCAACGCCGTGGCCAGCCGGGGCTGGCTAATGATCGGACGCAGGGAAGGGATGCGGCTCATTTCACCAGCAACCTAGGGGGCGGGGCGCGGTGGTGGCAAGCCCGCATCGGCCAGCAGCCGCGCCGCGATTGCAAGGCTGGTTTGCGAGGCCGGGTCGAGCGCCAGGGCGCCGGCGTCGTGGTAGGCGACGACGATCGCGTCCGGATGGAAGCCCGAGATCGCCGTGGCAATCGGCCCGGCGGGCGTGACCAAGGCCACATTCATGCGCACCAGCCAGACGGTGCCGGCATATTCGGCGAAGTCCCCGCCGATCTCGTCGCCGAAGCTGTCGGCCAACAGCAGCAGGCGGCCGGGCCCAGGATGGGTGAACGCCACGATCGCTTCTGGCAGCGCAGGCGTGCAACGCTCCCCCTCACATTGCGAAACGCCAGCCGACCGCAGGTTCGGCGTGCCGATCCGGTCGTGTAGGCTGACGCCCGGGTCGAACCCGTTCAGGTCCGAAGAGCGATTGTCGGGGCGCAGCGCCAGGGTGAGGCGGCGCTGCAGGCCCATCCCCTCAGCCACGATCTCCGCCACGCGCAGCGGCCCCTCCCCGGCCCAGTGGAAATGCTGGCGGGGCAGCACGTCGAAGCGCTGCTTGAGCGCCTGCATCTGTCGCACGGGGTAGGCGAGGTCGTCATCATCCAGCTCGTGCACCAGCCGGTCGGCGGCGAAGTCGGTGCAGGGTATTCCCGGCGGCACGTCCTCGGGGTAGATGCGCGGGGCGGTGGGGATGACCAGGAAGCGGAACGGCAGCCTCGTCGCGCGGCCGGCGGCGAGCAAGGGCCTGATCACCATGGCGGCGCGCGCGATCGCGGCCGCATCGACGCTGCCACCGCAGACGTCGGCGATGAGGGAATTGGGCGGGCTACCCTCATGGTTGCCCAGGAACAGCCGGCCGTTGCGGCCGATGACGATCGGGGGCGGCAACCGGCCGGTCAGCCGGTAGTCGAGCCAGGCCTCCGCCTCACGTACGGGGAGCGGCTGCCACAGCAGGGCAGCCAGGACCGCGAACAGGAGGCCGGCCGGCAGCCACGGCGTCAGGGTGCGGAACATGCGGCGATCAGGAATTCGCGGTTGCCCTCGGGCCCGGTGATCGGGCTGGGTTGGATCCCGAGCACGCGCCAGCCCGGCAACGCCGCCCACCAGGTGCGGATCGTGGCGCACACCGCGTCATGCACTGCCGGGTCACGGACGACGCCGTTCTTGCCGACCTGCTCCGGCCCGGCCTCGAATTGCGGCTTGATCAGCGCCACCGCCCAGGCCCCCGGCCCGCAGCAGGCCAGCGGCGCCGGCAACAGGGTGCGCAGGCCGATGAAGCTCGCGTCGCACACCAACACACCCACCGGCTCCGGCAGAGTGAGGTGGCGAGCATTGGTGCGCTCATGCACCACCACCCGCGGGTCGCTGCGCAGCCTCCAGGCAAGCTGGCCGTGCCCGACATCGACGGCGTGGACCCGGGCGGCCCCGCCAGCGAGGAGCACGTCGGTGAACCCGCCGGTGGAAGCCCCGACGTCGAGGCAGACCCGGTCTGCGGGCGAGAGGCCGAAATGCGTTAGGGCATGATCCAGCTTGAGGCCGCCGCGGGACACCCAGGGATGGTCCTGCCCCTTGACCTCGAGCGACGCACTTGCCGGCAAAGGCTGCCCCGCCTTCTCGACCCGGCGGTCACCGGTGTAGATCTTTCCTGCAAGGATAAGGGCTTGGGCGCGGGTTCTCGACTCCACAAGGCCGCGGTCGACGAGGAGTTGGTCGGCGCGGGTCTTGCGGTCCTTCAGCATCTACGCGGTCTTGAGATCGCGGCCGTCATGTCTTCTCCCTCTCCCGCTAGGAGAGGGTCGGGGTGAGGGAGCTTGGGATCCCGTGACGGCTGCATCGTATGTGCGCGCTCAGCCCTCACCCTGACCCTCTCCCGTGAGGGACTGGAAAGGGAGAAGATCGCCTCGTGGGTGGACTAACCTCGGCGGCGGGCATCCATCACCGTCCGCACGATATCCTTCGCGGTGAGCCCGGCGTCGGCCAGTT
>CAXSEG010000125.1:0-12578 GCA_964235545.1 uncultured Acetobacteraceae bacterium
CCGAAGCGTTCTACATCGGCGCCCTCGGTAGCCGGAAGACGCATGGCAAGCGGCTCGACCGCCTGCGCGCGTTGGGGCATGGCGAGGACGCGCTGGCCCGGATCCGCGGCCCCGTCGGGTTGAACATCGCGGCCGTGACAGCGCCCGAGATCGCGCTCTCCGTGCTCGCGCAGATCGTGGCCGTCCGGCGCGGGTCCTCGCTGGCGTGATCTTCGGCCCGACGAGCCTGGCGGTGGCGGAGGGGACCGTTCTCGCCCATACGCACCGCACGCCGGGCCGGGTGCTGAAGAAGGGCTTGGTGCTGGATGCGGTGGCGGTGGCGGCGCTGCGCGGTGCCGGACTGGACCCTGTGATTACCGCGCGGCTTGAGCCAGGTGACGTCGCCGAGGATGCGGCGGCCAAGCGGATCGCCACCGCCCTGCTCGGCCCGGGGTTGCAGATGAGCCGGGCGGCGACCGGCCGGGTCAACCTAATCGCGGGGTCGGATGGGCTGTTGCGCGCGGACCGGGTCCGGATCGACGCGCTGAACGCGGTGGACGAGGCCGTCACCGTCGCGACATTGCCGGACGCGACTCCCGTCGCGGCAGGGGAGATGGTGGCGACGATCAAGATCATCCCGTTCGCCCTGCCCGGAACCACCCTGGCCCAGGCCGAAGCCGCCTGTGCCGGTGGGGCGATGGCGGTCTATCCCTGGCAGGCACACCGGGTCGGGCTGGTCGTGACCACACTGCCAGGGCTGAAGGCTTCCATCATCGAGGGCACGGTCGCTGCGACGGAGGGGCGCATGCAGAGCATCGGTGCCACCTTGCTGCCGCCGGTGCAGTGCCAGCACCGGTCCGAGCCGATCGCCGCGTCCCTCCTTGCATTGCTCGCCGATGGCGCGGACCTGTTGCTGGTGGCGGGCGCCTCCGCCGTGGTGGACCGGCGGGATGTCGGGCCGGCCGGGATCGTGGCGGCGGGTGGCGAGATCCTGCACTTCGGCATGCCGGTGGATCCAGGCAACCTGATCTGCCTCGGCCGGATCGGGGCGGTGCCCGCGCTGGTGCTCCCCGGATGTGCCCGCAGCCCGAAGCCGAATGGGATCGACCTGGTGCTGCACCGCCTAGCTGCCGGGCTGCCCGTCACGGGGCAGATCGTGGCTGCGATGGGCGTCGGCGGCTTGCTGAAGGATGTGACAGCCCGGCCGCTGCCGCGCGCCCGCGCCACCGCGGGGCACCCGGTCGCCGCCGTGGTGCTGGCGGCGGGACGGTCGAGCCGGATGGCCCCCCGGCATAAGCTGCTGGTCGAGGACGACGCCGGCCGCACCATGATCGCCCGGGTGGTGGATGCCGTGCTGGCGAGCAACGCGCGCCCGGTGCTGGTGGTGACGGGCCACCGCGCGGCGGAGGTGGAGGCGGCACTCGCGGGCCGTCCGGTCCACTTCGTCCCTGCAGCGGACTATGAAGCGGGGCTGTCGGCGAGCCTGCGGGCCGGGCTGGCAGCCGTGCCGCCCTCCGCGCTCGCCGCTCTGGTGGCGCTGGGGGACATGCCTCTTATTACCGGCGCCACCATCGACCAGTTGATCGAGACATTCGACCCCGAGGAGGGCCGCAGCATCGTGGTGCCGGCGCATGACGGCCAGATCGGCAACCCCGTGCTGTGGGGCCGTCGCTACTTCCCGGCGATGATGGCGCTGACAGGGGATAGCGGCGCCCGCTCCCTATTGCGGCAGCACGCAGAGGCGGTTGCGGAGATCGCCGTGGATGACACGGTGTTGCGCGATTTCGACACTCCGGAGAGCTTGCATGGGCTGGCCGGGTGACAGCGGGGTCGTGCCGGGCCATGTTGCCCGGTGTTCGCCGTAGGAGCCACCATGTTTCGCCGCAGTCCCGTCGTTCTCGCCCTGGCGTTGACCGCGCTTGCCGGGTGCAATCCTGGCCCGCGGCCACAGACTGCGGCGGGCCGGTCGAATGCTGCGGCCGTCGCGTCCTGCCGGGCGTCCACGGAATCGTCGTTCAACCGGCAGAACCGCTACCTGTTGTCCGAGCGGAACACGACCGATTCGCCGTTCTCGACCTCGGGCGTCACCGGAATCACCACGCGGGGCCTCACGGAGCGGTACGACTACGACACCCAGCTTGCATCGTGCCTGTCGCAGTCCGGCGCCTCCGGCGGCGGCAATCTCGACACGCAGCCCTCGCCGCCGAGCGGAACGCCTGTCGCGCCCTACTGAGTCTTTGAAGGAGCCGAGCCTATGAGCAAGATCACCCGGACACAGGCTGGGAAGGTTCTTTCCCAAGCCGTTGAATATCATAATTTCGTCTATCTTGCCGGCCTGACCGCGGACGACACCGCACAGGACGTGACGGGCCAGACCAAGCAAGTGCTGGCCAAGGCCGACGCCCTGCTGGAGACACACGGGACGGACAAGACCCGTCTGCTGCAGGCTCAGATCTGGGTCAAGGACATCCGTGACCGTGATGCGATGAACGCCGTCTGGAGCGCCTGGCTGCCCGAAGGCGGCGCCCCGGTCAGGGCCTGCGTCGAAGCCAACATGGCCGACCCTCGTTTGCTGGTCGAGATTATGATCACCGCCTGCAAGTAGCTCGCAACGAGCACTCGATACCGAACGCATGGCGTGACGCATTGGACGTGCGTCACGCCGCCACCCGTCATCCCATGTCGAGCCCGGCATTCGGCGGTCAGCACGTGATGTCCTCGATATAGTGACACCGCGGGACAGCAATCGCCAAGGCCAGCGGCGGCGGGCTTCGTGGACGGCTGGTCTGGCCCGTCCGACGCAGGCGCACAGAGCGGCTCGTTCCCCGGCTGATTGCGCGAGGTGGTCTGCCGGACACGCGCCGCGTGGTCATGACCCCCTGACAAGAGAGCTGCCCTTTGTCTCTTCTTGTCCGTAGGTCGACGGGCAACACCGCTCAGGCAAACACCGGCCCATCAGCGCCCCAAGCAGTTTCATCACGACGGCGTGATTAGGACCATAGTCCGCAAACATGAGCTACCCACACGGGCAATCTGTCAGATCGCAGTCCGACTGCAACAATTAGAAGTACTCGCATTGCCAGGGCGACGGTGACATGGCTTACGCCTCCTCACGGATTGGTGAGTTCGTGAGGAAGCCGTTATGAATGTAGGCCAAATCAGGCTGGTGCTCTTGGGCGCAGCCGTCGCCATCGGGTTCACGGGTGCCGCGGAGGCCCGCGGCCACGATGCCCGGCATGGATCCAGCGCGGCGCAAGCGGCGTCCTCCCGCGGCCACCGTGGCTCGGAGATCGCCTTCAGCACCGGCCGACACGGCCGTTCCCGCTTCGCATTCAGTGACGTCGGCTTTTTCAGCAACGTCTACGCGGCCCGCCCGGCCGCGCGGAGCTACGCTTATGGGTCTGGCCATAGCGGCGGCGGCATCCAGTGCGTGACGTTCGCCCGCGCTGATTCCGGCATCGAACTGTCCGGCAACGCAAGCGCCTGGTGGGACAACGCCGCTGGCGTGTATCAGCGCGGCGCCCGGCCCGAGGCTGGTAGCGTGTTGAACTTCCGCGCCAACGGGTCGATGCGGATGGGCCACGTGGCCGTGGTGAACCAGGTCGTCGACAACCGCACCATTGAGATCGACCACGCCAACTGGGGCGGCCCCGGCGCGGTCCGCGGCGGGATCAGCCGGGACATCTCCGTCGTAGACGTGTCCCCAGGCAACGATTGGAGTGCGGTGCGTGTCGCCCTCGGCCATAGCGGCGAGTTTGGCAGCATCTATCCGACCTTCGGCTTCATCTATAACCGCCCTGACCGCGGCACCATGGTCGCCGCAAACCAGGGTGCGGCCCCGGTCCCCACCCTCAACCCCGCCCCGCGTGACCTGCGCGGCTTCGCCCAGCGCGAGACGGCGTTCGATGAGGTCGCCGAAGCGCCGGACGATGCGGGCCCCGTGAGCCGCCATCATTCTTACAGCCGCCACGACGCTCGCCGGGTGTCCTACAGTCGCGGCGGTTCCAGTCACGCCCCGATGCATCACCGCCTGCACGGCCGCTACTGACATCCCGGGGCGTCAGCCGGCGCCCCGATGGCCTGCCCCGTGACACACGGGGGAGTTACTATCGACAGACCCCTGCGAAATCGTTGGTCAGCCTTCAATAGACGGAACCGCGAAAGCGCTTCTGCCACCTGCATCGCCCGCCAGGCCATGGCCATGTTGCCGCGTGACGCTGGCAGCATGTTTCGGTGACCGGCCGCGCTGTCGGCGCCGCTGAGCACCACGTCGAAGCGTGGAGTGCCGGCGAACGCGGCGCGGCGGCAGGCATGTTTCATCCGATGTACTTCGATGACGATCTGTGTCCCGTGTGTTATGCTACGGGCGATTCAACGGATGTCTTGTCTAATCTCGGGAGCTGAACGTTGCCTTGGCGCATCGGTGAGGGTGTGGGCACCTGCGGCCCGGGCTGTATCGTTCGGTGAGGCTGTCCGGTCGCCGGTTCAGCCTGCGCACACGGTTCGCCCTGGCCCTCGCAACCCTCGTGGTGATCGTGGCGGGCGGCTTCGGCGGCCTGGTCGGCCAGCACTCCATCGAGCAGACCCGCGAGCGGATCGGCCAATCCCTGGCCAGCGACGCCCAGCGCGTGGCGGACCGGCTGGACAAGGAGATGGCGGACCGGTCGCGTGACCTCGGGCTGATCGGCGCGCTCGACCCGATGCGCAACTTGCGGGACGTAGCGTCGGTGCAGAACCTGCTGGATGGGCTGCGCCGCAGCGAGCCAAGCTATCTGTGGTTGGCCGTGACCGATCTGCAGGGACGGGTGGTCGCCGCGACCGACGGCAGCCTGCTCGGCAACGATCTCAGCGCCTTCTACGATCTGCGGGACCAATTGCGCGGGCGGCCGACCAGCCTGGGGGACCCGATGCGCATCGTGCGACCCGGCGATCCGGACCCCCCGCCGGCCACGAACCTGCCGCCCCGGCAAATCAACATCAGCCGCCCGATCCGCTCCGCCGACGGCAGCGCGGTCGGCGTGATCGTGGCCCAGTTGAGCTGGGACTGGATGCGCGACAGCCTGCGCGGCCTGCTCAGCCCGGATGAGGATGGTGGGCGCTACCGCCAGACCATCGTCGTCTCCACGGTCGACTACGTGCTGATCGGCCCGCCCGAAATGGTCGGGATGCGGCTGACCCTGCCGGAGATCAACCGCTCCCGCGCCGGCATCTATGGCTGGAGCTCGGCGGTGTGGCCCGGCGGTGGCCGTTACATCACCGGCGTGAACTTCGCGGCCGGC
This sequence comes from uncultured Acetobacteraceae bacterium, assembly GCA_964235545.1. Classification (GTDB taxonomy): domain Bacteria; phylum Pseudomonadota; class Alphaproteobacteria; order Acetobacterales; family Acetobacteraceae; genus LMUY01. Next base: position 5,259 of record CAXSEG010000125.1, read on the forward strand.
GAGGGACAGTTCCCCGGCGCCGGCGGCATCCCGATGCGCTGGACCGTTCTGGTGCGGGAGGCGGAGCGGACCGCCTTCGCCCCGGCGCAGCGGTTGCAGATGGAGATCCTGGCGGTCGGCGCCGTGCTGACCTTGCTGGCCGCCGCACTCGGATGGGTGATCGCGGGCGTGATCACCGGACCGCTGCGCCAGATCGCCGCCGCGGCCGACCGCCTGCGCCGCGGAGAGAACGTCGAGATGCCCAACCTGCGCAGCTCGCGGGAGGTGGAGACGCTCTCCGTCTCGCTGCGGGCGCTGGTGGCGACGCTGACGTTCAAGCAGACCAAGCTCGACGAGCTGGAGAGCGCCAGCCAGCATGACGGGCTGACCGGGCTGCTGAACCGCGCCGGGCTGCAGAGCTGGCTGTCCCGCGCGCTAGCGCAGGCCCGCATCGAACCCGCCGGGCTGCTGGTGCTCGTGGGTGACCTGGACGGGTTCAAGGAGGTCAATGACACGCGCGGCCACGGCGCCGGGGACCTGGTGCTGCAGCAAGTCGCCACGCGGCTGCACTCGGCCGTCCGCGCCCGCGACGCCGTGGCCCGCATGGGGGGCGACGAGTTCGTGGTGGTGCTGCACGCCCCGCTCGGCCTGGGTGACCGGCAAGCGGTGGAGACGGCGCACCGCGTGTGGGCGCGCGTGACGGAACCCTACGACATCGACGGCGACACCGTCATCGTCGGGCTGAGCCTTGGTGGCGCCGGCTGGCCGGAGGACGACCGTGCGGTCGACCTCGTGCTGAACAAGGCGGACGCCGCACTCTACGCGGCCAAACGGGCCGGCAAGGGCTGCATCGTCTTCCACCGGGAGCCCGTGCTCGGCTGAGCCCGGACGGGTCGCCCTCCCCCGGCGGTGGGCGTGATGCTACCCTGGGCAACGGCCGATGGTGGCCGGCGAAGGAACGCTCGATGATCCGATACGCTGCGCTCGCCCTGGCGCTCCTGCTGGCCGCTTGCGGGCCTGGCTTCATCAACGGCTCAGGACGGGTGCCGGGCAACACCAATCTGGAAAGGCCGGACCGGATGCCCTCGAACGCGGAGCCCCAGCCGTCGGGAAGCCTGCCGCGGTAACGCCGGACAGACCGCACTGGCGCGGCAAAGCCCCTTTCTCCAGAATTAGTGAGGGAAGACCCATTTGGGTCTTTTGCCGCCTCATGGGTTCCGAGCACACTCCTTTACGGCGAGGCGCCACAAAGAGTGGATCCTGCGTTCAGCGTGTGAAGGATTGCCTGATGTCGGGTTCCGCAACCATCGAAGGCGCCATTGCTGGCGCGAATTGTGCGTTTGTCGCAGATCGTCCTGATACAAGGATGCACTCGGCCGAGGAGGAACTCAACTTCTTCCTAGGCCTACCCGTCTCGATCGCGCTGTCCGCAGCACTCTGGGGGCTCCTGGCATGGGTCGTCCACATCGTAGCTCGGTGAAGCCGATCGGACGTTTGCAGAGGGCGACGCGAAGCGGCTAGAACGGACCACGTTGATGGGTCGCTCGCGACCTTTCGACTTAGGACGGTCCAAGCCGTTGATATGCCGGGTTAGCACAGTGGTAGTGCAGCGGTTTTGTAAACCGAAGGTCGCGGGTTCAAATCCTGCACCCGGCACCAATCCCGGTCCCGTCATACGGCCTGCAGGCCCAGGAATGGCGGATGAACGAGCGTCTAAAACGTTTTGACAGCCTGCCTCCAAGCCGTCAGCGTGAGCCCTTACCTAAGGTGGGCCATGGGCGAGACGAACACCAGTTGGGCGTTGGCGACGGTCGAGGCCGATGGTGCACCGGCCGCCTGCCTGGAGCGGGATGGCGTGCTGTATGCCCTCGCGCCGACCTTGGCGCGCGCCGGCTTGCCCGGGATGCGGACCGTGCTGGACCTGTTCGATGACTGGCCGGCGGCCCTCGCCGCGCTGAACCGGGCCGTGCCGGACGCGGCGGACCAGGTGCAGGCCACGCGCCGGCTGGCGCCCTTACTGTATCCCGGCAAGATCCTTTGTGCCGGGGCGAACTACTTCGACCACTTGGCCGAGATGGGCATGCCCGGCGCGGTGAAGGCGGAGCAGCGGCTGTTCTTCTTCATGAAGCCACCGCGCAACGCTGTCGTGGGCGAGGGGGACACGGTACGCATGCCGATCGCCACCAAAGCCTTTGATTGGGAGGTGGAGCTGGTCGCCGTGATCGGCACGCGGGCCCGCAACGTCTCCGTCGAGACCGCTCTGGACCATGTGGCCGGATGGACGGTGGCGGTGGATTTTTCGGCCCGCGACCATAACCGCGTGCCAGAGACGTTCTACAAGCTCGACTGGGTGGCCGGGAAAGCCAACGACACGTGCTGCCCGCTCGGGCCGCGCATCGTGCCGTTCGCGGCGCTAGCCAACCCGCAAGATACGGGATTGACGCTGGACGTGAACGGGGTGCGCAAGCAGGACGGCCGGACGGCGGACATGATCTTCTCCGTGGCCGAGCAGATCAGCATCGCCTCGCGCATCATGACGCTGGACCCCGGCGACGTGGTGTTGACCGGAACGCCCGCCGGCGTCGGCGTGCCGAAGGGCACGTTCCTCGCCGTGGGGGACCGGGTGGATGCCGCGATCGAGGGCATCGGCCGGCTCTCGGTCTGCATCCAGCCGCCCGCATGACCGGACCATTCACCCGCCGCGGCGTGCTTGGCGGCCTGGCCGCCGCCGCGCTGCCGATCGCCGCCCGGGCCGAAGCGGTGACGCTGCGAGTGTCCACCGCGGCACCGCCCGGTGACTTCCTCAGCCGCGCGCTCGACGGGTTCAAGACGGCGGTGGAGGCGGGCGACGGCGGGCTGCGCGTGCAGGTGTTCCCCGCCTCCACCCTGTTTAAGCAGGGCACCGAGGTGCCGGCCCTGCAGCGCGGCACGCTTGAGATGAGCACGATGACCACGTTCGAGGTGGCGCAGCAGGTGCCGGCGCTCGGCCTGTTCAACCGCGCCTACCTGTTCCAGGACTACGGCCACCTGCGCCGGGTGTTCGACGGCCCGGTCGGCGCCGAGTACCGGGCGGCGGTGGCGGACAAGATGGGCATCGTGATCCTGGCCACCACCTATCTCGGCACCCGCCAGGTGAACCTGCGCACCGCCCGCAAGGTGGCCGCCCCCGAAGATTTCGGCGGCGTGAAGATGCGCATGCCGTCCGGCCCGGAGTGGCTGTTGCTGGGCCGCACGCTCGGCGTGAGCCCCGTGCCGCTGGGCATGCCCGAGGTGTACCTGGCGCTGAAGACCGGCACGATCGACGGGCAGGAGAACCCGCTCACCATCCTGGCCGCCGCCAAGTTCTACGAAGTAACGCAGCAGGTCGTGCTCACCTCGCACATGATCCAGCCGGTGTTGATCAACATCGCCAAGCCGATCTGGGACAAGCTGTCACCGGCGCAGCAGGCCACGGTACAGGCGGCGGCCGAGGCGGCGGCGAAGGCCAACCAGGAGGCGCGGCTGGCCGACGAGGCGCAGGTGGCCGCCAACCTGAAAGCGCGCGGGCTGCAGGTGGACAGCCCCGACCTCGCCCCGTTCCGCGCCCTGGCGGACCGGGTGTATGCCGGGTCGGAGATGGCGAAGGCTTGGGATGCCGGGTTGACGAAGCGGGTCGAGGCGGCTGCCTAGCCTGTTCCACCGCGCGGCGTCGGTGGTCGGGTGCGCAATGTTCGCCTGCGTGTTCGCGATCTTCCTGCTCAAGGTCGCAATGCGCTACGCCGCCGGGGACGCGCTGGCCTGGGCGGACGAGATTTCGACTATTCTGTTCGTCTGGCTGGTGTTCTGGGCCAACGCCTTCCTGGTGCCGGACAGGCAGCAGATCGCGTTCGACCTCCTGGTCCGCTATCTGCCACCGCGGGGGCAGCGCGTGACGGAGGCGCTGAGACACCTGGTGGTGGGCGGGCTGTTCGCCTGGGCGTTGCCGGGCGTGGTGGACTACCTGCGGTTCCTGTGGCGGGAGCGCACGCCGGTGCTGCAATGGCGGCTCGACTGGGTGTACTCCTGCTTCGGCATATTCGTGCTGGCGGTGGTGGTCCGGTCGGCGCTGGGGCTCTACCGCCTCTGCCAAAGACAGATATAGGCATGTCCTCAGGCCTGGGCGTCCTCGCCGCCGTGTTCCTCGGCACAGCCCTGCTCGGCACGCCGATCGGGTTGGCCATGCTGTCCGGCGGGTTCGCCTACCTGCTCGCGACGCACCAGGATGTAGGGCTGGTCGTCGATCAGACGATGAATGGACTATACAATTCTTACCTGCTGATCGCGGTGCCGCTGTTCATCTTCGTCGCCAACCTGATGAACGCCAGCGGCGTCACACCCCGGTTGCTGGCGTTCGGGCTGGCCCTGGTCGGTCGCTATCCCGGTGGGCTGGCGCAGCTGAACGTGCTGGCCAACCTGGTGTTCTCCGGCATGAGCGGCAGCGCCGTGGCGGACGCGGCGGGGCCGGGGCTGATCGTGGCGCGGATGATGACCCAGGCGGGCCGCTACCCCGCCGGGTTCGCGGCGGCGACCTCGGTGGCGGCGGCCACGATCGGACCGCTGGTTCCGCCCTCGATCCCGATGATCTTCTACGCGCTGATCGCCAACACCTCGGTCGGCGCCATGTTCCTGGCTGGTCTGGTGCCGGCGCTGCTGATGGCGGGCGCGTTGATGGTGGCCATCGCGGTCATCGCCAAGCGGCGGGACTTCCCGCGCGAGCCGCCGACGCGGCTCCCGGACCTACCCGGGCTGCTATGGCGCGCGCTGCCGCCGTTGCTGCTGCCGGGTCTGTTGCTGGGCATCATCTACTCGGGCATCGCCACGCCGACCGAGGCCGCCGCCCTCGCCGCCGCCTACGCGTTGCTGCTCGCCACCCTGGTCTACCGCTCGCTGCCTTTGCGCGCGCTGATGGGCGTGATGATCGACACGGTGCGCACCACGGCCACCATCGGGCTGATCATGTCCGGCGCCTTCGTCTTCAACTACGCCATCGCCAACGAGGGCGTGCCCGGCGCACTGCAGGCGGCGCTGTTGGGGATGGATCTCTCGCCGACCGGCTTCCTGCTCTGCATCAACCTGCTGATGCTGCTGCTCGCCGTGGTGATCGACGAGGTGACGATCCTGCTCGTGGTGGTGCCGCTGCTGGTGCCCGTGGCGCAGGGGCTGGGGATTGACCCGGTGCAGTTCGGCGTCGTGGTGGTGGTGAACATGATGATCGGGCTCGCCTTGCCGCCGCACGGGCTGATCATCTTCGTCGTCCACGGGCTGACCGGCACGCCGCTGGCCGCGATCTTCCGCGAGGTGCCGGTGTTCATCGCCGCCATGATCGCGGTGCTGCTGCTGGTGACCTACGTGCCGGACCTGGCGCTGGCACTGCCGCATGCGGCGGGCTATTCGACGCGGTGAGGGGCGCCCTATCGCTGGAGGCCGGCGCGGGACCGCAAGTACGCATTCGGGTCCGCGGAACCCGAGGGCTGCAGCTGGTTCAGTTGCTGCGCGATCCCCGCCGCACCGCTCAGCGAGTCGCGCAGGTCTTCCGTCAGCGAGCGCGCATCCCGCTGGTCGTGCACCACGTGCGGGGTGATGAGCACGAGCAATTCCGTCCGCGCGCGCGCATTGGTCTGCTGGCTGACCAGGGCGCCGAGCAGGGGGATGTCCTTCAGGAATGGAATGCCCTGATTTTGCCGTGAGTCGGAATCCTGGATCAAGCCGGCAAGCCCCACGGTCTGGCCGTCCTGGATGACCACGCGGGAGCTGACGTTGCGCTCGTTGAAGGTCGGGCTGGTGATGCCGGCCGTGGTGACGTTCGGCTGCACGCTGCTGACCTCCTGCGAGATGTCCAGCGTGACCAGACCGCCGCTGTTCACCCGTGGCGTTATCTGCAGGATGACGCCGGTCTGCTGATAGTTGACCGAGTTGATCACAGGTGACCCGGTGGTGATCGTGCTCTGCGACGTCTGGCTCAAATACGGCACCAAAGCGCCGACCTGGAGCTTGGCGGTTTCATTGTCCTGCACCAGCAATTGCGGCGAGGACAGCATCTTCACCTTGCTCACCGATTGCAGGGCGGCCAGGGCGCCCGAGGTGCCGCCGGGGCCGCTCAACACGAAGCCGGGAAAGCCGCTCGAGAAGCCCGGGAAGGCATTTGCCACGGCCCCGGCTGCAGGCGAGGCAAAGGACAACGCGCCCTGCAGGCCTGAGCTGAAGAAGAACTGCGTGCCGTAGTTCAGCGCGTCGTTCAGGTCGACTTCGGCGATCACGGCATCGATGCGGACCTGAAGGGGAATGATGTCGAGCTTGCGCAGCATCGTCTCGACCGTGTCGTTCTCCTGCGGGGTGGCATAGACCAGCAGCGCATTGTTCTGCGGGTTGGGGATGATCCGCATCATGTCCGCGTTGGCCCCCCCTCCGGAGGCGTCGCCGCCGCCTGCGTCCAGTCCGCCGAGCAGGGGGTTTCCAGAGGCAGGGGCTGCTGGCGCCACCACCGCCGCGCCGGTCTGGCCGCCCGTTGATCCGCCGAGGCCACCGCTCCCGAGGCCGCCGCTGCCGAGGCCGCTTCCCGAGCTACTGCCAGAGCCGGGTAGGCCGTTGGAGCCGCTGGACGTCTGGCCAATCCCGCTTCCGAGGCCGCCCGCATGCTGCGCGCTGATGTTGCCGGCCTGCCCGTTCGACGGCGGCGTGGGCGTGGCCGTCACGTTGTTCGGCGTGAACGCCTGCTGCAGCACGTAGGCCGTGTCGTTGCTGCGGCTGTTCTGGAGGTAGTAGACGTGCCAGGACCGCACCGTCAGGCGGCGCTTGCGCTCGACCAGGCCGTAGATCCGTCGTGCCTCCTCGATGTAGCGCGGCTGGTTGGAGACGACGAGCACGGACGCGATCCGTGCCATTGGGATCACCCGCACCACGTTGGACAGCGCGCCGCCGGCACCGCGCAGCCCGTCCTGCATGGCGGAGGCGAAATCCTTCGCATCGCCCGAGGTCACCGGCAGCAAGGCGTAGGATTGTCCTGCCAGGATATCGATGTCGAACGCGTCGATCAGGCCGTTCAGCACCTGTTGCGTCGTTGGGTCGCCGCTGATGATCAGCGCGTTGCGTCCGGTGTCAGCGGCGATGCGCCCGCCATTCTGCACGAACGGGGTCAGCGTCTTGGCGAGGTCTTCGGCGCTGGCGTAGCGCAGCGGGTGCAGCGAGGTGCCGGCCCCGCCTGCCCCACCCGCCAGCCCGGGCGTGGCGGCCGCGGCCGCCGCCGGCAGCACGCGGTAGATGCCCGCCTGCTCCACCAGCGCCGCACCGTTCTGCGCCAGCAGCGTCTGCAGCACCGCCAATGCC
>CAXSEG010000126.1:0-12570 GCA_964235545.1 uncultured Acetobacteraceae bacterium
CACCCTGGCCGCCAACGCCGTGCCGGGCATCCCACAGCACTATTGGGCGTTCGGTGCGTTCTCCAACGGCGAGCCGATCCCCAAGCCGGCCCGTGTGTTCTACCGCGACCGGTCCGACCTGATGGGATACTTCGACAATCCGTTCGAGGTGAATGGCAACAGCCTGCATGGCTGGCTGCAACGCGAGGCGCCCGGCGTGCTCGCCCCCTCTTCACCCTGACACCTCCACCCCGATGCAACGGAGCGGCACTCCACCGCGCCCGCGGAAGCCTGAGCAATGAGTGACGACGGACTGCCCCCCGACGCGGTCATCCTGCATCCCGCCCACACCTATCGCCGGGCACCGCCGGCCCTGGTCGGCTGCTGGTGCCGGGATCCGGACCTGCTGGCATATTTCTACAACATCGTCCGCCAGCGGGATGCCGACTGCCCGGCCGAATACATGGTGACCTTCGCCGCCGCCACCGTGGTCGGCGGCAAATACCTGCTGGGGCCGGACCAGCAATGGGTGGCGCCCTCGATCACGGACTATCCCTCGGCCGACGCGGTGCGACCCGGCCTGATACAGCGCATCGCGGCGGGCGACGTGCGCCACCAGCCCGCGCTGGGCAAGCCCACGGTCGTGATCGCGAAGGCCGGCGCCGACAATTACGGGCACGTGATGACGGAGATCATGCCCCGCATCATCAATCTCGTGCGGTCGCCGCTCCGCGACATCCGGCTGCTGCTGCCGGCCAGCATGGGGCCCTATGCCGCGACGCTGCAGGGCCGGCTAAGCCTGACCGGCATCGGCGCGGAGCTCGTCTTCGTGCCGGAGCACGACATCACCACTGTCGAGACCCTGGTCTTCCTGGGCCCGGTCTCGCAGCACAACATCCGTAAGTCCAACACCCTGCTCACCTTCCGGGACCTGGTGTGGCGCAGCCTCGGCATCGTGCCGGAGCCGCGTCGCCGCCTGTATGTCGAGCGCCCGCCCGGCGAGCAGCGCGCGCTGGGCAACGCGGCCGAGGCCCGGGCGGTGCTGGAGACGGCCGGCTACGAGACGATACATCCCGGCAGGATGCCGTTCGCCGACCAGGTCCGGCTGTTCAGCCAGGCGAGCCACATCGTGGGCCCGCTCGGGGCCGGCATGGCCAACATCCTGTTCGCCCCCGCCGCGTGCCGGGTGACGATGATCGATCCCGGCCTGGCCGACTATTTCTTCTGGGACCTGGCCGCACTGGCCGGACAACCCTTCACCTGGCTCTTCACCGGGCCGATCTCGTTCTACACGCAGGAGCTGGCGTCCGCACAGTATCCGGTGGACCTGGACGGGCTACGCTATGTGCTGCGCCAGGTGGGCTGACCGCCGGCGACCGGACACTGGGCAGTGCCGGGCAGGCGGATGAGAAACGAGAGCCATAGGAGCCGTTCGAACCATGACGCGTAGCGAGATCGTCCAGGCCCTGCTCGGGTTGTATCAAGCTCCGGCCTATCTGGAGATCGGCGTGGACAACGGTTTCACCTTCAACGCCGTCGTCGCTGCCCGAAAGCGCGCCGTCGATCCGGAGTTCAAGTATCCCACCACGGACGTGCTCGACGGGGAGCGAACCATCCAGCACTTCCCATTGCCGAGCGATGCGTATTTCGCCGGCCCTGGATCGGGCTGGATGATGGACGTGGCCTTCATCGACGGGCTGCACACGTTCGAGCAGACCTTGCGGGACCTGCTGAACGTGCAGGCGCATCTGAGGCAGGGCGGAGTCATCGTCATCGACGACATCAACCCGACCTCCTATCACGCCGCCCTGCCCGACCCGGCCGAGGCATTCCGGGTGCGGGACCACCAGGCCCGGGTGTATCCGGTGATGGCCGACGACTACTCGTGGATGGGCGACGTCTACCGGCTGGTGTTCTTCATTCGCGAGTTCATGCAGAGCTGGAGCTATGCCGTCGTCGCAGAATCAGGCGGGCAGTTGGTTCTGTGGCGCGATGCCCGCCCCGCAGGCGAGGTTGGCCGGCGGAGCTATGCCGGGGTCGGCGAGACGAGCTTCCGGGATGTCGTGTCCTGCCAGGCGGAGTTCCAGTCCAGGCCGATGGCCGACATCCTCGCCAGCGTCAGGAATGCCACGCGGCTGCACGGCTGAAGGCTGGTCCTTTCTCCCTCTCCTGCGAATCGGGAGAGGGAGCAGTTAGATGCGCATACGACCATTGGGTAAGCACCCCCTGTTGCGCTATGGTGCCCGCCCGGCGAAGGCAGACAGACCTTGCCAATGGTTTTGAAAGAACAAACAGTGATCATACGAGGCTTTCGGGCTCTCTTCCTCCTTCTGCTGAGTATCCCGGCGGCTTGGGCGCAGCTCGGGCCGGTGCCGCTCGCGGGCCAGGCGGTGCAGGCGGTGGGTGCCGTCGCGGCCCGGCCACTGGCACAGAAACTCGCGGACCAGCTCTCCATCCAGGATTTCGGCGCCGCCTGTAACGGCACGACGGACGACAGCAACGCGGTGATCGCCGCCGGCCAGAGCGGCCGCCGGGTCATCGTCCCTGCGGGGGTGACCTGCAATGCGCCCGGCGTGCCGCAGGCGACGATGCAGGGCGTCTTTATCGGCGGCGGCCAGATCAAGGGCAGCGACGGCAACCCGCGCGCGGCGCAGTTCGCGGCCGTGCGCACCGCGCCGAACCCGCAGGCGTGGAACCAGGCAAACAGCACCGAGGACAACTGCGCCGCCGGCTTCCCGTGCTGGGCCAAGTTCGACTACTCGCACACATTGAGCGCCGAGGAGTTCCACGTTTCCGGCACAGGCACCTTGGGCACGCCGCTGCACAACTACGAGGGGATGCCAGGCACCAACGCCCACACGCTGCTGATGGACAGCAGTTCAGGCTGGAACCAGTCCCACAACAGCAATGACGGGCGAACGAGCGTCGGGGCCTACCAGGTGGTGCTGCAGACCAACGGGGCCGGCGATACGGGCGTGTTCGGGGCGCAGATGCTCTGCAACGGTCAGGCCGGGCCCGGTGACGGCAATACCTCGGCCGGTCCGAACGGCATCATCAACGGCTACACCGATTGGCTGGCGGTGCCAAATTGCGGGTACCAGGGGGGCAACATCACGGCCTTGGCGCCGGGCCAGTATATGCAAATGCAGGAGTTCCACCTGACCGACAACGGCAACGACGTGTCGGCCATCGGCAGTGCCATGGGCTACAACCGCAGCGCCACCACCGCCAAAATCAACAACCGCTGGATCGACCAGCTGAGCACCTGCAACCTGCTACACGCCGCCAACGCCATTCCCTGCGATGCGGCGCACGTGATCGGCGGACAGTGGCTGATCGGGATCGACTTCGCCGGGGCGCCGGGCCTGCAGCAGGTGCAGTATCCCCTCGCGATGATGGCCAACCAAAAGATCACGCTCAACAGCCTGAACAATGACAGTGAAGGCAACCCGGCGCTCACCAGCTTCGGCGGCGACTGGATCACCGACGACGGCACGGGCGTGGTGTTGGCGCAGAACGGCGGCACGGCGCTGCGGTTGGCAAACCCTGCCAGTCCGGCGGATTACTGGCAATTGAGCGGCGCGCCGAGCGGCGGCTACGTGACCATGATGCCGGCCGGTACGGATGCCGCGGTCGCCGCCGTGGTCGCGGATAAGGCCGGCGCAGGGGTCACCATCCTGAGCAACGGCAACGTCGTGCTGAACATGACGAATCCGGTGGCCAATCCCACCGCCTACCTGCACATGCAGGCTGGCACGGCGGCCTCTCCCCCGACGCTGCAAACCTACTCGCTCACGGCGACCGATTTCGGTCTGGCCGGTGCCGGCACCGGCCTGGTCCGCATCACCGGCAGCACCCCCGCCGCGGGCGACGTGAGCAACGCGGTAGCGACGACGGCCTCCGCCCTCGGCACCGCGCGGACGGCGGTGGGTGCGATGATCGGCAACCGCTACAAGATCGCCAACGTCGGGTCGGGTGCGGTGATCACCCTGCCCGTGCCGTCCGGCGTGATCGACCAGATGATCGTCGAGATCGAGCCTAATTCCAGCACGATCGGCACGATGACGCTGACCATGCCCGCGACCACGGCGATCCCGGACGGGTTCATCGTGCACGTCATCTGCACCGGCACGATCACGACCCTCACGATGTCCGGCAACACGGGGCAGACGGTGCTGGGTGCGCCGGGCACGATCAACCCGTCGACGCCGGTCGCCTTCATGTGGGACGGCACGGTGTCGGACTGGATCCCGTTCCGCTAGGGCCGATGCAGGTCGCGGAAACGGGCTATTTCGGAGCGTGTGGCCACCCCTCCCCCCAACCCCTCCCTCAAGGGGAGGGGGATTTCTTTTCACCCGCCGATAGATGTGGATTTGGCGGCGGGGCGTGGACCCCTGAGGATCGCTGGCGTAAACCTCGCGGCGGCGACCGCTATGTTCCATCTGCAGGACTGTTGAGCCATGGTCGACATCTTTGTCGAAACGAACCTGCTGGATATCGGCTATGGCATGCCGGTCACGCTCTCGAGTGCGTTCGGCAATGTCAGGCCGGCCCATCTCGTCCCCGCATCCGACCCGGGGGCGCCGTTCTTCCGGACCGAGCTGGAGGCGCGTCCCAGCATCACGATCGACCTGCTTTGTGTCCGCCACATCCACCGCATCCGGCTGTTCAACAACGAGAGCGAACCGAATGCCCTGCCGCTCGTCGTGTCGGTTTCGGCCGATGAGGTGCAATGGACCGACCTGGTCGTCACCCGGGCGGATTTCGGCGGCAAGGTGACAGGCGCACCGCTCGTCGTCGCCGTGAAGTACTACGCCATGGCGCGCTATGTCAGGGTCTACTCCCTGGCCCATGCCAGCCTGCGCCTGCACTACATTGAAATTTGTGCGCCGCTACCGCAGGAATACGTTGGCAAGCTCCGCAACATCCGCGTCACCGCAACGGACATCCTGGCGGATTACTGGCATCACGATTCCTACGGCTTCTCCTGGACGTTCACCTGCACGCTGGGAATGATCTTCAGCGCCCGTCTGCTGGGCGTCACGATCGACCGGATCGACTACCGGCTGTGCCTGCGGGAGTTCAGGGATACGGCGGATGGCGACCCGTACCAGGACCTGTTCGAGGGCCGGGAGCGGCGGATGGCCGACCACCCGGAGCCGTGGCCGACCTTCGAGCGTCACGGCGTGTACGTCTCGTTCCCGCTCGACGTGCTGAACGTCTACGCCGACCTGTATTTCCGGCCGCACAGCCGGGTCCGGGCGTTCGCGGACCGGCTGGTGGCGGAGTATGGCCTAAATCTCTCGAACACGGTCGTCCTGCTGTATCGCGGCACGGACAAGTCCATCGAGATCGCTCCGGCCTCCCCCGAGGATTACGCGGCGGTCGCAGGCAGCCTGATTGCGCGGGAGCCGGGGCTGTCGGTGCTGTGCCAGACCGACCAGGTGCAGGCGCGGGACGCGATCCTCGCCGCGCTGCCGCAGGCGGTGTGGTTCAGGGAGCTGCCGGCCACGGCGGGGGGCACGGCGATCCACAACCTCGACGTGCCGGCCGAGTTCGGCATCGGCAAGGCGGAAATCGCCTTGCGCCTGCTCGCCATGACCATCCTGGTGGCCCGGGCGAGATACGTGGTGACGCATACCGGCAATCTGGGCGCCTGGGTGGCGATCTACCGCGGCCGGCCGGATGGGCTGTATCAGTTCTGCAGCGACGGCAAGCTGCGCGGGCCGGGTGCCGAGGTGCTGTCACTGGACCTGGCACCAGCGGCCTGACATCACGATGGAGGCTTTGACGCCGACACCGGTCAGTCGAAATCGTATCCGCCATGCAGGAGTATCGCCATGCCGTCAGATCCGGATGACTTCGCCGTCGATCTTTCAGGGGAAGACTACAAGACCGTATTGGAACGCCTGCACCGGTTTCTGAAGCCGGCCAATTACCTCGAGATCGGCAGCCGGGATGGATCGTCGCTCGCGCTGGCGTCCTGCCCGTCGATCGCGATCGACCCGGAGTTCCGGCTTACCCCGTCCTTCCTTGGCCAGAAGACTTTCTGCGGCCTGTATCGGATGGGGAGCGACGCGTTCTTCAAGTCATTCGATCCGCAAGCCATCCTGGGCGGCAAGGTCGAGTTCGCGTTCCTCGACGGGCTGCATCTGGCCGAGTTCCTGCTCCGTGATCTCGCGAACACCGAACGGGCCTGCCGGCCCAACTCCGTCATCGCGGTGCATGACTGCCTGCCGCTGGATGCGCCGATGGCCCGGCGGCATGAGACCGGGCCAGGCGTCGTCCGCAGCGAGCGTTATCCCGAGTTCTGGACCGGCGACGTTTGGAAGCTGTTCGCCGTGCTGCAGAAATATCGCCCCGGCCTGCAGGTGACGATGCTGGACGCGCAGCCGACCGGCTTGGGGCTGATCACCGGGCTGGATCCCGGGTCCACGGTGCTGACCGACCATTACCACGACATCATGCGGGAGTTCGGCACCCTGACGGATCGTGACCTGAAGACCTTCGTGCAGTCGGCGACGATCCTGCCGACCAGCGAGATTGGCAGCTACGAGGATATGGCCAAGCTCTTCTGGCTCTGACCAGGGCTGCGAACCGGAGTGCCCGGCCTCGGCGGGCACTCCGAGGTCGGGTCGTCCAGCCGCGCCCGCACGTCCAGCGCCGGCCGTTCACTCCGCCGCTTCGGCCAACGCCGTCACCCGGCCCATGATATCCTCCGCGACCCGGTAGTAGACGATCCGGTCGAAGTGATCGCCCATCTCCGCCGACCGGTCGCTCTGGGCGTGGACCGAACGGTCGATGTCGATCAGGTGGACGTTGAGCCGCCCTGCCAGCGCCTCGGTGCACCACCGCGCATGCTGGGTGTTGCGCTGGTTCGGCGTGCCGTCGAACTGCCAGCAGGATGGCAGCAGCAGCGCCAGTGTCGCACCGGCCGGGATGCGGTCGGCGATCACGCGCAGATTGGCCTTGACCTGCGCCTCGTCCGCCGCGCCGCAGAAGGTGTAGTTCGCCCGCAACTCGACCACCATCGCCATCACCTGCGCCCGAACAGCCGGGTTCAGCCCGGCGGCATTCGCCTGCGCCGCCACTTCCTCATCCGTCCAGGCGCCGAACTGCCCGCCCTGATGGCTGTCGGTCCAACTCATGAACCCGTCCACCACCAGGTTGACGCCGAAGCCGCCTGCGTTGTGCCGGTGCAGTGGGATATGCAGCTCGCCCCACAGATTGAGCACCAGCAGGGTCGGGCCGCTGACGGGGGCGAGGAAGCTGGAGGTCAGGCTCTCCGGCGGCAAGGCCAGCTTGGCCAGCGCGGCCAGCCGGTCCGGCGAGCCATCCAGCGCGTTCACCAAGCTTGACCCCGTGTCCAGCTTGGCCACGAAGATGTCGCGCGGAAAATTCGTCTCGACGCAGGTCACGGGGCCGGCGACCTTGAAATAATGCGCCAGCGCCGAGATCTCGCAGCCGCCGCGCAGCCGTATGTCTGAGAACTGGCTCAGCCGTCGCCCGGGCCCGCCTGCACCGCTGGCCTGGTTGATCCAGTCCACGGGGGGCGCGCCGAACACGTCCGCCAGTACGTCGCCCACCACCGTCAGCCAGGGGCGGCTGAGCGTCTGGTACACCCACTGCTCGATCCCCATGCCGATGGTGCGGCAGGAGAAGCAGAAATGCTTCAGCGTGCCCGCAGTCACCCCCTCGTCCAGCGTCTTGAGGTAGAAGCCGACGAACCCGTAATCACCGTAGCGGTCCGTCACCTTCACCAGCCCGCCCTGGTGCCCGAAGTAGCGGATCTGCTTCAGCGCCTCCGCCCGCGCCTGCGCCTGGTCCTCCGGCAGGCGCTGCTTGGTGAAGTTCAGCTGGTTGGTGCGGTTGATCAGCTCGATCACCCGGTCCAGGTGGCGTTCCAGGTCGTGCTCGATCGTCACCCGAATGGCGCAGCCGCGCAGGAAGCCGGCATTGTCGCCCGAGGCCCGCACCTCGTCCTGCTTCTTGCGTTCCAGCAGCTTGTACTGCGCAAGCCGGGTCAGGCCGCTATCGTCCTTGCCCTTGAGCATGGGGTGGCCAGCGAGGCCGGGGATGACGGTTTCGTCCGCGACCAGGATGCCCGGCACCGCCTGGGCCACCTCGCCTCGGTTATTGGGATTGTCGTCGATGAACAGCACGGTCGGCGGGCGCAGCCCGACCGCCTCCACCACGGCGGCGACCCGGCCGCCCTTCGGCGACCAGTCGATGGACGGGAAGATGAAGCTGTCCCACAGCCCCTGCTCTTGCAGGATGGCGCGGACCGTGTCGTGGTCGTTCTTGGAGCAGATGGAGCTCATGATCCCGCGGCGGGCCAGTGCCAGCACGAGGGCATGGTTCTCCTCGACGAACGTCTCGATCCCGCCTTCGGTGAGGGTGCCCTTCCAGAACGTCTCGTCCAGGTCCCAGACGATCAGCCGAATCGGTTCGAGCAGGTCCACCGCCGCGTCCTTCACCGTCACACCACGCCGCTAGGAGTAGACCAGGCGCAGGGTCGCGCCAAGCAGCTCCAGGTCGACGGCGAAGTTGTTCTGTGACATTTCAGGTGAGTAGCCGCGGTAAGGCGCCGCGAACAGCCAATTGAAGCGGTGCTGCAGCAAGCAGCTCAGGTCCCAGAAGTAGAAATCACCCATGCCGGGATCGATCGTGAACACGTCGCACGCAGGCGGCGCCCAACCGATATTGGCCATGCCCGCCCCGATCGGCCCCGCAACGTGGCTGGCGGTGGCGAACAGGCGGATCTGGCCTTCCAGGCCCAGCTCGGCCGGATACAGGCTCTCGAAGCCGTGGCGCTCGAAAGCAGCCTCCACGGCGGCCGATTGCTCAAGCGTCCGGTGGTCATTGGCGCCGCGCCGGACATAGATGCGGCGGCGGCGCTCCATGGTGATGCCGTACAGCGCGCCCACCATGTCCGCGAATTCCAGGAAGGTCGCCGATTTCCGCGTGTTGTGCTTCGCCACGGCGGAGAAGACGTAGACGCCCTCCGCCTCCACCAGTGTCGCCGGCGCATGGAACTCCAGCTCCGCCCGCACCCCGGCCCGCGCGAGCACGGCCGTGACCAGCCCGGCGAAATGCTGCATCCCCATCGGCAGCAACAAGCGGATCGCGGTCAGTCCCGAGCGGGCGATGTTGACCAGCTTGGGCAAGATGTCGGTCAGCGTATGGCCGTAATTGTCCGCTCCCGCCTTCGCGATCACCACCGTCTGCAACGGCGAGGCGTCGAGCTTGCGCTGGTGGCGTCCGCGGATGACGTCCTGGATCACCGGCTTGATCGTGTTGGCGATGCCGTAATCCATCACCGTGTCCGCCACCCACTCCAGCGCCGGGTCCATCACGTGGCAGCCGTCATAGACGTAGCAGTGGTCGTAGAGCATGAAGCCTTCGGCCGGGCACTCCGCCGCACTCTGCCCGACGGTCCGGTAGAATGCGGCAAGCCCCGCCTGGTCCGTGCCGCGCAGGTTGAACAGGTTCGGCGGCGTCCGCGCGTAGGCGTGAGGCGGCTTCACTTGCGTGTATTGCATGGCCGGGCATGGCCCGAACCGTGCCGCGCCGTCAAGCGAGCGTTGGCACCGGTTTTGCAGGCATGGGGCGACAGGGGGGCCGGGGAATCGTGGCGGTGGAACAGGGCGGCGGCCCGTTGCTGGACGTGCGCGGACTGACCAAGCACTTTGCCCTCACCGGCGGGTTGCTGGGGCGCAGCGGCGGGTCAGTGCGCGCGGTGGACGACGTGTCGTTCACCGTGCGCCGCGGCGAGACGCTGGGGATCGTCGGCGAGTCGGGCTGCGGCAAGTCCACCACCTCGCGGCTGATCATGGCCCTGCTGCAGCCGACCGCGGGCGAGGTGATCTTCGACGGCCAGGCAGTGGGGCCGGGCGCCCAGACGGTCGGCGGGCTAAGCCTGAAGCAATACCGGCGTCAGGTGCAGATGGTGTTCCAGGACAGCTACGCCTCGCTCAACCCGCGCATGACGGTGGGCGAGAGCATCGCCTTCGCGCCCCAGGTACACGGCACGGCCCGGCGCGCGGCCACCGCCCAGGCCGCCGATCTGCTGGAAGCGGTGGGCCTGGAACCCAGCCAATTCGCGCGCCGCTTCCCGCACGAGCTGTCCGGCGGGCAGCGGCAGCGGGTGAACATCGCCCGCGCGCTGGCTTTGCAGCCCCGGCTGCTGATCCTGGACGAACCGGTCAGCGCACTGGACAAATCCGTGGAGGCGCAGGTGCTGAACCTGCTGCTGGACTTGAAGGCGCAGTTCGGACTGACCTACCTGTTCATCAGCCACGACCTCAACGTCGTGCAATTCGTGTCCGACCGGGTGCTGGTGATGTATCTGGGCCGGGTGATGGAATTGGGCCCGGTTGACGCGATCTACGGTGGCGCGCGCCACCCCTACACCGCCGCGCTACTGGACAGCCGCCCCTCGATGGATCCGGAGCGCCGCCGCACCGAGCCGCCGCTATCCGGCGACCCACCCAACCCGGTGGACCCGCCCTCCGGCTGCCGCTTCCGCACCCGCTGCGTCCTGGCCGAGCCGGTGTGCGCGCAGACCGTGCCGCCTTTAGCCGGCGGCGAGCACGCGACGGCCTGCCTCGCGGTGCAGCCCGGCAGCGGCCACAGCCGGGCACCGTTCGCCGCGGGGGCACTGGCGGCATGAGCCTGGTGGACGTGCAGGACCTGCGCGTGCGCTTCGTCTCGCGGGACGCCACGGTGCGGGCGGTGGAGGGGGTGAGCTTCACGGTGGCGGCGCGGGAGACGCTGTGCATTCTGGGGGAGAGCGGGTCCGGCAAGTCCGTGACGCTGCGCGCGCTGATGCGGCTGAACCCGGAGCGGCGCACGGTAATGACGGGGCGGGTGCAGGTGGGCGGGCACGACATCGTTGCCGCCGGCCAGCGTGCGCTGGCCGACATCCGCGGCCGCGTGGTGAGCATGATCTTCCAGGAGCCGATGACCGCGCTGGATCCCGTGTTCACCATCGGCAAGCAGATCCGCGAGACGATCCTGCGCCACGAGGCCGTGTCCCGGGCCGAAGCCGAACGGCGCGCGCTGGAGCTGCTGGACCTGGTGCAGGTGCCGTCGGCCAAACGCCGGCTGGGTGCCTACCCGCACGAGCTGTCCGGCGGGCTGCGGCAGCGCATGATGATCGCCATCGCTCTGTCCTGCCGCCCGCAATTGCTGCTGGCGGACGAGCCGACCACGGCGCTGGACGCCACGGTGCAGATCCAGATCCTGCTGTTGCTGCGTCGGCTGCAGGCCGAGCTTGGCATGGGGATGATTTTCGTCACCCACGATCTAGGGGTGGCCGGCGAGGTGGCGGACCGGATCGCGGTCATGTACGCGGGCCGCTTCATCGAAGAAGGCCCGGTCACCGCCCTGATGCGCACGCCGCTGCACCCGTATGCGCAGGGCCTGCTCGGCGCCACCGTCCATGCCGGCGCCCGCGGCACCCGGCTGGCCACCATCCCGGGCGCCCCGCCCAACATGGAGGCGCCGCCACAAGGCTGCGCCTTCGCCCCGCGCTGCGCCTTTGCGGAGGCCGCCTGCCTGCTAGCGGTGCCGGAGCCGCGCCATCCCTCGCCTGGCCGCGCCGCGCGCTGCGTGCGTGTGGCGGAGGCCGCCTGAGATGCTGCTGTACATCCTCCGCCGGGTCGCCTACGCCGTGCCGATCGCGCTGGCGGTCAGCCTGGTGTGCTTCATGCTGGTGCACATCGCGCCGGGTGACCCGGTCAACGCCATCGTGCCGCCGGATGCCCCGCAGGACGTGGTGGACCAGATCAAGCACGACTACGGCCTGGACCGCACGCTGCCGGTGCAGTTCGGCTTGTGGCTGGCCCATGTCGCGACCGGCGATCTAGGCCGCTCGCTGGCAACGGGGCGCAGCGTTTGGTCGGACCTGTCGGTGGCGCTGGTGAACACCTTGCGGCTGGCGGCGGTGGCGTCTGCCATCGGGTTCGTGATGGGGCTGCTGCTGGGCGGGCTGGCCGGGGCGGCGCGCGGCACCGTGGTGGACAGGCTGGCGACGGGGCTGGCGGTGGCCGGCGTGTCCGTGCCGCATTACTGGCTGGGCATGGTGATGGTGGTGGTGTTCAGCGTGCTGCTCGGCTGGCTGCCCGCGATGGGCGCCGGCGAAGGCGGCACCTCCGACTGGGCTTGGAACTGGGGGCATTTCAAGTTCCTGATCCTGCCCGCCGTGACGCTCAGCGTGATCCCGATGGGCATCATCACCCGCACCGTCCGCGGTATCGTGGCCGAGGTGCTAAGCCAGGATTTCGTGAACACCCTGCGCGGCAAGGGCCTGCTGCGCGGCGGCATCTTCCTTCACGTCGCGCGTAACGCGGCACCCGGCGCGCTGGCCGTGATGGGGCTGCAGCTCGGCTACCTGATGGGCGGCTCGATCCTGGTGGAGACGGTGTTCACCTGGCCCGGCACCGGCTTCCTGCTCAACAGCGCGATCTTCCAGCGCGACATCCCCGTCCTGCAGGGCACGATCCTGGTGCTGGCGCTGTTCTTCGTGGCCCTCAACCTGCTAATCGACCTCCTGCAAACAGCGATCGACCCGCGGATCAAGCGCGCATG
>CAXSEG010000127.1:0-12550 GCA_964235545.1 uncultured Acetobacteraceae bacterium
GATCCCGGTGCTGCTGTCGGTATCGGTGGGCGTGTTCGGGTCGTTTGTGGGCATCCTGATCGGCGGGTTGGCGCTCGACCTGTATGCGCAGATCGGGCTGGTGGTGCTGATCGCGCTGGCGGCAAAGAACGGTATCCTGATCGTGGAGTTCGCCAAGGAACGGCGCGAAGCGGGCGACAGCATCCACGACGCGGCGGTGCTGGGGGCGCGCACCCGGTTCCGGGCGGTGATGATGACGTCCTTCGCGTTCATCCTGGGATTGGTGCCGCTGGTAATCGCCCGGGGTGCGGCGGAGGTCAGCCGGCGGGACGTGGGGACGCCGGTGTTCGCGGGGATGATCTTCTCCTCGACGATCGGGATTTTCTTGATACCGATGCTGTATGTCACGTTCCAGTCGATGCGGGAGGGCGCGAAACGGCGGTTCGGCCGCCGGCCACCGCCAGTGGTGGCGCATTAAGGACGCGGAAAAGGACGTCCCCCTCCCCTTGTGGGAGGGGAGGAAGACACGACCCACTCGATCGAGGCTGTTACTTGACGAGCAGCATGATCAGGACGGCAGCCATGGCCAGGCCGAAGATCGTGCCGCCCCAGTTCCTGATGAACGCCACGATCGCATGCTGCTTTGATCTCGTTCGTTTTTGGGGGGTCATTGCGGCGGCACTTTCCGATCACTGGCGATGACTTTCCTACTCGGGTGGTCAGCACAAAAGCCCCATACGGGGCCACCTGGTGGCAGTGGCACGAATTCACCGCATTGTCCCGTTTGTTGCAAGGAAGGCACGGTGCGCCGGGTGGACAGGCGCAGGCCGCGCTCTCTAGCTTGCGGCATGCCTTGCTGTAACCGCCCGTGCTGATCGCCCGTGTCGTCGCCCTCCGGCTCGGGTCGGGCGTGCTGATGCTGGTGCTGATCTCGCTGCTGGTGTTCAT
Source organism: uncultured Acetobacteraceae bacterium (assembly GCA_964235545.1). Lineage (GTDB taxonomy): Bacteria > Pseudomonadota > Alphaproteobacteria > Acetobacterales > Acetobacteraceae > LMUY01. The sequence goes on from CAXSEG010000127.1 coordinate 928, forward strand.
CGTGTTGCGGCAGTTGCCGATCGACCCGGTCGGGATGTCGCTGCCGCCGGGTGCTACGGAGGCGGACCGCCTGGCACTGAGGCACGAGTTCGGGTTGGACCGGCCGGTGCCGGAGCAATACGCGATCTGGGTCGGCGGGCTGCTGCACGGGGATCTGGGGCAGTCGGTCAATCTACGCCGGCAAGTGGGGCCGCTGGTGGCGAGCGTGCTGCCCGCGACGGTCGAGCTGGTGCTATGCGCGCTGGCGCTGGGGATCCTGGGGGGGGTGCTGGCGGGGCTGGTGCTGTTCGCGGTGCGGCGTACGGGGTGGGAGCTGGCGGGGGACGTGCTGACCTCCATCCTGGTGTCGGTGCCGGAGTTCGTGTGGGCGATCGGCGGTGTACTGCTGTTCGGCGTGTGGCTGCGGGTGCTGCCGTTCATCGGCCGCACCGATCCGGACGAGACCGTGCCCGTGCGCACGGGGTTCATGCTGCTGGACACGTTGCTCGCCGGGCGGCCGGGTGCGTTCGCGGACGCGGTGGCGCATCTGGTGCTGCCGGCGGCCGCCCTCGGGCTGACGCTGGCGCCGCTGATCGCGCGGGTGCTGCGCTCCAGCCTGCTCGGCACGATCGTGGAGGATTTCGTGCAGTCCGCCCGGCTGCGCGGGCTGACAGAGTGGCAGGTGCTGCATCGCCACGCGCTGCGCAACGCGGCCCTGCCGACGCTGAGCCTGGTGGGGGTGCAGGCGGGGTTCATGTTCGGCGGCACGTTGCTGATCGAGGTGATCTTCGGCTGGCCGGGGCTCGGCAACTTGATGGTGACGGCGGTGCGCAGCGGCGACATCCCGGTGATCCAGGCTGCGACGCTGGTGTACTGCGTGGGCGTGCTGCTGATCACGCTGGCGGTGGACGTGGTGACGGTCGGGCTCAATCCGCGGCTGCGCACGCGTTGATGCGGCGGTTGAGGTTGCCGCTGCAGGGCTGGCTGGGGGCGCTGCTGGTGGCGGTGCTGGTGCTGGTGGCCGCTGCGGCACCGATGCTGGCGCCGGTGCCGCCGAACGACATGGACCTGTTGTCGATCCAGACGCCGCCGGATGCGAGCGCGCAGCCGCCGCACTGGCTCGGCACCGACAGCCTGGGGCGGGACGTGCTGTCCCGGCTGATGTGGGGGGCGCGCATCGCGGTGGCGGTGGCGGTGGGGGCGGCGCTGGGGGCGGCGGCGGTCGGCACGGTGCTGGGCGTGCTCGCCGGGGCGCTGGGCGGCGGGGTGGACTGGGTGATCTCCCGCCTGGTGGATGTGTGGATGTCCTTCCCGCCGGTGGTGCTGTCGTTGCTGCTGGTGGTGGCGCTGGGGGCGGGGCTGGAGAACGTGATCCTGGCCATCGTGCTGGTGGACTGGACGCGGTTCTGCCGCGTGTTGCGGGCCGAGGTGATGGTGATCCGGCAGCAGGACTACGTGTCCGCGGCGCGGCTGATCGGGTTCAGCCGGGTGCGGGTCATCGTGCGGGAAATCTTCCCCGGGGTCGTGCCGACGCTGGTGACGCTGCTGGCGCTGGAGATGGGCATTGCGGTCCGGGTGGAGGCGATCCTGTCCTTCGTGGGGATGAGCGTGCCGGCGGATGTGCCGGCCTGGGGACAGATGATCGCCGATGCGCGGACCGGGATGGTGGCGGCGCCGTGGACCATCCTGGCGCCAGTCGGCGCGATCGTGCTGACGGTGATCGGCTTCAACCTGCTGGGTGACGGGCTGCGCCGCCGGCTGGACCCGCGGCTGCTCGGCCGGTCATGACCGTGCTGTCGCTGCAGGACGTTACGGTCACGGCGCGGCTGGGCGGCACAGAGGTGGCGCTGCTGCGGCGGATCTCGTTCGAGCTAGGCGCGGGACAGGTGCTGGGGGTGGCGGGGGAGTCGGGGGCGGGCAAGAGCATGCTGGGGCGGCTGATCGCCCGGCTGCTGCCGGACGGGTTCCGGGTGACCGGCGGCGCAATGCGGTTCGAGGGGGCGGACCTGTTGGCGCGGCCGGCGCCGGCGGTGCGGGCACTGCTCGGCCGCCGGATCGCCTTCATCCCGCAGGAGCCGGCGGCGGCGCTCGACCCCGTGCGGACGATCGGCTGGCAGTGGCGGCAGCATCTCGGCCGGATCGGCGTGGCGCGGGGCGAGCAGCGGGAACGCAGCCTGGCCGCGCTGGCGGAGGTGGGGCTGCGGGACCCGGCGGGGGTGCTGGGCCGCTACCCGCACCAGCTGTCCGGCGGGGAATGCCAGCGGGTGCTGATCGCGCTCGCCTTCGCGTCCAGCCCGGCGCTGCTCGTGGCGGACGAGCCGACGACGGCGCTGGATGTCACGACGCAGGCGACGATCATCGCCCTGCTGCGGCGGATGCAGGCGGCGCATGGCACGGCGGTGCTGTTCATTACCCACGATCTGCGGCTGGCGCGCACGGTGTGCGACGACGCGCTGGTGCTGTACGCCGGCGATCCGGTGGAACGGGGGCCGGCGGCGACGCTGTTCGCCGCTGCGGCGCACCCGTACACGCGGGCGCTGCTGGCGGCGAACCCGCGCTTGACGGGTCCACGGACGGTGCTGCGTCCGTTGCCGGACACGATGCCGGGCCCGCTCGCCTTTGCCACCGCCCCGGGATGCCGCTTCGCCAGCCGCTGCCCGGTGGCGGACCCGGCCTGCGCCGCGGCCGTGCCAGTGTGGCGGGCGGTGGCGACGGGGCATGAGGTGACGTGCACGCCGGGCTGCAGCGCCGGGCCGGTGATGGCGGTGGCGGTGGCGGTGGCGGTGCCGCCCGCGCCGGCGGTGGGCGAGCCGGTGTTGCGGGTGACGGGGCTGGGAAAGGTGTACGGTGGGCGTTGGGGGCGGCCGGCGACGGTGGCGCTGGCGCCGTTGGACCTGGCGGTGGCGGCGGGGGAGATCGTCGGCATCGTGGGCGAGAGCGGCAGCGGCAAGAGCACCCTGGTGCGGATGCTGGTGGGGCTGGAGCGGCCGAATTTCGGCCGGGTGATGCTGGACGGGGTGGACATCAGTGCGCCGAGCACGGCCAACGCGGCGCGGCGGCGGGCGGCGTTGCAGATGGTGTTCCAGAACCCGCAATCCGCGCTGAACCCGCGGCGCACGGTGGCCGAGCTGCTGACGCAGGCGCTCGAGGGTACGGGTGCGACGATGGCCAGCCGCCAAGCGCGGGCGGGCGAATTGCTGCGGGCGACGGGGCTGTCGGCGGAGCTGGCCGGGCGCTATCCGTTCCAGTTGTCCGGCGGGCAGCGGCAGCGGGTCAACATCGCCCGGGCGCTGTGCGTCACGCCGCGGATCCTGCTGGCGGACGAGATCGTCTCCGGCCTGGACGTGTCGGTGCAGGCGCAGCTGCTGAACCTTTTGTTGCAGTTGCGCAGCGAGCTGGGGTTGGCCATCGTGCTGATCAGCCACGATTTGTCGGTGGTGCGGTACGTGTGCGACCGGGTGCTGGTGCTGCATCGCGGCCTGCTGATGGAGAGTGCAGCAGCGGCCGACCTGTTCGCCCGGCCCGCCGCCGCGTACACCCGGGCGTTGCTCGAGGCTTGCCCGCTGGACCCGCTGCCTCAAGGAGTGCCTGCATGATGCTTCGCCGCCGCACCGCTGCCCACTTGCTTGCCGGCGCCGGGTTGTCCGCGCTGCTGCCGCGGCCCGGCCGGGCGCAGAGGGCCGACACGCTGTCGATCGCCTACCCCGGCGACGTACCGGTGTGGGACCCGAACCTGCGCACCCACGTGGTCGGGCATTCGCTGTTCAAGTGCGTCTTTGATCAGCCGCTGACCTACTTGCCCGACCTCACGCTCAGCCCGGCGCTGGTCACGCGTTGGCAGAGTGCGGCGGATGGCAAGACGTTGGACCTACAGTTCCGCGACGACGTGTCGTTCCACAACGGCGACCGGATGACGGCGGAGGATTTCCGCTTCACCTTCTTCGAGCGCCCGCATGCCGAGAAGCTGGACATCAGCGGGATCTGGCGCCGGGTGTCCGATATCGAGGTGGTGTCCCCGACCCACGCGGTGATGCATTTCAGCAGCCCGATGCCGTCGGCCATCCCGTGGCTGGCGTTCCTGGCAAGCTTCGTGGTGCCGAAGGCGTATTTCACGTCCGTCGGGCATGACGGGTTCGTGGCCAAGCCGGTTGGCTCCGGGCCCTACAAGCTGGGGAGCTATGCCCAGAGCGCGCGGATCGGGCTGGAGGCGTTCGACGGTTACTGGGGCGAGAAGCCGGCCTACAAGCAGGTGACGTTCGAGATACTGGGCGACGTGTCCAGCCGGACCGCGGCCATCGAGAGCCGCCGGGTGGGGCTGGCGGCGGAGGTTCCGGTGCGGGAGGCGAACCGGCTGGGGGCGGATCCGCAGTTGCGGGCCAGCGTGGCACCGTTCACCGACATCTACATCCTGCAGGTGGCGGACACGGGGGCGTTCAAGAACCCCCAGGTACGGCTGGCGGCGCACCACGCGATCGACAAGGACGCGATCAGCCGCGCGCTGTTCGGCGGCAAGGCCAACCCGATCGCCGTGCCGGCGGCGCGCGGCACGCCGGGCTACCCGGAGGATTTCAAGTTCGCCTACGACCCAGGGGCGGCGGCGGCGCTGATGAAGGCGGCCGGGTTCGGCCCGGACAAGCCGGCGGACATTACCCTGTCCACCACCAACGGCTTGTTCCCCGGCGACTACGACATGAGCCGGGTGATCGCCCAGATGTGGGCCCGCATCGGGCTGCGCGCGAAGGTGGAGACGATCGAGTACGTGCAGTATCAGGAGCGGCTGCGCTCGGGCGTATCGTCGGAGGCGACGATGTATCGCTGGGGCAATATGACGGGCGATCCGGAGCTGTACACGGGGTACCTGCTGAACCCGAAATTCCCGTTCGCCGCGTGGCGCAGCGATGATTTGTCGGCGCGGGTGGACCCGCTGTTCAGCGAGATGGACGAGGCGAAGCGGAATGCCGGCTACCGCGCGTTCAACGCCTGGGCGGTCGATCAGGGCTACACGATACCGCTGCTGCAGGGGGTTTCCAGCTCGGTGTATCGGAGGACGGTGGGGTTCGTGCCGTATGCGAACGGTTGGATCGTGCCGGGGGCTTACAAGCCGGTCTGACCGCGCACCCTCGACCAGGTGTCCAGAGGACGACTGTCCTTTGATGGGTCCGGGGCAAAGCCCCGAGTGCCTCTGGCTTTGGGCGTTACGGATGCCTAGCTCGCTCACCCCTGCTCTGGCAGGAAAATGGTTCGATTGACCAAACGACCGTCATGCCAGGCCATGAGCCTGCTATCCACGGCATTGGCCGGAACACGTCGAGCGTAATAGCCTCCGACTTGTGCGAGAGGGTCGAGGGCCCGTGCCGATCCGACGCCGTGGGTGCCAGGTTAAGCCCTGGCATGACGGTGGGGCAGTGGAGGTCCTTACCTTACCTGAGTTACGCATTCCTTAAGATGCGAGCTCGGTTCGCAGCGCGGCCCAGCGGCGGCCTGTTTCACGGCCGCCTTCCCAGTGTTTCTCCGGCGCATAGAGATAGGGTGGCCGGGGTGGGCCGGATTTCACCAGTCGTGAGCCTTCCAGCCGGGCGCGGGCGATGGGGACGTTGTAGTCGACGAAGTTCTCCAGCTTGCCGCCGGGGAACATGGCTGATTGCGCCCAGGCCATGCGGGCGCCGATGTGCTCGGCCCGGGGCCAATCGCGGCGGGCGATGGCGTCGGCCAGGGCCAGCAACGGCTCCGGGCCGTCGGCGACGTTGCCGCTCCAGCAGGCGGTAACCTGGTCGGGGAAGGACTGGGCCAGGGCGGCCCATTGCGAGTCGACGGGGAGGACGCGGATGCGGCCGCCGACGGCGCGGATGCTATCCGCAATCGAGGGGCCGCCGATATGTTTGGTGGCGACGATACCGGGGATGTGGCTCAGCGCGGTGTAGGTGGCGCTGTCGATCTTGGCCTTGAAGGCGAACTGGTTGTCGTAGACGATCACGGGCACGCCGGGCAGCGCCTCGGCGACGTCTGCGTAGAACCGGACGATGTCCCGCGGGTCAAGCGACATCCACATCGGGCGGCCGAGGAACAACCCGTCGGCGCCGAGGGCGATCAGCCCGCGGCCGCGGGCGATTGTGTCGCGCGTGTTCAGCGTAGTGGCGCCGGCGAAGATCAGGCAGCGGCCGCCGACGGTCTGCACCAGGCAGTCGGTGAAGGCCTGGTGCTCCTCCCAGGTGAGCGAGGCGCCCTCGCCGAAGGAGCCGGCGGTGAGCAGGATGCCGATGCCGGCATCCACGATCATGCTCGCCATCGACGCAGTCTCGGCCAGGTCGACCGACTGGGTGCAGGTCCACTCGTCGGCGTCCGGCGTAGCGGGGGTGGGCACCATGCCCAACACGCCGGTGATGTCCGCTGCGGTCAGTCTCGGCATGGCACGCTCCTGTCGACTCAGTGCAGCTTGACCCGGGGCTCCCAACGGCGGGCGAAGCCATGGGCGATGGTGTCCAGCGCCACCTTGCGGCCACCGAACAGGGCGTGCTGGTGCATCTTGTAGAGGGAGCGGTACATCAGGCGGGCGAACATGCCCTCGATGAACATGCTCTTGCCGGCCAGGCCTCCCATCAGGTTGCCGACGGTGCTGTATTCGCCAAGCGCCACCAGCGAGCCGAAATCGCGGTAGTGGAACGGCTCCAGCGTCTTGCCCGCGAGCTTGCGGCCGAGCTGGGCCACCATGAAGCTGGCCTGCTGGTGGGCCGCCTGGGCGCGCGGCGGGACGGGGGTGTCGAAGCCTTCGCGGGGGGCTGCGGCGCAATCGCCGATGGCGAACACATCCGGATCCAGCGTGGTCTGCAACGTCGGGCGGACCACGAGCTGGTTGCTGCGCGTGACCTCGAGACCGTCCAGGTCGCGCAGGAAGTCGGGGCCCTTCACGCCGGCGGACCAGACCACCAGCTCGGCGGCGATCAGCTCACCGCCAACCAGCACGACGCCGTCGGCGCGCACCTCGGCCACCTTGGCGCCGGTGCGCACCTCGACACCCAGGGCATGCAGCTGCTCGAGCGCCTTGGCGGACATGCGCTCCGGCAAGGCAGGCAGGATGCGGGGTGCCGCCTCGATCAGGATGATGCGCACGTCGCGCTCGGCATCCACCCGGTCCAGGCCCTGGGCCACCACCTCGCGGACGGTGCGGTGCAGCTCGGCCGCGAGCTCCGTCCCCGTGGCGCCGGCGCCGATGATGGCGACGTAGAGCTGGCCGGCACGAACCTCCCCGGCTTGGGAATGCGCGCGGATGCAGGCGTTGACCAGGCGGCGGTTGAATCGGGCAGCCTGCTCCGGCGTCTCCAGCGGGACGGCGTGCTGGACCGCGCCGGGCGTGCCGAAATCGTTGGTGACGCTGCCGACGGCCAGCACCAGGGCGTCATACGGGAAGGAGCGCTCGGGGGTGATCTGGCGGCCTTCGTCATCCTGCGTGGCGCCCAGGTGCACCTGGCGCCGGGCACGGTCCAGTCCGACCAGTTCGCCGAAGCGGTAGCGGAAATGGTGGCGGTGCGCCTGCGCCAGGTAGTTGGTCTCATGCGCGCCGGGGTCGATGCTACCGGCGGCAACCGCGTGCAGCAGGGGCTTCCAGAGGTGGGTGCGCGCGCGTTCGACCAGGGCGATCTGGGCGGTGCGGCGGCGGCCTAGCGTGTTGCCGAGGCGGGTGACGAGTTGCAGGCCGGCGGCACCCCCACCGACGACGATGATCTCCGGCTTGGCGGTTTCGGGCATGGGGTGTCTCCGCTTGGAGGGTGGAAGCGAGGTTGCGGCTGGGCCGGCCGCGCACATAGGCTTCAGTTACCACGGGATGCCAATCTCCCTCACCCCGACCGTTTTAAGAGGGAGATCGAGGGCGGACATCACGTTTAAGGCGGGGCGGGATGGAGGGGTAGCAGGGCGTCAGCGACGGTGCAGCCGGCCTGGTGGACCAGGACGGGGAGTTCAGTTGGATCGTGGGTGGGGTGATCGCTTACCTCTCCGCCCAAAGGGGGAGGGGGAAGAAGCGGTCAGGTTTTAGCCTGCGAATCTCGCCTCCGCGGTGCGGCGGAAAGTGACGACCAGGACGTCGCGGAAAGCGGGACGGGCGGGGTCGCGGGGTTCGACGGGAGTGACGCCGTGGTAGACGCGGCTGTCGTCTACCCAGGCCGAGTCCATGGCGCGGGCCAGGGTGAAGGAGCCGAGAAGGTGGCGGTCCAGGTCGTGGATCGTGGTCTCGCCGCTAGCGATGTTCTCGCGGCGGACCAGGAGGACGAGGACCCAGTCCACGCCGTCCCGGTGCATGCCTTCCGGAGTGGGTTGTCCGGCCTGGCCGGGCTGGGCCTCGATGCGGAACTGGTGCACCTCGACCTCCCAGGACGGGACCTGCGGGGACAAGGTGTCGAACACGCGCTGGCAGGTGCGCAGGATGGATTGGAAGGCGGGGTTGTGCTCGACCTTTTCTGTCACCGGGTCAAACCAGCGGGCGATGCCGCCATTGAGGGTGTTGTAGTCGCGGCTCTGATAGTGGGGGCGGTGCTCCAGGCGGGCGGGCCCGTCCGGGCCGGCGGTGAACACGGCGTGGCGGCGGCGGCGGTAGCGGCCGCCATCGGCCATGTAGGTGTCCAGGCCAAGATCGTCCCAACTGGCGGCGAACGCGTCCCACTCCGCCAGGCCGTTGCTTTCCAGCACGCCGCGCATCTCGTTGTCGTGGACAAAGGCGAACCCGCCCTGCCCGACCAGGTCGGCGATGGTGGCGCGGGTGGTGGCGGGATTGCTGGTCATTGGGCGGCTTCCTGGATCGGGTGTTCGTCTGGCGGTCCGTTGTGCTCGAGCCGGGGCATCGGCCGCTCGGAGCCGGGCGGCAGCCATCCCTGGACCTTATACGCGGTGATCGGGCTCTGCACCGCGTTCTCGTCAAAGCAGTACTTCACCCGGCGGTTGAACTCGCGGTTCACCGCCCAGCGCTGGGATGGCAGGGTGCGGATGCGCAGGCGCAGCGTCCAGTGCGTGTCGGTGAAGGAATACACGCCCATCACCTCCAGGTCGGCGGTGATGGCGTCCTGCCAGCGGGTCTCCTTGCGCATGGCCTTCACGATGGTGCTGAGCAGGGTGGAGACCCGGTCCGGTTCCTCGTCCAGCCCCACCGGCAGGTCGATCAGGGCGTAGGCGTAGTCCCGCGTCTGGTTGGTGACGGACGTCACGGAGGAGAACGGAATGATGTGCACCGAGCCGTCCAGCGCACGCAGCCGGATGGTGCGGATGGAGAGGTACTCGACCGTGCCGGACAGCCCGGCGAGGGTTACCACGTCCCCGACCTGCATGGTGTTCTCCAGCAGCAGGAACAGCCCTGTGATCAGGTCCTGCACCAGTTTCTGCGAGCCGAAGCCGATGGCCACGCCGAGCACACCGGCGCCGGCCAGCAGCGGGGCGATGTTCACGCCCACTTGGCTCAGCACGATCAACCCGGCGATGATGAAGATGGTTACCAGCAGTGCCGTCCGCAGCATCGGCAGCAGGGTGCGCAGGCGGGCGGCACGCGCCGTCTGTGCCGCCCGGGTCAGGCTCGCGACCTTGCCCTCCACGCCGGCATTGGCCGCCTCCCACACGACGACGGCGATCAGGATGGTGATGGCCGAGGTGGTGAGGGCGGAGAGCAGCCGCTCGCCCAGCTGGCCACCCGAAAACCAGCCGATCGGGGCGAAACCCCACACCTCGAGCAGGGCCAGCCCCGTCGCCACGGTGAGCGCCGCGATCAGCACGGCACGTAGCGCGGGGTAGTAGTTCAGCAGCCGCTGCTCCAACCCGGGATACTGCGCCGAGTTGTCCGCGCCGAGCCGCATCGTCCGGTCCAGCGCACCGAGCAGGACGATGCCGGCCAGGCGGGCTGCGATCACCGTGCCCGTGGTCTCGACGAAGAAGGTCAGCAGGCGGGCATAGCCGTCGCGGATCTCCATCGCCGCCACTAGCCAGAGGGCGACGATGTAGAAGATGGCGATGAAGTGCCAGCGCGCCGCGAGATGGTTCTGCAGGCTGGCCAGCGTGCCCTGGCGGCCCCGGCGCGCCCGCAACCGGTGGGTCACCGCACGGCGAGACCGCAGCACCACGAGCACGAGCATGATATGGACGGCGAGGGCCACGAGCTTGAGAAATACGTCGTGCGCGGCGCGGTAGAGGCCGAACAGCAGCCCCACCTCCGCCACCGCGAAGCCGAACACCACGACCCCGCTCAGGCGGCGCACCCAGCGCTCGATGAACCCGGCCCAGTAGTCGTCACACTGGATCAGCCGTAGCCGGTGGTTAGAGGGTGAGACGAAGGTGCGGGTGACGCACATGACGACGCGGCAGATCACGTAGGCGTCGACCACGGCGAGCACGACGAGGCGGGTGTTGGTCTGCGCGCCGAGCGGCGTGGTGAGCATGGCGTGGCCGATCGCGGCGAAGACGGCGACCGGAACCAAGTCCAGCAGCAGGGCGGCGAGCACGAAGGGCAGCCGCCGCAGCATGCGCCAGGCGACGCTCAGGCCGCGGCGGCGGGCGGCGTGCACGTCTTGGGAGGTCGAGTCCGGATGGTCCTCGGGGATCGGCTCGTCGGCCGGGGCGCGTGCCTCGAGGATGCGACGTGCCGGGGCCAGCGCGCGGCGGGTGACCCACTCCACGGCACGAGCGGCCACGACGATGACGGCCAGCTTCCACAAGGCGCCTGTGATGCGGTCGCGCGCCGCCGGGTCGGCGGCGCTGGCGGCGATCCAGCGCCAGAGCAGCGGCACGTCGCCCACGGTCTGCACGGTGGACTCGAACTCCTCCGCGAGCCGGGAAGCCCATTGCGACCCCTCCATGACCAGGGCCGCGCCCACGCTGTCGGCGGCCACGACGGGGGGCTTGGCGGAGGCGGCCGGGAGGGCGTGGACGATGTTCTCGAGGATGGCGGTGAACGCGGCGCGCTTTTTGTCGTCCTGCAGCACGTCCAGCACCGCCTGCGCCTGCCCCGGGGTCAGCGAGGGGGCGGCAGGGGTAGCGGACGAGGCGGCCGCAGTCTGGCCGCGTGCGCCCAGAGGGAGCAGGAGGCCGAGCAGGAGGAGTAAAGAAGCAATACGCATGGTGCGGTACGGTCATACAGGGCGGGCCGGTGTCAACCGACACGGGCGGAGTGCCGCCTGACAGGGTGCACAAATGGGCGAGCCGCCCCATCTCCCGCGATATGAAAGTCGTGCTGATCATCCTGGTCGCCTTGATGATGCTGGCAACATTGGGCGTGCTGTTCGCTGGGCTGATCGGCCTGGCGCGGGGGGGCCACGATCCCTACCGCTCCAACCGGCTGATGCGCTGGCGCGTGCTGCTGCAGGCGGGGACGCTGTTGCTGTTCATCCTGCTGCTCCATTTGCTGAAGTCGGCCTAACGTGTTTGACAGTCTGCGCGGGCGGCTTTTAAGCTTAAACATTGTTTACGGTCCGGCCTGCGCCTGGTCCGTGGCGCCCGTGGAACCACGGGGGCCGCGCCGCGTAGCCAATCCCAAGATCCAGGAAACAACGGCGCACCTATGAAAATCCTCGTCCCTGTCAAGCGAGTGGTCGATTACAACGTCAAGGTGCGCGTCAAGGCGGACGGCACCGGCGTGGAGACTGCCGGCGTCAAGATGTCGATGAACCCGTTCGAC
>CAXSEG010000128.1:0-12534 GCA_964235545.1 uncultured Acetobacteraceae bacterium
CCTGGCTGGCCGAGATCGCCGACATCGGAGCAGCCGCGGCATGAGCCAGAGCATGGAGGGTGTCGTGACGATCGTGCAGGAGGGGCGCTTCCAGCTGACCGATGACCGCGGCGTGTCGCATTTGTTTATCCTAGGGCACAACGCTCCACCGGAGACGGAGCAGCTCGCGCCGTTGCAGCGGCGGCAAGCGCGGGTGCGGGTGCGCTACCGGCCGGCCGAGAACCTGATCGGCAACGTGCTCTCCTCCATCGAACTCGCCTGAAAGGCCGCAATGTTCATCAGCAACCGTAACCAGGAGGAGACGCGGTCCGAGTTCGACCGTACGATCCCGAACGAGTCCGAACTCACGTGCGGGACGCTCATCGAGCCCGGCAAGTCTTACGGCTTCTTCACCGACACCACGGTGTGCATCGGCTGCAAGGCGTGCGAGGTGGCGTGCAAGGAGTGGAACAACCTGCCGGCCGACAACATCGGCATGACAGGGCAGAGCTACGACAACACGGGCGCGCTGTCGGCCAATAGCTGGCGGCACGTGAACTTCATCGAGAAGGCGGGCCCGAGCGGCGTGCGTACGGCGGAGGAAACGCCGTTCCAGTCCGGCTGGCTGATGATGAGCGACGTGTGCAAGCACTGCCACAACGCGCCTTGCCTGGAAGCATGCCCGACCGGCTCGCTGTTCAAGACCGAGTTCGACACCGTCGTCGTGCAGCAGGACATCTGCAATGGTTGCGGTTACTGCGTGCCTGCCTGCCCGTTCGGCGTGATCGACGTGAGCCTGCTGGACGGCAAGGCGCATAAGTGCACGCTGTGCTACGACCGCTTGAAGGGCGGGCTGGAGCCGGCCTGTGCCAAGTCCTGCCCGACCGACTCGATCATGTTCGGCGAACTTGGTGACCTGCAGGCACGTGCGGAGCGCCGGGTCGTGGAGCTGAAACGGCGGGGCGTGGACACGGCCTACCTGTACGGCACGCCGGGTGCGCCCGGGGCGACGGGCGGGCTCGGCCACCTGAACGCGTTCTTCCTGCTGACGGACCGTCCGGAGACCTACAACCTGCCGGCGGCGCCCACGCGCCCGTCCAACCGGGTGCGGCCCAGCTTGATGACGGGGCTCGCCACAATGGCCGGGCTGGCGCTCACCGCGGCCGCGTTGTTCGCCGGCGCGGCACGGGAGCGCCGCTGATGCCCGAGCATCCCACGCCGCACCATCCCGATGATCCGGCGATGACGCCGCCGCAGACCGTGCACGAGGTGGACCTGCACGACCGGGCGAAGTGGGATGGCCCGACCTATTACGGCCGCTCGCAGCTCAAGCAGGCGCCGTTCAACGCCTGGGTGGTGGGCGGCTACGTGGCGCTGGCAGGGCTGTCCGGCACGGCGGCGCTGATCTCCGCCATCGCCGACGCGGCGGAGGGCCCGGCGGCGGCGGGACTGGTGCGGCGCGGCCGGTATTTGTCGCTGCTGGCGCCGACGATCGGCTCGGTGCTGCTGATCTGGGACCTGCATACGCCGAAGCGGTTCTACAATATGTTCCGAGTGGCAAAGGGCACGTCCCCCATGTCGATCGGGACGTGGATCCTGACGGTGTTCAGTGGCGCCGCGTTCGCGACCGCGGGGTTGCAGGCCCTGGCCGACCGGTTCCCACGCTACGGCTGGGCACGACGCCTGGCCCGGGGCACCCAAGTGCCGGCGGCGATGGCCGGGGCTGGGCTCGGGACGTACACGGCGGCGCTGCTTTCCGCCACGAGCACGCCGCTCTGGGCGGCAGCGCCGCGAACGATGGCGGCACGGTTCGCGTCCTCCTCGGTGGTGTCGGGTGCCGCGGCGCTGTCGCTGGGCGAACGGTCGAGCCGGCGGCGGCGAAGCCTCGACGCGCTCACCCTGGCCGCGCTGGCGGCGGAACTGGCGGGGACGGTGGCGTCCCACAAGATGTATGTGAAGCATGGCGTCGATGGGGCGCTGGAGGGGCGTTGGGGCCAGGTGGAGCGGCTGGGCGCGACAGGTCTGGGGGCGCTGCTGCCGCTTGGGCTGCAGGCGATCTCGCTGGCGACGGGGCGCGGACGCCCGGGCACGATGTCCGACATCGCGTGCCTAGCAGGGATCGCGGGCAGCCTGCTTGTTCGGGTATCGGTCATGGAGGCGGGTAATGTGTCCGCGGCCAAGCCGGAGATCAGCTTCCGGTTCAGCCAGCCGGAGAACCTGCCGGCTGACTAAGGCATGATTGGGTCAGGGATTTCGCCGCCTGAGCTCCTCGCACACGGGTTCCGATGGGTATCACGCCGACAGGTAGGCGCAGTCCGCCAGCAGCGAACGCACCATCGGCTGGCTGTCCAAGCTGATATCTGTCCTGCCTGAACCCGAGGCGGCGATCAACTTGGCTTTCGCCCGCAATCCGGCCGGGGTCCTGGCCCGGATGGACGATATGGCGCCATAGGCCAAGCTCAGCCGGCGGTCCAGTTCGGCCAAGCGCCCGGAAACACCGTGCGGCGGCTGGTAGAGGGTGCTGCCAACCAGAGCCAGATCGGCATGATGCCGGTGGATCATCATCGCCACAGCACAGAGGCGTATCAGATCATCCTCCGTCCCGTCGTCGACTGGCGGCAGGTCGAGGGCCGGCAACGGACGCGCCAAGAGGGCCGCGACGCTGGCCGTCATCCTGGGCGACGGCGGAATGTGATCGTCTTGCGCCCAGTGGAGCACTCCGGAACCCGCCGGACGAGGAGCATCGGCCGCCTGCGTCGGCTGACCGCTTGCATAGTGCGGGACGCGCCCGGCGCTTAGAGCCGCCCTGCCATCCATGGCGCGGACCCAACCCCGATCCGGGGTAGGCTGCGGCGTAGCGTCAGACATGGGTTGCTCCGTGACACCTCACGTCATCGTGAGTGACATAAGCTTACTCACCATCGAAGCGGTTGCAATGGTATGCAGCCCTCAATCGAATTCATTGATTGTTTATGTTGGGCAATTGACGTACGTTTTTTGACGCGACTTAGCTGCCGCGTCGGCGCGTCGTGCGCCCGGCGCTTCACTTCGACCGTGTGTGGCGGAGGTGGATGGGAATCGAACCCACCGCACGCTTTTGGCGCGCCACTGGTTTTGAAGACCAGGGAGGCCACCAGACCCCAATCACCTCCAGGCTGTCACTCCAGTTGGGCGAGGACGCGGCGGTCGGCAACCCTCCTGGTGAACCGCACCGCGTCCAAATGTTCCATCAAGGGCACGCTGAACTTGCGGGAGATGCCGAGCGCCTCGCCCGCTTCCTTCATCAGCAGGCCGGGCTCTCGCAGCAGGGGTGCCAGGGTCCGCCGTGCGGTGTCCACGGCGTCCGGATGGAAGAACAGGTCGCGCTTCTGCACCTTGTCGGTCGTGCGCACCACGGCGCCCTCCTTCACCAGCCGGTCCAGCAGGCGTTTGGCCCGCGGGTCGGGGGCCAGGGTCCAGGCGTCGGGCGGCGTGAGCCCCGCCTTCAGCAGCAACCCCAGCATGTCCGCCGTGAGCCCGGCGTCGGCTTCGGCCTGGCTGCGGTCGTGGGCGGCCTGGTAGACGCGGATCAGGCCGCGGTCCTGCCGCAGCACGCCGGTGCGGGCAAGGCGCATCGCCGCCTCGTCCAGCACGGCGATGCCGACGCCGGGCAGCAACTTGCCGAGCGCCTCGCGGGACAGGCCGTCGGCGTGGGGCTGCAGCACCCGGAGCAGGCGGGTGGCCACCGCGTCCAGCGCGTCCGGCATCACGGCCTGGCCGGAGCGGAGCAGCACGGCTTGGGTGCCCGCGAGCAAGGCGGCGGCCCGGGCGGGCGCCACGCCAGCCACGCGGGCGAGCCGGACGAGGCTGGCACCGGCCTCCCTGGCACGCTGCACTTCGAGCAGCACGATTTCCGCCGGGCCGGCGGCGGCCAGGGCGGCGAGCCGGGCGAGAACGCCGGGTGCGTTGCGGCGCTGGCGGGTCGTTTCCGGATCCAGCACGCAGCCGCCGGCGACCGTCAGGGCGGGGGAGGGCAGGCGGAGGATGAATGGCTCCCGCGCCGGCACCGCGACCGCAGGGGCGCAGTGCAACTGGGCAAGGGCGGTCTCGCCAGGCCGCAAGGCGTCGCGGTCGAGCAGGCGCAGGCGGGCGTCCACCTCCTCCGTGCCGAACAGCAGGCGTAGGCGGCTGGTGGTGGGCAGCGGTGGGGCCCCGGCCACCGCGCGCACCTGCACCGACAGCCAGGCCGATGGCGCCAGCAGGCCCGTCCCCGTCAGCACCGAGCCGCGCGGCACCACGGCCAGCTCCGTGCCGCGCAGGTTGACCGCGACGCGCTGGCCCGGCAGGGCCGTGGCGACCGGCTTGCCGTGCACCTGCAGCCCTCGCACCCGGATCGTCCCGCCGGAGGGGAGGGCCACCAGCTCGCCCCCTGCCGATAGTTCGCCGCGGCGCAGCGTGCCGGTGACCACGGTGCCATGACCGGCCAGGCTGAAGGCGCGGTCGACCGGCAGATAGGGGAAGCCGTCGTCCTCCGGTGGCGGCGTGGCGGTGAGCGCCGAGCCAATCGCGGCCCGCAGGTCGTCCAGCCCGGCGCCGGTGACGGCGGAGGTCAGCACCGGCCGCCCGACCCGCATTCCGGCGGCGGTGGCGAGGGCCGCTGCTTCCCGGCCGACGGCCTCGGCCCGTGCCGCCGGCACCAGGTCCGCCTTGCTGACCGCGACCACCGCCTGCCGCAGGCCAAGCAACCCGGCAATGTCCACATGTTCCACCGTCTGCGGCTTGATGCCCTCGGCGGCGGAGACGACCAGCAACACGGCGTCGATCCCGGTGGCGCCGGAGATCATGGTGCGGACGAAGCGCTCGTGGCCCGGCATGTCGATAAGGTCGGCGATGCCGCCGGGGAGGTCGGCGATGGCGCCGGGCAGCGCCAGATGGGCGAAGCCGAGGGCGATCGAGATGCCGCGGCGCTTCTCCTCCTCCAGCCGGTCGGTCTCCATGCCGGTCAGCGCGCGCACCAGCGCCGTCTTGCCGTGGTCAACGTGGCCGATCACGCCCAGCAGCAGCCGGTTCATGCGGTGGCGGCCGCTACGGCGGCGGCGATGTCCGGCAGGTCCGCATCGCCGACCGCCAGCATGTCCAGCCACAGCTCGCCGGCCGTGATGCGCCCGACCACGGCCGGGTGGTGCCGCCGCAAGCGGCGGGCGAACGCGTCCACGCCGGGCACGGCGAGCACCACGGCGCGGCTGGGCAGCGTGTCCGTTGGCAGGGTGCCCCCGCCGGCATAGCCGCTGGAGGCTTCCACCCGGGCGATGCCGCCGAGCAGCGCCCGGAGCGTCTCCGCCCGCTGTGCCAGCACGGCTCCGGTCTGCGCCAGCATGCGCAGCACCGGCACGCGGCCGGCGGTTTCGGGCGCGGCATGGAGCCGCAGGGTCGCCTCAAGTGCCGCCAGCGTCATCTTGTCGAGTCGCAGCGCCCGCATCAGCGGGTGGCGCCTCAACGTCGAGATCGGCGCCTCGCGGCCGACCAGCAGCCCGGCTTGCGGCCCGCCGCCCAGTTTGTCGCCGCTGAACGCGACCACATCGGACCCGGCGGCGATGCTGTCGTGCGGCGTGGGCTCACTCACCGGGCCGAGCGGCCCCATCGCACCGCTGCCCAGATCGTGCACCACCAGCAACCCCGCCTCCCGCGCCAACCCGGCCAGTTCGGCAAGCGTCGCCTCTTCCGTGAACCCCGTGATGCGGTAATTGGACTGGTGCACCTTCAGCAGCACCCGGGTGGCGGGCGTGAGCGCGCCGCGGTAGTCGGCCAGCCGCGTGCGGTTGGTGGTGCCCACCTCCACCAGTCGCGCGCCGCCCTGCACGATCACGTCGGGGATGCGAAAGCCGCCGCCAATTTCGACCAGCTCGCCGCGGGACACCACCACCTCCCCGCCGCCCGCCAGCCCGGCCAGCGCCAGCAGCACGGCGGCGGCACAGTTATTGGTGGCGAGCGCTGCCTCCGCCCCCGTCAGGCCACGGAGCAGGGGCTCGATCCCGGCCAAGCGGGAGCCGCGTTCGCCCGCCTCAAGGTCCATCTCGAGGTTGGAGTAGCCACCGGCCACGGCCTGCACCGCTTCCAGCGCCTCCGGTGCAAGGGGGGCACGGCCGAGGTTGGTGTGCAGGATGATTCCGGTCGCATTGATGACCCGGCGCAGCACCGCCCGGGCCCGTGCCGTCACGGCGGCCGCGGCGCGGCGCACGATCTCGTTCGGGTCGGGCACCTCCTTCACCGTGCCGTCCAGCAAGCCCGCGCGGAGGCTGCCGAGTTCCTGGCGCAACGCCTCAGCCGCCGCCTCCCTTGCCTGCGGCACACCGGGCCACACCTCCAGCAGGTGGCCGATCGAGGGTAGGGTGCGAAGCTTGCCCGGCGACCCGGCGTTCGGTTCGTCCACTCCCGCTATCCTGGACCCATGCGCATGAACGATGCCCTGCCTCCCATTACGTCACCCCGTCTCACGTCGTTGGCCCATGGCGGGGGCTGCGGATGCAAGCTGTCCCCCGCGGTCTTGCACGATATCTTGGCCACCATGCCGCCGGGACAAGGCTGGGCCAACCTGATGGTGGGGACCGAGACCGGCGACGACGCCGCGGTCTGGCGCCTGAACGCCGACCAGGCGCTGGTGGCCACGACCGATTTCTTCACGCCCGTGGTGGACGACCCGTACGATTTCGGCCGCATTGCCGCCACCAACGCCCTGTCGGACGTCTACGCCATGGGCGGCACGCCGATTCTGGCGCTGGCGATCGTCGGCATGCCGCTCGGCAAGATCGCGACCCGTGACGTGCGGCAGATCCTGGCCGGTGGCGCCTCGGTTTGCGCGGAGGCGGGGATCCCCGTGGCGGGCGGCCACTCGATCGACAGTGCGGAGCCGATCTACGGCCTGGTGGCGCTCGGCCTGGTGCATCCGGACCGGGTGATGCGAAACAGCGGTGCCGAGGCGGGCGACGTGCTGGTGCTGGGCAAGGGCCTCGGCGTCGGTCTGTTCAGCGCGGCGCTGAAGCGTGGCGAGCTGAGCCCGGCGGATTACGCCACGATGCTGGCCTCCACCACGCGGCTGAACGCAGCCGGGCGGGACCTGCCGGGGATCGCGGGCGTGCATGCGGTGACGGACGTGACCGGATTCGGCCTGCTCGGCCATGTGCTGGAGATGGGCCAAGGGGCAGGGTTGGCGGCGGAGCTGCGGTTCACCGATGTGCCGTTGCTGCCGGGGGCCGAGGCGTTGGCGCGGGCCGGCGTGGCGACGGGGGCGGGGGCGCGCAACTGGGCCAGCTACGGCGCGAGCGTGGATCTGGCGGCGGGGTTGCCGGGCTGGGCGCAGGCCGTGCTGTGCGATCCGCAGACGAGCGGTGGTTTGCTGGTGGCCGCGGCTCCGGAGGCGGCAGGTGCTGTGCTGGCGGTGCTCCCGCCGGGTGCCGCCGTGGTCGGGCGCATGCTGGCGGGGCCGGCCGGGATCCGCGTGCGGTAGGCTGGCCGGCGTTTGACCCGACCGGAGTCCCGTCGCTAGCCTGCCGCCAGGATAGGGAATTGCAGCCACCGATGAAGCACTGGCGATGAAGCACTGGCGATGAAGCACTGGCGATGAAGATCTGGCGATGAAGATTTGGCACCGCCGCCTCGCCGGGATGTATGGCGTGCTTGCGCTCGCCAACATCGCCGTGTGGTGCTGGGCGCTCTATCTATTCCGGAGCCAGCCCGTGCTGCTCGGCACAGCGCTGCTGGCCTACGGCTTCGGGCTCCGGCACGCGGTGGATGCCGACCATATTGCCGCCATCGACAATGTGACGCGCAAGCTGATGCAGGAGGGCAAGCGCCCCGTCAGCGTGGGGTTCTGCTTCGCACTCGGCCACTCCACGGTCGTGGTCCTGGCCGCCCTGTTGATCGCGCTGACCACCACCCAGCTTGCCGGCCGGTTCGACGCGGTCAAGGACGTGGGCGGGATCCTCGGCACCGTGGTCTCCGCTGGGTTCCTGTTCATCATCGCGGGCATGAACCTGGCCATCCTCGTCGGCGTATGGCGCGCGTTCCAGCGCGTGCGGCGCGGCGGCGCATACGACGACACCGATTTCGACATGCTGCTCAACAGTCGCGGGCTGCTGGCGCGGGTCCTGCGCCCATTGTTCCGGCTGGTGTCGCAGGCATGGCACATGTTCCCGCTCGGCTTCCTGTTCGGGCTGGGGTTCGACACGGCGACCGAGATCGCGTTGCTCGGCGTCTCGGCCGAGCAGGCGGCGCAGGGCATGTCAATCTGGTCGATCCTGGTGTTCCCGGCCCTGTTCACAGCGGGCATGTCGCTGATCGACACGACGGACGGCGTGATCATGCTCGGCGCGTACGATTGGGCCTTCGTTCACCCGGTCCGCAAGCTGTACTATAACCTGGTGATCACCGCCGTCTCCGTCGTGGTCGCGGTGCTGATCGGAGGTATCGAGGCGCTCGGTTTGCTGGGGAACCAATTCGGGATGCAGGGCTGGTTCTGGCAAGGCATCGGTGGCCTCAACGACAACTTCAACGCCCTCGGCTTCGGCATCATCGGCGTCTTCGTGATCGCCTGGAGCGCGTCGGTGATCTACTACCGCTATGCCGGCCTCGACAAACTGGGCAGCAGCAGCCGGTAATCCCGGCCAACCAGGTGTCCACAGGACGACTGTCTTCTGATGGGTTTTGGGGCAATGCCCGAGCCTTGGCTACGACCGCCCAGCCAACTTTGCCCCCGCAAAGCACCCCGTGCTGACGGCGGTGATCCAGAAGCTGGACGGCCAATCCGTGTAGAACGCCAGCGTGATCCCTCCCCAGGCAGACAGCACGGCCAGTCCCACCGCGATCGCGATAGACGCGCCGAACCGGGTCGTCAGCCGCTGAGCCGCGGCGGCAGGCCCGACCATCAGAGTGAACACCAGCAGCACGCCCACCACCTGGGTGCACCCAGCGGTCGCCAGGCCGACGATGGCCAGGAACAGAACCGATACCAGGCGCATCGGAACACCCCTCGCCTCGGCCAGCTCCGGTTGCAGGCTGGCGAACAGCAGCGGCCGGGCGAGCACCGCCAGGCCGGCGAGGCACACGGCCGCCAGCCCGAACAGCGCCGCCAGCGTGTCGTCGTCCACCCCCAGCACGTTGCCGAACAGCAGCGCCGTCGCCTGGCTGGCATAGGCGGTGAAGAAATGCAGGAACAGCAGCCCGAGGCCGAGGGCGGCCGCCAGCACGACGCCGATCGCGACATCCCGGTGCACCAGCCGCTCGCCCAGCATGCCCATGCCGACGCCGCCCGCCACCGTCAGCAGCACCAAGCCCCAGAACGGGGACAACCCGACCAGGATCGCGCCGGTCGCGCCGGTGAAGCCGACATGGGATAGCGCGTGCCCGGCGAAGGTCTGCCCCCGCAACACCAGGAAGGAGCCGACCAGGCCCGCCACCACCGCCACCACCGTGGCCGCGGCAAAGGCGCTGCGCATGAAATCAAACGCGAGCATCGGCCGCCATCACGAACATGTGCCCGCCCGCCTGATGCACCTCGATCGGCGCGCCATACAGCCGGGACAGCACCGGCGCGTTGATCACCTCCGCCACCGTGCCGATCGCCGCCTGGCCGCTCCCCAGGTAAAGCACTCGGTCGATCGCCCCCAGCAGCGGGTTCAGCTCGTGCGCGGTGAACAGCACGGTGATGCCGAGGCTGCGTTGCAGCCGGCGCACCATGGCCACGATACCGCCCTGGTGCCGCGGGTCCAGGGCGGCCAGCGGCTCGTCCAGCAGAAGCACGGAGGGGCGGCCGAGCAGCGCTTGCGCCAGCAGCAGGCGCTGCCGCTCGCCGCCGGACAGGTCCGCGAGCGGGCGCCGGGCCAGCGCCTCCGCCTCCACCAGCGCCAGCACGCGGGCGATCTCGGCCCGGCCAGCGGCGCCGGGCCGCGGCAGGCCCCAGCACGTGCCCCGCCAGGCGGAGGCGATGAAGTCGTGCCCACTGAGCCGCGCGGTAGGAATGGCGCGCGCCTGCGGCATGTAGCCGATCGCCCCGTTTCCGCGCCGCGCTGGCTGCCCACCCACGGTGATGGACCCGGCGGCGGGGGACAGCAGGCCGAGCACGGCGCGGATCAGCGTGGTCTTGCCCGCCCCGTTCGGGCCCAGCAGACCGACGAACTCACCCGGCCCGATGCGGAAGCTGGCGTCGCGCAGGACGGTCCGGCCGGGCAGGTCGAGCCGGACCGACTCGAACCGGATATCCGCCCCGCCCTCCCTCAACGAGACGCGTCGAGCGCGTGGTCTAGCGCGTCTAGCTGCGACACCATCCAGGCGGTGTAATCCTGCCCGGCCGGCTCGGTCTCAGTCACGCCGACCACGGGCACGTGCGCCGCCTGCGCAATGCCGAGCAGGCGGCGGGCGGCGGTGTCGGTCGCCTGGCTGTTGTAGATCAGCACGCGCACCCGGTGCTGCCGCAGATCCCCCTCCATGGCGGCGACGTCGGATGCCGACGGCTCGGTATCGTTCATCACGGCGAGCTGGAAGCGCTCGTTGCGCATGGTGAGCCCGATCGCGGCTGCCATGAGTCCGAACACCGGCTCGGTCGCGGTGACGGGAGTGCCCTTGTATTTGGCGGCGAGGGCGGCGACGCGGGCCTGCAGGGATTTCTCGCCGTCGAGAAAGGCGGCGAGGCGGGACTCGATCTCTCCCCTATGCGCTGGGTCACGCGTCGCCAATTCGGTAGCGATGGCTCCGGCGTAGGCCGGCATGCAGGCCGGGTCGTACCAGAGATGCGGGTTGCTGCCCGGTGCGCGGTGCAGCAGGTCCGCCACGACGATGCTCCGGCGGTCCGGCCGGGGCGAGGCGCGCAGCAGCTTGGGCATCCACGGGTCGTAATCCACGCCGTTGGCCACCACGATCGCCGCTTCGGACAGCGCGCGGGCGACGGAGGGGCTCGCCTCAAACAAGTGGGGATCCTGGTCGGGGTTGCTGAGAATACTTGTCACCGTCCAGCCTGGCCCGGCAAGCTGCCGTGCCACCTCGCCATAGACATTCTCCGCGGCGACCAGGCTTAAGGATTGGCCGGCGGCCGGAGTGCAGAGCGGGAGGAGGGCGGCGAACCATATCCAGGCCTTGACCATGGCGGTGTTCCAAAAGGGTGCATATGTTATACTATAACGCGACTTGGCTAGACGTCGAGCGATTCCGTGCATCGCGCTTCGCAGCTAAGGTCGGGAAGGAACGGAGCCAGCCGTGACCGCAACCCAGTTTTCCCCTCGCACCACCGCGCTGCTGTCGCAAGCTGAGATGCTCTGCATCGCCCGTGGTGCGCGGCTGACCGAGTTGCGGCGGCACGTCCTGGCCCTCGTGCTGGAGAGCGACCGGCCGGCCGGCGCCTACGACATGCTGGAGCGGTTGCGGCCGGACCATAAGGGCGCGGCGCCGCCGACCATCTATCGCGCGCTGGAGTTCCTGTTGGCGCAAGGGCTGATCCACAAGGTCGAGCGGCTCTCCGCCTATGTCGGCTGCATACACGGCATGGCGCTGGACGGGCATGCCCACGCCCACACGGCGCAGTTCATGATCTGCACGGGCTGTGGGCATGTCGAGGAATTGGACGACCCCGGCATTGGCGAGTCGTTGGCGCGGGCGGCGGGCGGGATCGGCTTCCGCATCCACCGCTCGGTCGTGGAGGCGGATGGCGTGTGCTCCGCCTGTGCCCGGGACGCGGGCTGACGGTATCCTGTTTGCACTGCGGCATCCGGCCACTTAAGGTCCGTGAATACGACAGGGCATAACAGCCATGCGTGCAGGCAACCCCCGGGGTGGATGAATGAAGCGGCGCGACTTCCTGACGACGACGGCGGCCACCGGAGCGGTCCTTGCCGCACCCCGCATCGCCCGGGCCCAGGAGAGCAAGGTGCTGCGCTTCATCCCGCAGGCCAACCTCTCCAGCCTCGATGCCGTGTTCGGAACCCAGTACGTCGTCCGTAACGCCGCGATGCTGGTGTGGGACACGCTGTATGGCGTGAACAGCAGCATCGAGCCGCAGCCGCAGATGGCCGATAGCGGCGAGGCGAGTGCCGACGGGCTGACCTGGACGTTCAAGCTCCGTCCCGGCCTCACCTTCCACGACGGCGACAAGGTGCTGCCCAAGGACATTATCGCCAGCTTCAAACGCTGGATGGTGCGCGACACGATGGGGCAGATCATCGCCACCCAGCTAGCGGGAATGGACGGTCCGGACGACACCACGTTCCGCATCCGCCTGACCAAGCCGTTCCCCAAGATGCTGTTCGCGGTCGGCAAGGCCAACTCGCCGATGCTGCTGATCATGCCCGAGCGCATCGCCGCCACCGACCCGTTCAAGCAGATCACCGAGTTCGTCGGCTCCGGCCCGATGAAGTTCGCGAAGGACGAGTGGGTGCCCGGCAGCAAGGCCGTGTTCACCCGGTTCGAAGGCTACAAGCCGCGCGACGAGAAGTCCGACTGGTCCTCGGGGGGCAAGCGGATGTATTTCGACCGTATCGAGTGGACCATCATCCCCGACCCGGCCACTGCCGCCGGCGCCCTGACCAACGGCGA
>CAXSEG010000129.1:0-12496 GCA_964235545.1 uncultured Acetobacteraceae bacterium
TTGGGTCACGTGGAGCTGGTCAGCAACGGCATTGCCATGCTGAACAACGGCCCGGGCGACCCGACCCCCGACGTCGATATCTCCAAGGCGCCGTTCAACGCCATGGAGAACACCACGCTTCCGGGCGCGTTCTTGTCCAACGGCGGCGGTGCCACCCCGGTGAACAGCAACGGCCTATCCTGGAACACCGACATGGTGACCACGACCGGTAACGTGATCATCGACCTGCTGCACAACTTCCACCTCGAGTGCGGCGCACGTATCCATAAGCTTCGCGTGTACGAGACGATGAAGGAGCCGACCGGCCGCGAAGTTTGCGGGTATCTATTGGTTCGCGGCTCGGTTCACGCCCATGCCTACGCCCTGGCTCTCAAGCAGCTGACGGGTGTCGAGATCGAGAAGATGCTGCCGACGCCGAACATCAACCTCGACCGGATCCCCGAGTGCCAGAAGTATCTGAATGAGGGGAGTCACCGCCGGATCTACAAGTTCAGCCCGCACGACTACTCCGAGGCGGCTGGTATTTGGGGCAACGGCGAAACGGCGCTGCCGGGCGATCCGCCGGGCGAGCTGGAGCTGGTCGATGGTCACCCCGAGGGTGGTCACATGCCGGAACTGCTCGGCAATTACGGTGCGTTCGCTCCCAACTACGCACCGGAGGAGATGTTCGACATCGCCAGCAAGATCTACAAGAAGAGCCGCTAACCACGTCGGGGGCTGGTGCGAACCAGTTCCCTTCGCTTTCGACTGACTGGCTTGACGCCCAATGCCTGACGCCCGACGAGTGTCGGCTGACCCATGGCCGCATCACCCGTCATCGCCCAGTGGCTTGCCGCCAAGGAACAACAGCCGGATGCGCTGCTGTTCTTCAGGATGGGCGACTTCTACGAACTGTTTTTCGATGACGCTGCCATCGCAGCTGGTGCGCTCGGTATCGCGCTGACTGCCCGCGGCGAGCACGAAGGCAAGCCGATCGCGATGTGCGGCGTGCCGATCCATGCCGCCGAGGGTTACCTGGCGCGCCTGATCCGCCGCGGCTTCCGGGTCGCGGTGGCCGAGCAGATGGAGGCGGCCGCCGCCCGGACCGGCAAGGCGCCGCTGCGGCGGGAGATCGTCCGCCTGGTGACGCCGGGCACGCTGACCGAGGACTCGCTGTTGGAAGGGGCACGCCCCAACCTCCTTCTCGCCTTCGCGCGGGCCGGGCGCACGTTGGGCGCAGCGTGGCTCGATATCTCGACGGGACTGTTCGAGACGGAGCTGGTCACGGACGTGCCGGCACTGCTGGGCCGGCTGGACCCGGCGGAAATCCTGGCGCCGCTCGACCTGCCACTCGGCGACCACGAGGACCGGCGCGCACCCGAGACCCTGCCGCCCCCGCCGCTGGCCGCCCGCGCCCGGGTGGCCGAGGCGTTCGGCGCGGCGACGCTGGACGGGTTCGGCGCGTTCAGCGACGCGGAGGCGATGGCGGCCGCGGCGGCACTCGCCTACGTGCGCACCACGCAGGCCGGTAAGCTGCCCGCCCTCTCACCCCCTGCGCGCCACGATGGCGGCGGCGCCCTGGCGATGGACGCGGCGACGCGGGCAAGCCTGGAGATCGTCCGCGCGCGGGACGGGTCGGCCACGCATACCCTGCTGGCCGCGGTGGACTACACGGTGACGGCGCCGGGTGCGCGGATCCTGGCCGGTTGGCTGTCGGCGCCGCTGACCGACGCGGCGGCAATCGCGTACCGGCAGGATGCGTGGATGCGTCTGCTGGCCGAGCCGGATCTGTGCTCGCACCTCCGCACCGCGTTGCGTGGGGCACCGGATGCGACGCGGGCGCTGGGGCGGCTCTCGCTCAGCCGGGGCGGGCCGCGCGACCTGCTGGCAGTGCGGCAGTTGCTGGCGGCAGCGGCCGAGGTCGAGCGGCTGCTGGTGATCTACGCGGTGGCTGGTGGTTCGCGCGGCCTTCACCTCGAGCGAGAAGCTAGCGGGAGTCTGGCAAGTCTGGTTCGTGATCTGCAGGTTGATCGGGCGCTGCACGAGCAGCTGGCCGCTGCCCTCGCCTTGAGCCCGCCGTTGCGGCTCGAGGATGGCGGTGCGATCACCGAGGGTTTCGATGGCGAGTTGGACGCCGAACGTCGCCTGCGGGACGACAGCCGCCGGGTCGTGACGGGCCTGCAGCTGGACTATGCCCAGAGATACGGCGTGGCCTCGCTGAAGATTCGCCACCACGCCCAGCTCGGCTACGTGATGGAGGTGCCAGCCGCCGCCGCCGATGCGCTGAAGGCCCGTCCGGAGCTGAGCCTACGCCAATCCATGGCCAATGCCGCCCGGTTCACCAACCCCGAACTGGCCGATCTCGACCGCCGCATCAACGATGCGGCGGGCCGGGCCAGCGCGCGGGAAGCGGCGATCTTCGCCAGCCTGGCCGCTTCGGTCTTGGCGCAGGCCCAGCCGCTGCGCCGCGCTGCCGGCGCGCTCGCAATCCTGGACGTGCTGCAAGGCTGCGCCCGGCTGGCCGAACCCGGCACCTGGTGCCGCCCCGTGGTGACTCAGGACACCGCGTTCTGCGTGACCGCGGTGCGCCACCCCGTGGTTGAGGCGGCGCTGCCGAGCGGCACCACGTTCCAGCCGAACGATTGCGACCTCTCGCCGGCCCGGCGCGTGCTGCTGCTGACGGGGCCGAACATGGCGGGCAAGTCCACCTTCCTGCGGCAGAACGCGCTGCTGGTGATCCTGGCGCAGGCCGGGCTGCCGGTGCCGGCTGCCTCTGCCCGGATCGGGGTCGCGGACCGGCTGTTCAGCCGCGTGGGGGCGGCCGACGACCTGGCACGCGGCCGCTCCACCTTCATGACGGAGATGACGGAGACGGCGGCGATCCTGAATCAGGCCGGGCCGCGCAGCATGGTCGTGGTGGACGAGATCGGGCGCGGGACGGCAACCCTGGACGGCCTGGCCATCGCCTGGGCGGTGCTGGAGGCACTGCACTCGCAGATCCGCTGCCGCACCCTGTTCGCCACGCATTTCCACGAGCTGGCCGGGCTGGGTCAGGCGCTGCCGCAGATGTGCCCGCACGCCATGCGCGTCCGGGAATGGAAGAACGAGATCGTGTTCCTGCACGAGGTCAGCGAGGGGGCAGCCGGGCGCTCCTGGGGCGTGCACGTGGCCCGGCTTGCCGGCATCCCCCCCGCCACGGTCCGCCGCGCCGCCACGCTGCTCGCCGCTCTCGAGCGCGGCAGCACCACGGGTCCGGACCTGCCGCTGTTCGCCAACCTGCCCGCCGCCGACCCCGTGCCGGACCCGGTGCAAGCGTTGCTGGACACGATCGAACCCGATCAACTCTCACCGCGTGAGGCGCTCGAAGCATTGTATCAATTGAAGCGGTTGGCTTTATCATCGATTGAATGCTGACGAGTGACCCACTGCCTGAGACTCCGCCCGAAGCGGCATTGATGCTGAACGACGCTATGGCGGATCTCCTCGCGACCGCGGGCACGGTGCCGCGGGATGCAGCCATGGGCCTGTTCCGCCGCCACCTGAACCGCATCCAGCAGCAGGTGCGCGACTCGTTCGAGCAGTATCACCTGTCCGGCTTGCAGAGCGCCCGCATGCTCGCCTCCCTCACGGACGGGTTGATCACCGCGTTGTATACCTATGCGCGAGACGTGGCCGGGTCGCAGCAGCCGCTTTGCGTGGTGGCCACCGGCGGCTACGGGCGCGGCATGCTGGCACCGTTCAGCGATATCGACCTGCTGTTCATCACGACGGCCGAGCCGGATGCGCCGACCCATGCGGCAGTCGAGTTCAGCCTGTATTTCCTGTGGGACCTCGGGCTGAAGGTCGGCCATGCCACCCGCTCGGTGGCCCAGTGCATCGCCGAGGCCGAGCGGGACGTGACGGTGCGCACCTCCATGATCGATGCGCGCCGGCTGGCGGGGGACCAGGCCTTGTTCAGCGACTTCGCCGTGCGCTTCGCCGCCGCTTGCGCCGTCCGCACCGCCGACTTCATCACCGCCAAGCAGGCCGAGCGGGATGCCCGCCACCGCCGGTTCGGCGAGAGCCCGTTCCTGGTGGAGCCTAACATCAAGGAGGGCCGCGGCGGCCTGCGCGACCTGCAGACGCTGTATTGGATGACGCGCTACGTGTTCGGGACGCGGGTGATGGGCGAACTGGTCGGCGCCGAGTCGCCCGGCGGCGGCGTGCTGGTGGAGCGCGAGGCCAAGCACGCGCGCCGCTCCTGGGACTTCTTGTGGACGGTCCGCTTCCATCTGCATTACGTCGCCGGCCGCGCCGAGGAGCGGCTGACTTTCGACATGCAGCCGGTAGTGGGCGCCCGCATGGGCTACACCCGCCATGGCCGGCAGGACGGGGTGGAGCGGTTCATGCGCCACTACTTCCTGACCGCGCGCGAGGTGACCCGTATCACCGCCGTGCTCGAACCCGCCATTGTCCGCGCCGCGCTGGGCCCGCCAGCGCTGGCGGAGGAGACGGATGCGGCGCTGCTGGAGCAGGGTTTCGTGCTCGCCGATGGCAAGCTGCTCGCCGCCCCCGGCCGGGATTTCGGGCGCGAGCCGGTGCAGATGCTGCGCCTGCTGCAGGTCGCGCGGGACCGGGACCTCAAGCTGCATCCGTTGGCGATCCGCGCGCTGATCCGCCACGAACGCCGGGCGGCTGACCTGCGGGACGACCCGGAGGCGGCGGCGGCCTTCATGGACCTGCTGATCTCGGGGCAGGACGGGGCGCGCTGGATGGCAGTCCTGAACGAGAGCGGGTTCCTGGGCCGCTACATCCCCGACTGGGCGCGCATCGTCGGCCAGATGCAGTTCGACACCTACCACGTGTTCACCGTCGACGAGCACACGATCGAGGCGGTCCGTGTGCTGGATTCGCTGGACCGCGGTGACCTGTCCGAGATCGCGCCAATCGCGTCCGGGCTGATGGAGGACCTGCAGTCCCGTCGGGCGTTGTATGTGGCGGCGTTGCTGCACGACATTGCCAAGGGCCGCGGCGGCGACCATTCGGAACTGGGCGCGGACTTGGCACTCATCATCGGCCCGCAGCTCGGCCTCGCCGCCGAGGAGACGGAGATGGTGTCCTGGCTGGTGCTGCAGCACCTGCTGCTCAGCCAGACGGCGTTCAAGCGCGACATCGACGACCCCAAGACCATCCTGGACCTGGTCGAGACCATCCAGTCGCCGGAGCGGCTGAAGCTGCTGCTGGTGCTGACGGTGGCGGACATGCGCGCGGTGTCGCCACGGGTGTGGAACGGCTGGAAGGCGACGCTGCTGCGCGAGCTGTACGCGCGGGTGGCCGAGGTGCTGGCGGGCGGGCTGGCCACCACCGAGCGGGACGTGCGGGTGGCGCGCGCCAAGCAGACGGTGGCCGCCGCGATGATCAATTGGGGGGAGGCCGACCGCGACTACTTCCTGGGGCTCGGCTATCCCAGCTACTGGCTCGGTTTCGACCCGGAGACGCAGCTGCGCCACGCGAGGCTGGTGCGGGAGGCGCAGGCGACTGGTGCGCCGCTGACGGTGCAGGCCGAACCATTGCCGGCGCGGGCGGTGACCGAGGTCACGGTGTACACCGCCGACCATGCCGGGCTGTTCAGCCGCATCGCGGGCGCGCTCGCTGTCGCCGGCGCATCCATCGTGGACGCGCGGATCCACACGCTGACCAACGGCATGGCGCTCGACACGTTCTGGGTACAGGACGCGGCGGGCGGCACGTTCGACGCGCCGCACCGGCTGGCCCGATTGTCGGTGCTGGTGGAACAGGCGCTGTCCGGCCGTCTGAAGCTCGCCTCCGAAATCCGCCGGGTGGGGGAGGCGCTGCTGGGCCGCCGCATGCGTGCGATCCACGTGCCGCCCCGTGTGGTGGTGGACAACCGGGCCAGCCACACCCACACCGTGATCGAAGTGAACGGACGCGACCGCCCAGGCCTGCTGCATGACGTGACGGCGGCGATCAGCGAGCAGGGCCTGCAGATCGCCTCCGCCCACGTGACCACCTACGGCGTGCGTGCGGTGGACGTGTTTTACGTCAAGGACGTGTTCGGCCTGAAAGTCGAGAACGAGCGCAAGCTGGCGGTGCTCCGCGCGGCGCTCCTGACGGCGCTGGGCAGCCCGGACGAGCCAGCGGCGATTGCAGCCCCCCCCGGCCGGCCGCAGCGCCGCCGGACCGCCGGTGCTGCGTAAGGGCTTGACCCTGGCATCCCCGCGTGTTGCTGGATCGCATCGTTTGATTGGATGTCCGACCATGGTCCGCCCCGCCCTTGCCGCCTTGCTTGCCCTGCTGTGCTGCCGGACCGCCATTGCGGAGGAGTTGCCGTCCTTCCTTCAGGCAGGGGACGAGTTCTGCACCAGCGAGGCTGATTTCGACGACCTGGTGGCCCATGGCCGGGTACGGGCAAACTCCGCCATCGAGACGTGTCAGGCGGTGGTCCGGCCGACGCGGGTGGCGGTGCTGAGCGGCCAGGGCGGCCAGAAGACGATGATCCGGGTGATGAACGGCCCGCTCGCTTACGCGGTCGGCTGGACCAATGGGAAGCTGCCGCTGGTGAAGTGACGGCGGCCGGCCACGTCGCCGGCCCGCAACCCCGGCTGCCTGGCGGCGTTCCGAGCAGGCCCTTTCGCGGCCTGTGCGCAGTTCTTATGTTCCGATACCGGCCGGTGCATCCGCGATTTGGCAACCCGCTTTACCGGCCTGGCCAGCGCTCCCGCGGCCGGGCCCCGTCCGGAGCAGTGCCGATGACGCAGCCGACCGACCTCGACAAGAACGGCAACCTGATCACCCATCCGGCTGGCCCGCAATCCGGCCACCCGACCTATTTGTATGACCCGACGCGGCACGACGACCAGATCGTGGTGATGTTCGAGACGGCTGCCGCCGCCCAGGCCGCCATAGACGCGCTCGGCGCCGAAGGCCTGGCCGGGGACGCCCGGATTACCGACCGCACGGAGGACGGCGCCAACGCCGGCGTCAACGCCGAGGGTGGCAGCACGGGGCTGTGGGGCAGCCTTAAGGGCCTGTTCGCGCCGGATGACGAGGTGCACGGCCTGGCCGAGGGCGTGCGGCGCGGCCATGCGCTGCTGGTACTGCACCCGGCGCTGGACGCCCGCAACCGGGTGATCGAGATCCTCGAGGCGTCCGGGCCGATCGACTTCGACGCGAAGCTGGAACAATGGCGCACCGATGGCTGGCGCAACCTCGCGCAGCAAGAAGCAGCGACCATGGGCGCCGAGACCGATGCGCGGCCCCGCCCGGGGATGCGGGACGCCACGCGGGGCAGCGCCTCCATCCGAAGCTACTACGCGCCGCGCAACGAGCCATGAAGTTTCGGTCGGCCTGCGTCGCGGCGACGTTCGCGTTGGCCGGGTGCGCCTCGCCGACGATAGGGCAGTTTGCCGGCACCACGCCGGCCTTCGACCCGGTCACCTTCTTCACCGGGCACGTCGTCTCCTGGGGTGTGCTGGAGGATCGCTCCGGCTACCCGACCGGTCCCGTGATCACTGATTGCCGTGGCGAACTGGACGGGCTGGACAGCCTCCATATGGTCCAGCACCTGACGGAGGGGACGGACCAGCAAACTCGCGACTGGCATATGCACCGGATTTCGCCGACGCAGTTCGAGGCAACGGCCAACGACGTCGTGGGGGTGGCCAAAGGCGAGGCGGCCGGGCGGGTCTTCCATTGGTCTTTCGTCCTGGCACTCAAGCCGGGCAACGCGCTGGAGAACGTCACGCTGGACCAGTGGATGTATCTCGAGGACGACGGATCGATGGTCAACCGCGACACGATCCGCAAGTTCGGCGTGGTGGTGGCAGGCGTGACGGAGCACTTCCGCCATATTTGACCCGGCTTGAAGCGCCTACGGTCGGGCCATACGCATCGGCGGCGGCGGCGGGTCGTCATCCGTATCGGGCACGCCACCCGGGGGCGGCAGTTCGCCCGGCGGCGGTGGCATGCCGTCCGGTTCGTCGAACGGCGGTGGCATCGGCGGGCCAGGAGGTGCGACCGGGTCCGGCATCTGCGCGTGCTGCATGGGCGCATCCTTCCATCTATCGAAGGCTTCTATTTCATGCCATGTGGTCCGGCGTTGATACGCTGCCAGCGTTATCGTGAGTGGCTTCCATGCCGGAGGTGGGCCGATGGTGCCGTGACCCGGCGCCGAGGCTGGTCCTCGGCAAGACCGTCCGCCTGGTCCGCCCCGCCGTGACGTTGCGGTCCGCCCCCGCGGGGGCGTTGCGCCCGTGCCCGGAACTGCCCTACGCACAGCCTCCCAACCAGCCAGCCGGATCATGGACACTGAGCCCGAACATCGCCTCCGTGACCGCACCGCCCTGCGCCATCAAGGCCTGCATGGCCGGCTGCTCGCCGAGGCCGAGGCGGCGATCGCGTCGGGTGGTCTGGCCAGCCTCAAGGCCCGGACGATTGCCGAGGCGGCCGGGTGCTCCGTCGGCGCCATCTACGGCGTGTTCGCCGACCTCGATGCGCTGATCCTGGCGGTGAACGGCCGCACGCTGGAGGCGATCGCGGCGGCGCTCACGGCCGTGCAGATCCAGGGGAACCCGGCCGAGCACCTGGTGCGCCTGGCCGAGGCCTACCTGGCCTATGCCGCCGCAAACGGCCCGCGCTGGCGCGCCTTGTTCCAACACCGCATGCCGGACGGCCGCGCGATTACGCCGGGTTACGCCGAACGGCAACTGGCCGCGTTCTCATTTATCGAGGGTCCGCTCGCCACCCTGCGGCCGGGGCTCTCGCCGGCCGAGCGCACGCTGCTGGCCCGCACGCTGTTCTCGGCGGTGCACGGCATGGTGGATCTCGGTCTGGATGGCAAAGTCGCCACCCTAACCGCCGCGGCGCTGCGGGCGCAGGTGCGAGTGGTGGTGTCAGCGGTGGCGAAGGGCTTGCCAGAGAGCTAGGCGCCTCTCCCTCTCCCTTTTTTTTGGGAGAGGGAGAGGCAAGAGGCGATCGCTCTTTCCTCAAGCCGTCTCCGCCGTCTCCAGCATCCGGCCCGCCGCCGTGTAGTCGATCTTCCCCGTGCCCAGCCGTGGCAGGTCCTGCACCACGCGTACCGTCCGTGGTACGGCGATCTCCGCCACACCCTGCGCCCGGGCTTGGGCCAGTAACGGGGCGGAGGTGGCACCCGCCTGTGTGGTGAGCAGCACCAGCGCCTCGCCCTTGCGGCCGTCCGGCACGGCGACCACGGCGTGCGCGGCGTCCGGCCAGACCGCCGCGGCCAGTGCCTCGGCGGCCGGCATGGACACCATCTCGCCGGCGATCTTGGCGAACCGCTTGGCCCGGGCCGTGATGGTGACGAAACCCTCGCCATCAACCGTGCAGACATCGCCGGTATCGTACCAACCCTCGGTCGGCGGCTCCAGCACGCCGGGTGCGGTGGCGCGGAGGTAGCCGAGCATCACGTTCGGGCCGCGCACCATCAGGCGGCCGCCATCGGCGATGCCGGGCACGGGGTCCAGACGGTGCTCCAGGCCCGGCAGCAGCCGGCCCGCCGCACCCGGCCGGCTGTGCATGGGGGAGTTCAGCGCCAGCACGGGGGACGTCTCGGTGGCGCCGTAGCCCTCCAGCACCCGCACGCCGAACTTTTCTGCATACAGCCGCCGCGTTTCGTCCCGCAGCTTCTCGGCGCCGGCGAAGATGTAGCGCATGGCGTAGAAGTCATAGGCGTGGGCGAACCGCGCCCAGCCGGTGAGGAACGTATCCGTGCCGAAAGCGATCGTGCTGTCGGTGTCGTAGATCAACTCCGGCACGATCCGGTAGTGCAGCGGCGACGGGTAGAAGAAAATCCGCACCCCCGACAGCAGCGGCAGCAGCGTGGCCCCAGTCAGCCCGAAGGAGTGGAACATCGGCATGGCGTTGAACACGCGGTCGCTGCTGTTGAAATCCACCACGGCCGCGACCTGCGCGATGTTGGCCAGGATGTTGCGATGGCTCAGCACCACCCCTTTCGGCGTGCCCTCGGAGCCGCTGGTGAACAGCACGGCAGCGGGGTCGTCGGCCGTCACGCGGGCACCGGGCAGGCGGCGGGCGAAGCGTGCGTCCCACAACCCGCGCAGCTTGGCGGCGCGGCCGAAGCCGGCTCGCAGGTCCTCCAGCCAGATGAAGCGCACCTCCCGCTCCATCGCGGTGACGGCGGCGCCGAGCTTGGCCCGCTCCACGAAGGCGCGGGAGCTGAGCACCACCCGCACATCCGCCGCGGCGCAGGCGGAGAGCATGGCCTCGGCACCGGCGGAAAAGTTCAGCATGGCGGGGATACGGCCGAATGCCTGTAGCGCCATGAACGTCACCACGGCGCCGTTTGCGTTCGGCAGCATGACGCCGATCGTGGCGCCCTGCCGGACCTCCTCCGCCAGGCGACGCCCGAGCACTGTCGCCCCCAGCAGCAGCTTGCGGTAGGTCATCGGTTCGCGGGCGATGTCCTCCGTGATGGCGAAGTGGGGGCCGTGGCGGTGGGCGGCGTCCAGCAGGGCGGCGAACAGCGAACGGTCGGTGCGGGCAGTGGCGAAAGCGGATTGCTCCATGACGCCTTGCAGGATGGTGCCCACGTCGTGGCGGCGGGCGCGGCCGAGCAGCGCCGGGTCAACGGCCAGGTCCACCGGGGGCATGATGGTGAAGGACAGAGGTGGGAACCAGCGTTGCGGCGCGCGGCCGCCCAAGCGGCTGAACTTGCTGAACTGCAGCCCGTCGATACGGATCGGCACGATGACGGCGCCGGCCTTGTCGGCCACCATGCCGGCACCCTCGTACACCTTCATCAGCGCGCCGGTGGTGGTCAGCCGGCCTTCCGGGAATATCACCAACGCCTCGCCATCCTTCACGGCGTGCACCATGGTCTTGGTGCTGTAGGGATTGGCCGGGTCGACGCGGAAGGTGCGCACGGCGGCAAGCAGCGGGCGGGCCCACCATTTATGCGCGGTATGGACGTTCACCGCGAAGGTCGGCGAGCCCGGCAGGAAGGCGGCGACGAAGCAGCCGTCCAGGAAGCTTTGGTGGTTCACCACGTAGACCCGGCGGCGTCCCTCCGCGGGCATGTTCTCCAGCCCGTGGATCGTCATGCCGTGCAGGGTCACGAAATACCAGCGGAACACCGCGCGCAGGGTGCTCTGCGGCAGGATGCGGACGATCCACACCGCGACCAGCAGGTTGGCGAGGGCGGCCAACAGCAGCACGGCCCAGGGCGGCACCCCGGCCAACGCCAGCACGGCCGTGGCCACGGCGCCGAGCACGAGCGCCACCGCGTTCATGATGTTGTTGGCCGCGATCATGCGCGACACCTCGCCTGGCGCAGACCGCTCCTGCATCACGGCATACAGCGGCACGGAATACAGGCCGCCGCAGGCCGCCAGCAGCAGCAGGTCGATCAGCATGTGCCAGCCGGCGAAGCTCTGCAGCACGGCGGCGATGCTGGGCAAGGCCGGAGCCGTGCTGACGCTGTGGCCGAAATCGGCCAGGAACACGCTCAGCCCGAGGGCGGCGAACGGCACCAGCCGCGGCGACACCTCGCCATGCAGCAGCCGGGAGCACAGCACCGACCCGGCGCCGACGCCGACGGAGAAGAACACCAGCATGAGGGTGAGGACCGGCGGCGTCGCGTGCAGGTCGAGCTTCACCAGCGTCGGCAGTTCGGTGACCACGATGGCGCCGATGGTCCAGAACCAGCTCAGCCCGAGCAGCGACAGCCAGACCGGCCGGTTCGCCCGCGCCATGCCGAGCAGCCGGACCGTCTCGCGAACCAGGTTGAGGCCGATGCGCAGGCCGGGTGTGCTGGAGGGCGAGCGGGGGATCAACAGGGCGCTGGCGGTCCCGGCGAGGGCGACCACGATCCCTACGGCGGACACGATCAACGGACCCGCCTCCAGCCCGAACAGCGCCGTACCGGCGATGGTGCCGGCCAGGATGCCGAGGAAGGTGCCGGCCTCGATCAGCCCATTGCCGGCGACCAGCTCGGTCTCAGCCAGGTGGGACGGCAGGATGCTGTATTTCAGCGGTGAGAAGAACGTCGCCTGGATGCCCAGCCCGAACAGCACGGCGAACAGCACGTTGATATTGCCGAGGGAGAAGCCCACCGCGGCGAGCACCATGAGCCCGACCTCCCACAGCTTGACGTAGAGGATGGTGCGGGATTTCTCGAACTTGTCGGCGATCTGCCCGGCTGTGGCGGAGAACAGCACGTAGGGCAGGATGAACACGCCCCCGGCCGCCGCGACCAGCGCCGGCCCGTGCCCTTCCCCGAGGCGGAACAGGATGAGGACGATGAGCGCGTTCTTGAACAGGTTGTCGTTCAGCGCCCCCAGGGTTTGGGTGATGAGCAGCGGGGCCATCCGGCGGGAGGTGAGCAGCGACATGGACGTATCCTCAAGCGTGAACAATGTTCATAGTAAGTCGGTTGTGAACGCTGTTCAAGATGCATTGGGGCTATCGGGTGGTGTGCCCCGGCATCGTCATGCCAGGCCTTGAGCCTGGTATCCAACGGTGTTGGTGCTATGACGTCCAT
>CAXSEG010000130.1:0-12414 GCA_964235545.1 uncultured Acetobacteraceae bacterium
GGCGGCGGATGTGCGGCAGGCAGGCATGCCGGCGGTCACGGCGGTGGCGGACGTGGCGGACAGTGCGGCGCTGCGGTCCGCGGCGCACGACCTGGCGGCGGTGCTGGGCGTGCCCGACGTGTGGATCAACTGCGCGGGCAATGGGGTGTACGGGCGGTTCTCGACGGTGCCGGAGGCCGAGTTCGACCGGGTCACGGCCGTGACCTATGGCGGCACGGTGCATGGCTGCCGCGTGGCGCTCGAGCTGATGCGCCCGGTGGGGCAGGGGACGATCGTGAACGTGTGCTCTGCCACCGCCTTCCACGGGCTGCCGCTGATGACGTCCTATGCCGGGGCGAAGGCGGCGGTCCGGGGGTTCGCGCAGGCGTTGCGGGCGGAGCTGACGATGGAGCGCAGCGCCATCCGGGTCAGCACGGTCTTTCCACCGGCGGTGAATACGCCGTTCTTCTCCCACGCCACCTCGTACATGGGCTGGCCCGCCCGGCCGGCGCCACCGGTGTATCAGCCGGAGGTCGTGGCCGAAGGCATCTACATGGCGGCAGTGGACGGGGTGGCCGAAATGATCGTGAGCGGGACTGTCGCGGCCTTCTCGCTGGCGCAACGGATCTCGCCCCGGCTGATCGCCTTCGTCATGCCGCGGCTGGGCTTCGACGGCCAGCTGACGCGCGACCCGGAGATGGTGCGGCTGGAGGTGCCGACCTTGTTCGCGCCGGCGGCCGAGGCGGCGCCGGTGCGCGGCCCGTTCGGGCGGCGGGCGAGGGCGTTCAGCGTGCAGCTTTGGCTGCGGCGCTACACGCGGGTGCTGGCAGTCGGGGCCGTGGTGAGCTTCGCGGCCCTGCGGCTCAACCGTCGGCCAGCGTCTCCGTAGCGGTCCAGACCCGGTCGACCAAGGTGGCGTCCAGCGCCAACCGGTTGGGTCGGGCGATCGCGCGGCGCTTGACGTAGACGCCGGTGAGGCTACCGAACTCGGGCGCGAGGGCGACGTGCAAGGGCGAGTCGGCACCCTGTTCCTCGGTGGCGATGAATGGGGCCATGATGCGCCAGGCCATGCCGGGCAGCCCGCCGGAGCGGACCAGGTTGGAGGCGACGGCCCCGGGGTGGACGATGTTCGCCACCACGCCCGTGCCCTGCAACCGGCGGGCCCAGCCGAAGGTGGCCATCATCAGGGCGAGTTTAGACTGGCTGTAGGCATGCAGCTTGGACCAGCGGCGGTCGCCATCCAGATCGTCCGGGTCGATCCTGGCCCGGTCGGAGGTGGAGGAGCCGATGTTGACGATCCGGGCCGAGCCCGATACCTGCGCCGCCGCCCGCAGCGAGGGGATCAGGGTGCGGGTCAGGATGAAGGCGGAGAGGTGGTTGGTCGCCATCACGCTGTCATGCCCCTCCTCCGTGACCTCCCGGCGCGAGCGGAAGATTCCGGCGTTGTTCACGAGGGTGTCGATGACGGGGTAACGGGCGTCGATCATCATCCCGGCGAGCCGGGCGGCGGCGGCGGAGGACAGGTCCGTGACCATCAGGTCCAGCGACGCGTCCGGGACGCGGGATGCGATCCAGGCGAGCGTGGCCTCTCCCCGGGCGCGGTCGCGGCCGACAAGGACGACGGTATGGCCGGCGCGAGCCAGGCCCAGCGCGATCCAGCGGCCTATTCCGCCGGTCGCTCCTGTGACAACACTGACCGGCATGTGGGATACGGCCTGAGAACGGGATTGTGACAAGGCAATCAGAACGTGGAGCGGCGCATAATTGAACAGGCTCGGGCCCACGCCAACAAGGGACGCGGGAGGCTTTGACGACACGATGACGACGATAGCCGATAAATCACTGCCGGTGCGACTGGATGGGATGCGGGTCGCGATCACGGCGGCGGCTGGCGGCATCGGCCGCGTGATGGCGGACAGCTTCGCCGCCTGCGGTGCGCGGGTCTTCGTGTCCGACGTCGATCCCGCGGCACTGGCCGATTGCCCGCATAAGTCGATGCACGCCGATGCGGGGAGCGTGGCGGACCTCGACCGGTTCATGGACCAGGCGCTCACCGAGCTGGGCGGGCTCGACGTGCTGGTGAACAATGCCGGGATCGCCGGGCCGACCAAGCCGGTGGAGGCGGTCGAGCCGGCGGAGCTGGACATGACGCTGCAGGTCTGCCTGGCCAGCCAGTTTCATTGTGCCCGGCGGGCGGTGCCGGCCCTGCGGGAGGCGGGGGGCGGCAGCATCATCAACCCGAGCTCGGCGGCGGGTAAGTTCGGTTTCCCGTTGCGCTCGCCCTATGCCGCGGCGAAATGGGGTGTGATCGGCTTCACGCGGACGCTCGCGATGGAGCTCGGGCGGGACCGTATCGGGGTGACCGCCTTGCTGCCGGGCCTGGTGGAGGGGCCGCGGATCCGCAACGTGCTGCGCAACAAGGCAGCGGCGGCCGGCATCGGCGACAACGAGCAGACAGACCGGTCGTTGGCCTCGGTGGGGCTGCGGTGCTTCGTCAGCCAGCAGGATATTGCCAACATGGCGCTGTATCTCGCGAGACCGTTCGGCGCCACGATCAGCGGACAGGCGCTGAGCATCGATGGCGGGATGGAGTGGTTGATCTGAAGCGGGGACCGGCAACTGCCCATAATCGCAGGGTGGGACGCGGTTTGGCATCCTACGTTGATGCGGGCGCTGGTGGGATGCCAAAGCGCATCTTACCCAACGGTCGTGGCGTCGTTCCATAGACAATCTGTTAATAGGCCCGGCCGCTCTTGCTGACGATCTCGTGCAATAAGGTACGAGCGATGATCTGCAAGTCCAGGCCGAGGGACCAGTTGTCGATGTAAAAAAGGTCTTGTTCGACGCGGTCGGCGATGTCCTGCTCGGTCCGTGTCTCGCCGCGCAGGCCCTGGACCTGGGCCCAGCCAGTGAGGCCCGGCTTCATGCGGTGGCGGGCCTGGTAGTGGGGCACGACCTCGCTGAACAGGCGATCGCCGGCGCGGGTGGTGGCGAGGTGGGGGCGCGGACCGACGAGGGACATGTCGCCGCGCAAGACATTCCAAAGCTGCGGCAGCTCGTCCAGGCTGAAGCGGCGGAGCCAGTAGCCGGAGCGGGTGACGCGGCGGTCCTGGGCGGTGGCCTGCACCGACTCGTCGCGCGGGCGGTGATACATCGTGCGGAACTTCAGCATGACGAAAGGCTGGCCGTTGAGGCCTTCGCGCGTCTGCCGGAAGATCACGGGGCCGCGGGAATCGAGCTTCACGAGGGCGGCGACGAGGGCGATCAGCGGCAGCGCCAGAAGAAGGCCGCACGCGCTGGAGACCCGGTCGAACGCGGCCTTCTTGAAGGCGGGCCAGTCCTTGAGCGGGCGGCTCGAGACGGCCAGCACGGGGGTTTGGCCGAGTGTGGTGAAGCGCGCGCCGGCGTAGGACAATGCCGCAGAATCCGCCGTGAGGAAGATATCCGCGGCGATGCCGGCCAGGCGGCGGCGCATGACCGCGATGCGGACAGTCGCATCAAACGGCAAGGCGATCACGATGGCATCGACGGTTTGGCGCTGGGCCAGGGCGACCAGGGCGGCGACATCGCCGCGGATCCAGTCCTGCCCCACCATGTCCGGCCGGTCGGAAGCATGGTCATCGTAGATGCCGATGATCGAGAGCTGCCTGTCGTGCCGCGAATCCTTGATGAACTGCAGGGCGGAGGCGTTGGCACCGATCAGGGCGACGCGGGTGGAAAGACGTCCGCCCTTGGCATGGACCTGCAGCTGCGTCGCGACGGCGGAGCGGAAGGCGAGCAGGGTGGCGCCGCTGGCGAGCGCCCAGGCAAGTGGCTGGGTGAGCAGATTGGGGATATCGATCGTGCGGTCGTGCAGTAGTTCGATGGAGCCGGCCGAGGCGACCGTTCCGGCGACGATGCCCAGGAACAGGCGGGAGAGCTGGCCGAACGGGTCGAGCAGGGCGGGGAGAGTATAGACTTGCTGTTGCTCGGCAATCGCGCGGGCCACGACGATGGCGATCAGGCTGACGATGAAGAACTCGCCCCATGGCGGCACGTCATTGATCTTGCGGAGCAGCAGACCGGTCGCGAGCGAGGCCGCGGCCATGAGCACGATCTCCGCCGTGCGGCACAACCCCGTCAAGACGGGGATG
Organism: uncultured Acetobacteraceae bacterium; assembly: GCA_964235545.1. Lineage (GTDB taxonomy): Bacteria > Pseudomonadota > Alphaproteobacteria > Acetobacterales > Acetobacteraceae > LMUY01. Next base: position 4,113 of record CAXSEG010000130.1, read on the forward strand.
GACACGGTGGCACCTTCCCGCGCCTTGGCATCAGCGGGCTCCGCAGCGAGCGGCTCCGCGATGCGGATCCGGAGCAATTTGGGCAGTGCTGGATATCCACTCTTGGCCAAGACCCGCTCCTGTTCCAACACGGCCTGGACCTCAATCAAATTCGAGACGGGATAACGATATTGGCTCGTGTACGGTTTCGCTTTGTGCGGCACAACACAATTGTAGGGTAACGTCATTCACGGATGCTCTGCGGCTGTCACAGCTCGCGATGCACGACGCCCTCGACGTCACACTCTTAACGACTTGTTTTTGTTCGAGGCATCATCAGAGACTTCCCGGGTGTAGACGGACGGACAGCAGCATTCAAGCTGTCATCACTTCTTCTCGAGATCGGTGCTCGACAGAATATACAACCTTTAGTCGTATCGAGCTGACCGACTCATCCTAAAACTTAAAACTTATGGTTGTATCTTAGACCATTTCCATCGTTTGTGATTCAGACGTGACCATGTCGTATGCGCACTCGAGCGGCCATTAGCGGGACTGGCGGAGGCATGCTGTTCAGTGATCACGGCCTTCCAATGAAGGCTCAAGCACCCCCATCGTGAAGGGGTGATACGCCAAGGAACGCCATGGACCACCCAAATAGGCCCAAAGATGCAGGCCGGCTACAACCCCGCTGAAGGGAGCGAACCCGGCGAGCAGTTCGGCGTGGACGCGCCTCGCTAGGGTGGGGGGTGTCTTGTTCTGCACCGTCACATGCGGGTGCCAGGGCTGGCGGTCCTGCGGGGTGAGCCACGCGGCCCAGCCGGCGGCGAGGTCGCGGCGCAGGGTGGCAACTGCCGGCATGTCGAGCGCGTAGGCCGTGCCGCGTCCGAGAAAGCGCAGGCCGGTCGCGGTGAACGGGCAGGGTCCGAGCGCCCGGCAGCATTCGGCGAGGCGGGCCTCGATGGCGTTGCGGTGTGCGCCGGGCAGATGGTGGAACAGGGTAACGTGGGCGGGCAGGTGGTTGAGCGATGGTGGAAAGTAGCGCGCCCGCAGCCGGTCAAATTGCGCCTGGGACATCGGATCCAGGGTTACCGTCAGGATCAGCGGGTCGGGCGGACTTGTTGTCACGATGGCTGGCGCTGACGCGGCGGGTGTTGCCGGACATGGCCGGTCATGAGCGGTGGCCGATCCGGCTCGACCATTGTTTCATGCGGGTGTGCCTGGACACCGCGATGGGGCGGCGATGGGACGAGGTGGTGCGGCGCCCGGCCATCCGGCACCTGACGGACGCGGAGTTGGCGCGCGCCGTGGCCGTGGCGGAGTCGGTAGTACGGGACCCGGCGCGGCTGCCTGGGCTGAACGCGCAGAGCTTGCTGATGCGGGGGAGAGATCGGTCGGCGCCAGGGTGACCGCGGCTCAACGGCCGCGAAAGACCGGGGAGCGTTTTTCCACGAAGGCTCGAGCGGCTTCCTTGTGGTCCTCGGTGGTGCCGGTGCGGGCTTGGCCCAGGGCTTCCATGTCCAGCACGGTGCCGAGCGGCTCGGTTTCGGCGGCGTGCAGGTTACGCTTCATGTAGGCGAAGGCTACGCGCGGGCCGTCGGCGATGCGGCGGGCCATCACGGTGGCGTCGGCCAACAGGGCGTCGTCGTCGGCGAGCTGGGTGACGAGGCCGAGGCGCAGGGCCTCCTCCGCGTCGAGCTGTGGGTTGAGGTAATACATCTCGCGCGCCTTGGCAGTGCCGACGAGGCGGGTGAGGGACCAGGAGCCGCCGAAATCGCCGGAGAAGCCGACGGCGGCAAAGGCGGTGCGGAAGCGGGCCGAGCGGGCGGCGACGCGCAGGTCGCAGGCCAGCGCCAGGCTGAGGCCGGCGCCGGCGGCCGGGCCGTTGACGGCGGCGATCACCACCTTGCCGATGGTGCGCAGCAGGCGGACTGATTCGTGACGCCAGCGCAGGCCTTCCTGGCGCTGCTCCATGGTCTGTTGCGTAGTGGCCATGCGCTTCACGTCCCCGCCGGCGCAGAAGCCGCGGCCGGCACCGGTGAGCACGATGGCGCCGATCGCCGGGTCGGCGCCGAGCCGGGTCAGGGCGGTGCAGAGCATGGACACCATCTCCTCGCTCAGCGCGTTCAGCCGGTCGGGGCGGTTCAGCGTAAGGGTTGCGACGCCGTCCTCGATGGTTTCGAGCAGATCAGCCATCACTCGTCCTGCAGCATGATGTCCTGCAACCGCTGGATCCGGTCGGGGCCGAAGCCGAACGCCGCCTCGTAGTACGTGGCCAGCGAGCCGTAGCTTTCCCTCGCCGCGTCGAAAGCGGTTTGCAGCAACGCCGGGTCGGCATGGAGCAGGGACTGCTGGATGTCGGGCGGGATGTCGTCCGCGGGGACGGTGTCACGGCGCCAGAGCCGGTTGGTGGCTTCGAAGTCGGCGATGACGGTGTCCCAGGGCACGCCGAGCATGGTGAGCAGCAGGGCGGCGCCGAAGCCGGTGCGGTCCTTGCCGGCGGAGCAGTGGAACAGCAGCGGGGTTGCGCCGTCCATGACCTGGTCCAGCATGGCGCCGAACTGCGCCTGGCTGTCGAGGGCATAGGCGGCGTAGGCGCGCTGGAGCACGGCGTAGAGCGCCTCGCCGGTCGCATGATTGGTTTGCAGGATGTCACGCAGGCCGACGCCGACGGTGGGTTCGATCGGCAGCGGCAGGATCCGGACGGTCGTGAGCGGGGTGGGGGCCCGCTTACTCTCGTCCACGCCGCGGAAGTCGCAGATGGTCTGCAGGCCGAGCGGGGCCAGAGCGGTGATGTCGGCGTCCGTCAGCTTGGCGAGGGCGGCCGAGCGGAACACGAGATGGCGGCGGACGGTGCGGCCATCCGTGGTCCGGTAGCCGCCGATGTCGCGCAAATTCGAGATGCCGTCGAGGTGCACCACGAAAGGTAGGGCGGAGGGCTCTTGATTGGCCATGACGGTGCGTAGCCGATTTGGCGGGAGATCGCCAGGTTGGGAGCAGGGTTTGTGCTTGGGAGGCGCTCATCCCGACCCTGCTGCGAGGGTGGTTTCAATCTGGCGAGGATCAGGGAGCATGGTCGGGGGCTTGAGCGGCGTTTCGGACGGGGAAGCCGAGGGTGATGGTGGTGCCCCGGCCCACGACCGAGCGTATGTCCATCCGGCCGCCGGACTGCACGGTGAAGCCGTTCACCATCGAGAGGCCGAGGCCGGTTCCAGCGCCTTTCTCCTTGGTGGTGAAGAACGGTTCGGTCGCGCGCTGGACGATGTCCGGCGGCATGCCAGACCCTTCGTCGTGGACCACGATCTCGGCCATCGCCGAGCCATCGACGTCCCGCTTGGCCGTGCTGATCAGCACGGTGCCGCCCTCCGGCATGGCGTCCGCGGCGTTTCGGACCAGGTTCAGGAGGGCCATCTCCATCTGACCGGAGTCGAGGTCGACCGGCAGGGGCTCGGCGGCCAGCGCCAGCTTCAGCTCCACGACGGCACCCGCCATCTGGCCGAGGATGCCGTCGAAGTTGCCGACCAACTCGTTGAGATCCAAAGCCTGGTTGTCGTGGAACTGCCGCCGGGCGAAGGACAGCATCTGCTGGGTCAGCCGTCCGGCCTGCCCGGCGGCCCATTTGGCCCGCTCGAGGCGCTGCAGGTCCCGGCTGCCGGGCTGCATGGTGCGCTCGATCTGCGCCAGGCTCCCGAGTACGACCGTCATCAAATTGTTGAACTCGTGAGCGACGCCCGAAGCCATCGAGCCCAAGGTCTCGAGCCGTTGCGCCTGCTGGAGCACGGCTTCCGCCTCGTGCCGGCGTGTCACGTCCAGCTGGCTGGCGAAAAAATACAGCAACTCGCCGGCGGTACCGAAAACGGGGCTGATGAACAGGGCGTTCCAGAAGCCCGCGCCGTCCTTGCGGTAGTTGAACAGCTCCTCGTGCGAGTCTTCCTTGCGCGCCACGGCGTCCCGGATGCGCGAGATGGTCTCCTGGTCGGTGCCGGGCCCCTGCAGGAACCGGCAGTTCCGTCCGATGATCTCTGCCTGGGTGTAGCCGGTCAGCGCCTCGAAGGCCCGGTTGCAGAAGACGATCGGGCAGTCATCCTGATGCGGGTCGGACAGGATCATGGGCATCCGGCTCATCTGCACGGCGGCGAAGAAGATGTCGTGGCCGCCATGGCCCTGCCCGGAGGAGACGACGTTGCGTCCGCCGCCGGTGTGATGGAGCAGGGAGGCCGGGTTCAGGTCTGAGCCTTGCGGGTCGACGGTCATCGGAAGTCCTGAGCTGCAAATACCGGGCGGGCCGGGCCGCCGCAGTAAGTAGCGTCACCGTGAGCAAAGGCAACGTTATGATCGATGGCGCCGTTGCACGCTCGGTCGGTCGCAATGGCGGAGGTGATCCGGGCAGGGAGTTGGTCGTTTCCTTATGTGTGTTCTGGTCGTGGAGGATGATTTCCTGATCCGTCTCATGCTCGTCGAGGAGCTCCAGGACGCGGGCTACCATGTCAAGGAGGCCGAGACCGGCGACCAGGCGCTGGTGCTGCTGCAGGACCTTGACCCACCGCTCGGGATCCTGATCACCGATATCCACATGCCGGGCCATGTCTCGGGCCTGGACCTGGCGACCGAGGTGCGCGGGCGCCACCCCCACGTGCCAATCATCTACACCACGGGCCGGCCCGACGCGCTGAGTCACCTGCATCATCTTGACGAGGGCCAGGTACTGGTGCGCAAGCCGTATTGTCCGGACGACGTGCTGAGGCGCGTCCACCATCTGTTGAGCCGGTAGGGTTTGCAGGAGCCGGTGGATCGATTGGGACAAGGTCTGTGTGCCGTTTGTTGCAGATCCTTGGACGCGCGACGATCGACACCACGATGACTGAGCCGGCATGAGACTGTCGCGTTCCCTGCTGGCCGCTCTGCTGTTCGGCTACGCGTTCCTGTTCATCCCCGTCATCCTGCTCGTGCTGACCAGCTTCAACGATTCGCGACTGACCACCGTGCTCTCCGGGTTGTCGTGGCGGTGGTATGGGACGCTTTGGCGTGATTCGGGGCTGAAGGCGGCGGGGTTGCTGTCGCTGGAGGTGGCGGCGCTGTCGGCGACCGGGGCGACGGTGCTGGGGACGGCGGCGGCGGTGGTGCTGGAGCGGTTCGGGCGGGTGCGGGGGCGTGGCGTGCTGGACATGCTGATCGCGACCCGGCTGGTGCTGCCGGACGTGCTGATCGGGCTGTCGCTGCTGCTGCTGTTCGTGTCCTCGCAGCAGCTGATCGGGTTCCCGGCGCAGCGCGGGGCGGTGACGATCGCGGTGGCGCACGTGTCGTTCGCGCTGTCCTACGTTGCGGTGGTGATGCGGGCGCGGCTCGCCGGGTCGGGGACGGCGCTGGAAGAGGCGGCGATGGATCTGGGGTGCACGCCGGCCGGTGCGTTCCTGCGGGTGACGCTGCCGCTGCTGGTGCCGGCGCTGCTGTCCGGGTGGTTGCTGGCCTTCACGCTGAGCCTGGACGACCTGGTGGTGGCAAGCTTCGTGTCCGGGCCGGGTGCCTCCACGTTGCCGATGGTGGTGTTCTCGTCGTTGAAGCTCGGCTCGACGCCGGAGTTGAACGCGTTGGCGACGGTGATCCTGCTGTTCGTGTCGACGGCGCTGCTCGGGGCCTGGCTGGTGCAACGGCGCGTCTCGACTGCAGGCCGGCGTGGCGATCCGGTTGCCGGAGGGCGGCGGGAGGCATAGGGTGTACCGGCATTTTGTCACACCCGGAAGGCCGCCACCATGACCCTTCTCGCCGAACGCCTCGGCCGCGTCAGCCCCAGCCAAACCATCGCCATCTCCACCAAGGCCCGCGCGTTGCAGGCCGCGGGGCAAGACGTGATCAGCCTTTCGGCGGGCGAGCCGGATTTCGACACGCCGGCCAACGTGAAGCGGGCGGCGATCCGCGCCATCGAGGCCGGCGACACGAAATACACCGATGTCGCGGGCACGCTGGCGTTGCGGCAGGCGGTGGCGGCGAAGTTCAAGCGGGATTCCGGGCTGGAGTATGCGCCGGACGAGATCATCGTCAGCACCGGCGGCAAGCAGATCATCTACAACGCCATGGTCGCGACGTTGAACGCGGGGGACGAGGTGATCATCCCGAGCCCGTGCTGGGTCAGCTACCCTGACATCGTGGCGCTGGCGGACGGGACGCCGGTGATCGTGCCGTGTGGGCAGAACAACGGCTTCAAGCTGAGCCCCGAAGACCTCGAGGCGGCGATCACGCCGAAGACCAAGTGGTTCATGCTGAACAGCCCGTGCAACCCGACGGGGGCGGCCTACACCGCGGCCGAGCTGAAAGGCCTGGCCGAAGTGCTACTGCGCCACCCGCATGTGTGGGTGTTCACGGACGACATCTACGAGAAGCTGACGTACGGCGACTTCGAGTTCGCCACCATGGCGCAGGTGGAGCCGAAGCTGCGCGACCGGACGATCACGATGAACGGCTGCTCCAAGGCGTATGCGATGACGGGCTGGCGCATCGGCTACGCGGGCGGGCCGAAGGCGGTAATCAAGGCGATGGACAAGCTGCAGTCGCAGTCCACGTCCAATACGTCCAGCATCAGCCAGGCGGCAGCCGTGGAGGCGCTGAACGGGCCGCAGGACACGATCCCGATGATGGTGGAAGTGTACCAGGGCCGGCGGGACATGGTGGTGGAGATGCTGAACCAGGCACCCGGGATCACTTGCCACCGGCCGGAGGGGGCGTTCTACGTGTATCCGTCAATGAACGGGTGCATCGGCAAGACCACCCCGAAGGGCGCGCGGATCGACACGGACGAGGCGTTCGTGGTGGCGCTGCTGGACGAGGAGGGGGTGGCCGCGGTGCATGGGTCGGCGTTCATGTTCCCGGGGCATTTCCGGGTGAGCTACGCGACGAGCACGGAGAAGCTGCGGGAGGCTTGCATTCGGATCCGGCGGTTCTGCGAGGGGTTGCGGTAAGGTTGGGGCTTTGCCCCAAACCCCACCAGAGGACAGTCGTCCTCTGGACACCTGTATGAAGGGGTTAAGGGGACGACTGTATCCTTGCGGGTGCAGGGGCAGAGCCCTGCGATCTGTAGGAATGTTGTAATGCCCGCGCTTTCCCTACGCCATGCCCGGGTCCCCCTGGCCGCGACGATGCAGATGACGGCCAAGGCGCGGGCGATGCGGGCGGCGGGGGTGGACGTGATCTCGCTCACGATCGGCGAGCCGGATTTCGCCAGCCCGCCGCATGCCATCGAGGCGGCGCACCAGGCGGCGCTGCGGGGGGAGACGAAATACACGCCGCAGGACGGGGTCCCGGCGCTGAAGCAGGCGATCCAGCGCAAGTTCGTGCGCGATAGCGGGCTGGAGTTCGCGCTGGACGAGATCGCCGTGTCGGGCGGTGGCAAGCAGGCGATTTTCAACGCGTTGATGGCGACGGTGGACGAGGGGGACGAGGTGGTGATCCCCGCACCGTATTGGGGCGCCTATCCACTGATGACGGGGCTGGTCGGCGGGGTGCCGGTGCCGGTGAACTGCCCGCAGAACAATGGGTTCAAGCTGCGGCCCGAGGACCTGGACGCGGCGATCACGCCGCGGACCAAGTGGCTGCTGCTGAACTTCCCGAATAATCCGACCGGGGCGGCCTGCTCGGCCGACGAGATGGCGGCGTTGGGCGAGGTGATGCTGCAGCATCCGCATATTTGGATCATGTGCGACGACATGTATGAGCACCTGCTCTACACGGGGATGCGGCATGCCACGATGGCTGCGGTGGTGCCGGCGTTGCGGGAACGGACGCTGACGATCTCGGGCGTGTCCAAGAGCTACGCGATGACGGGCTGGCGGGTCGGGTTTGCCGCCGGGCCGCGGCCGCTGATCAAGGCGATGGTGGCGATGCAGGGGCATGCGACGGCGGGGGTGTCCGGCATCAACCAGGCCGCGGCAGCGGCGGCGCTGGACGGGCCGCAGGAGAGCGTGGCGGAGCAGGCGGCGGCGTATCGGCGGCGGCGGGACCTGGTGGTGGACGGGTTGAACGCCGCATCCGGCATCCAGTGCCACCGGCCGGAGGGGGCGTTCTACGTGTATCCGAACATCGCCGGGTGCCTGGGCAAGACGACGCCGGCGGGCACGCGGATCGTGACGGATGCGGATTTCGCGCTGGCGCTGCTGGAGGAGAAGCACGTCGCCACGGTGCACGGCGCGGCGTTCGGGATGAGCCCGTATCTGCGGATCAGCTACGCGACGGGCGATGCGGCGCTGGCCGAGGGGTGTTCGCGTATCCAGGCATTCTGCGCCGCCCTGGCGTGAAGGCGGGGGCTTGACCCGCCCTGGCCATGACGCGGACG
>CAXSEG010000131.1:0-12355 GCA_964235545.1 uncultured Acetobacteraceae bacterium
CATGAGCACGGGCCACAGCGAAGCCGAACCGTTCTGGGTCGAGTTCTTGCGCAGCACCAAGCTCGTCACCTCCGACGCCCACGAGGGGCTGAAGGCCGCCATCACCAAGGTGCTCAGCGCCACCTGGCTGCGGTGGTCAAAGCCGTGCCCAGCCTGGCACTGGTTGCCAAGATGGGGCTCGGCCCGCTCGATGCGCCCGACCTGGACACGCTGATGGCGGCGCATGCCGGGGCCGATTGCCCGGCGGCGGTGGTGGATTGCGACCATCAGTGCTGGTTCATTTCCACATCCGGAACGACGGGCCAGCCAAAGCTCGCCGCGCTGACCCACGGCCAGATGACGTACATCGTCACCAGCCACCTGGCCGATCTCGTACCCGGCACGACGGAGCAGGACTGCTGCCTGGTCGTGGCACCCCTGTCGCACGGTGCCGGCAACCACGGGTTGACCCAAGTCGCGCGTGGCGCCACCACCGTATTGCTGTCGCGCGAAGTGGGCTACGTGGCAGCAGGTCGAGCGCCTGGTGACCGGCTCAATGCTTCGTGGCTGCATCATAGTAGGAAAGGTCGTAATAGTGTGCCGGCTCAGCGAGGATCTTGTGTGGCAAGGCGTAGGCTTCCCGTATCTTCAGCACGGTCTTCACGCCCGCGACGTCAATGGCTGCCTTGCGGTCGAACCCGTTCTGCGGATTGAGGAAGACCGCGTAGGATTGCATGGCGATATCGGCACTGGCGCCGGCCAGGTGCTTCTCAAAAATCGCTAGCGCTTCCGCCTTGTTCGCCGGGTCGTAAAGCCACGTCACCGCGGCGATGTAGGCTTTGATATAGCCGATCAGCTCGTCCCGGTGCTCTGGCGCCCAATTCCGCCGCACCGCAGCCACGACGCCCTGGTAATGGCCTAGGACGGAGATGGCAGTGCCGAGATCGTTGAAGCCCTTGGCCGCCGCGAAGAACGTGAAAGGCGGGACGGACAGGGTACCCGCCTGTGCCCCGGCGATCACACCGTCGAAGCGTTGCTGAAAGCCGCCGGCTTTGACCAGACTGTAGTCGCCGTCATTGAGGCCCTGCACCTTCAGCATACTGCGCAAGACGAAGGCGTATCCGGTGGTAAAGGCATCGACTGACAGAGTAGCGCCGCGCAACGCAGCGAACGTCTTGACATTGGGAGCGGTGAGCAGGGATAGGAAACCGTTGTCGCTTCCCATCACGGCAACGATGTCCGGTTTCATCTCGGTCGTGGCCTCGCCTTCCCCTTCCATGTAGGCGATCAGGTTGTCGACTGCCGTCATCGCGATGTCGAACTTGCCGTCGATCAGCCCCTCCATCTGCGCCAGGGAACCCGGCGTCGGGATCAGGTGAACGTCTAGCGCGTTGGCGGCGAAGAAACCCTTGTCCTGGGCGACCCAGACCGGCCACACGGTACCCGAGTTGAACACGTCGACGTCGAGCCGATGAAGCGCCTGCGCTTGCGCCGGCGATCCACCGGTAAGGCAGAACCCAAGGATGACGATTATCCGAGCGGTCTTCAGCATCGCTTCCTCTCCCAAAGACGGCCCAAAAGCATCGATCTATCCCGGCTGATGCAGTCAGGCATACCCAGTGATCCGCCTCAGCAAGGCCGCAAGATCGCCGGGCAGTTCATTGCCCCGCCAGGCAACGTGTTGGTCCGGCCTAATCAGGGCAAAGCGCGCGCTATATAGGTCCGGTAGGCGCGAGTCATGCGGCGCCACCACTTTGAACGGCACGCCGAGATCGGCTGCGGGGCGGTGGAAGGCGTCTATTCCATCGGGGTTGCCCTCCAGCACGAGCAGGGTGATGCCCATGCCAAAGTGGTCGTAGAGCGAGCTGCCATCGGCAAGCCACGCGTGCGGCGCAAGGCAGCCGGGGTAGGCGCTGGGCGCGTAGTCACGGAAATGCTCGGGCGGAGGGTCGGCCGGGTCCTCGGCCAAGATCGGGGAACCCTGATAGCGGGCGCCGAGCACGAGCCCCAAGGTGTGGAACTCGCGGTCCTTGGACTGCGCGATGGCGTCGCCGACCTCGCGGCGGGCGGCGTCCGCCTCCGGGCCGTCCTGCTCCAGTTCGGGGCGGGCGAAGGCGTTGCCGAGGCTGGCGTAGTTGATCTGCGACTCGCGGATAGTGCGCTCGTGCACCGGACGGCGCTCCATCTGGTAGGTGCCGAGCAAGGCGGGGCCGCCCCAACCCTGCAGCGTCGCGGCGAGCTTCCAGCCGAGGTCCACGGCGTCGCCGATGCCCATGTTCATGCCGAAGCCGCCGAACGGCGGATGCAGGTGGCAGGCGTCTCCGGCCAGGAATACGCGCCCATCCGAATACCGGTCGGCGACCAGGCTGTGGGCGGTCCAGGGGTCGCTGCGGATCACCTCGATACCCAGGTCCGCCAGCCCGGTGCCGGTGCGGATCAGGTGAACGGGGTCGAGGCTCGCCGGGTCCACGTCGCCGGGCAGCTTGGTCGCCATAAAGAACCAGAGGCCGTCCATGTCCATCGGGCCCAGCAAGCCCGGCACTTCGCCGTTCACCATCCAGTACATGATGGCGTCGCCCATCGTCGCGCGGGCGCGCAGCTCTGGCGCTTGGAAGATGATGCTGTAGTTGCGCAGCCCGTCCTTGGATCCGGCCATCTTGGCGCCGATCGCCTCGCGCACGAAACTGCGGGCCCCGTCCGCGCCGACGAGGTAGGCGCTCTGCACCGTGCGGGTGTGACCGGTGCGCAGGTCGGTGACCTCGGTTACAACGCCGCCCTCGTCCTGGTGGAAGCCTTTCATCTCGGTGTCGAAGGTGACGGCGACGCCGGGCAGCCCGTTCGCGTGAGTGCGCAACACCTCCTCCACCGTGTATTGCGGGACCCATTGCGCCTCCTCGGAATAACGCTCGTCCCGCACCCGGCGTCCGTTGAAGGCATTCTCGAACCGGGCCAGTTCATGGCCGTTCATGCGCGTGGCGAACACCACGTCCGGCGGGTAGTCCGGGGCGATCGGGGAGGCTTGGCGCAGCGCGTCCGCAAGGCCCCACCGGCGCAGGTGCTCACGCGAGCGGACATTGGTGGTCTTGGCGCGCGGGCTGTATCCTACTCGGTCGTTGCGTTCGGCGACCAGGCAGCTGATGCCGCGATGCCCTAGCTCGATGGCCAGCGACAACCCGACCGGGCCGGCGCCGACGATCAGCACATCGGTGCGGGTGATCATGCGGAGTTTGCGGTTTCGTAGTTCACCACGAAATCGGCCGGCGGGTTCGGGCCCCAGACGTAGAAGGCGTCGTGGCCGGCGTGGTCGTCTGCCGGCCAGTCGCAGTCGGCGGGGATGTAGTCGATGTCCGACGAGTATTCCGCGTAGCTGCCCCATGGGTCGCGTACGTAGTGGAAGTAGTTGGAGCCGAGCACGTGCCGGCCCATCCCCCACCCGGCGGAAAACCCGCGGTCGGCCATCTGCATCGCACCTAGCCCGACCTCGTGCACCGAGCCCACGTCCCAGCTCAGATGGTGCAGGCCGGGCCCGTCGGACTTGGCGAAGGCCACCATGTGGTGGTCGCTGCCGTGGATGCCGTGCATGAACGCGATCCCGTCGCCCGAGCGATCCGACAGGCGAAGGCCGATCACGGCGTGGTAGAAGCGGATCGCGCGGCTGATGTCGCTGCAGAACACCAGCACGTGGGCGAGCCGGCGGGGGCGGACGATGGGCGCCTTGGAGCGGGGGTGCGAGCCCTGCACGCCGGGCGGGCTGGAGGGGTTGTGCTGCACTGCCTTCTCGTTGGGCGAGCTCTTCTCGGCGACGCGGATCTCGATCAGGGTGCCGTCCGGGTCGCGGAACCAGATACCGTTGCTCTCGAAGCCGGGGGGCGGGTCGAGCTGCTCCACGTCGTTCTGCTTCAGCCGGGCGCGCAGCCCCTCGAAATCCTCGGCGTAGGCGCCGAACGACAGGTAGGTCAGCTTCTTGCCCCCGCCCTCGCCGACCCGGCCCCAGCGGTGATCATGCCCGGCGGTGTAGAGGCCGAGGCCGTTACCCTCCTCCCGCACGTCCAGCCCGAAATCGGTGTAGAATGTCTGCGCCTGCTTCAGGTCGGGGACGACGAAGTTGAAGTGGTCCACCGAGTGCACGCCGAGTTCCCCCGGGCGCTTGGGCTGCGGCTGCTTCAGGCTGGTGATCTGCGTCATGGCTTGGTCGTCCAGTGCCGCCTCTTGCCCGGGCGGCTGGTTATCGGTTCAGACGTTGGTCAAGCCGTGGCTTCATCCTCGATCGGGTTCACCAGACTGCCGAGCCCCTCGACCTCGACCTCGCACACATCACCCGGTTTCATCCACAAAGGCGGCTTGCGTGCCAAGCCCACACCAGCGGGCGTACCGGTGACGATCAGGTCCCCGGGCTCCAGCGTGATGGCCTCGCTGATCACACAGATGAGTGTCTGCACGTCGAATACCATGTCGTCGGTTGAGGCGTCCTGCACCACTTGGCCGTTCAAGCGCGTGATCAGGCGCAAGCCCTTCACACCTGGCGGCAACTCGTCCGCGGTCACGAAAGCGGGGCCGAATGCCCCCGTGCCGTCGAAGTTCTTGCCCACCGTCCATTGCGGGGCCTTGAACTGGTAATCCCGCACCGACCCCTCGTTGAACAGCGAATACCCGGCGACGTAGCTGAGCGCATCCGCCGCCGCTACGTGCCGCCCTCGCTTACCAATGATGGCGACGATCTCTCCCTCGTAGTCCAGTTGGGCAGAGACCCGGGGCCGGATCATCGGCGCCTTGTGCGCGATCAGGCTCGATGCAAAACGCCCGAACAGCGTCGGATAATCCGGCTGCTTGAAACCGCTCTCGGCCGTATGGTCCGCATAGTTCAGCCCGACGCAGATGATCTTGGGTGGCGTCGATAGTGGCGGGAGGTAGGTTATCGCGCTCTCGTCGATGAGACCCGCGTCGCTCAGCCGAACATGGGCTGCTGCCAACGCGTCCGGCCCGGCTGCGATCAGTTGCTCGAGGTGACCGGGATAGCTGGTGTATGTCTCGCCAAGGCCGCGCAGCTCGCCCCCGGTCGTCCTCACGCCGAGGCCACGGCCCTCAGCGTTGCGATAGGCGATGAACCGCATGGCAGCCTCCCTCTTGGTTGGCCTGCAAGTAGACGATGCAGGGCGATGGCAGGAAGATGGCAAATTGATCCAACCGATAAGGTTTGCGTATCCCGATGAAGCTGCACCATTTCCGTGACGTCGTGGCCATCGCCGAGCAGGGAAGCCTGCGCGCCGCCGCCCGCCACCTGCAGCTCGCGCAGCCGGCGCTGACCCGCAGCCTGGGTGAGCTGGAACGAGAGCTGGGGGCCTCGCTGTTCGAGCGGCAGGCACGTGGCATGACGTTGACACCCATGGGGCAAGCCTTCGTGCGGCGGGCGAACGCGATCCTGAACGAAGTGCGCCGCGCGCGCGACGAGGTCGATCAACTGCAAGGCGGCATGCAGGGCAGCGTCGTGGTAGGATTGTCCATCGCGCCGCACATTGCCTTGCTGCCGATGGTGCTCGGCCCGTTCCGGACCCGCTACCGGGCGGTGCGGCTGCATGTGATCGAGGGGCTGTACCCGACGCTGGAGAGCGGACTGAAAGACGGCAGCGTGGACTTCTACGTCGGACCCGAGCCGGAACGTCCCGTCGGCCAGGATCTGCAGCAGGAGCTGCTGTTCACCAACACGCGCACCGTCCTGTGCCGCCGCAACCATCCGCTCGCCGAGATCCGCTCGCTCGCCGGCCTAGCCGGTGCGGAGTGGGCCACGACATCCATCACGCTGCGGGCGGAGGAGGAATTGGGCGAGGTGTTCGGCCAGCACGGCCTGCCGCCGCCCGTGCTCGCGCTGCAGAGCCAGTCGGCGCTGACGCTGATCGTGTCCATCGCGTACAGCGACCTGCTGGCGATGGTCCCGGTGCAATGGATGGCGTTCGCCCCCACTGCGGGCGTACTACAGACGATCCGGGTGCGCGAGGCGCTGCCCGCGCCCGCCATCGTGCTGATCCACCGCGCCGGCTTCCCACTGACACCCGCTGCAACCTACCTCGCCGACCTCATGCGCAAGGCAGTCCCCGGTTAGACGGCCGCTTCGGCTACCCGCCGGACAATCCAAGAAGCCGGTCCGCATTGCCATGGGCGAGCTTGATCCGGTCCGCCTCCGGGATGGGCAACGAATGGAGGAAATCGGTCGCCTTCTTGTTCGGGCTGAACGGGTAGTCGACGGAGAACAGGATCCGGTCTGCCCCGAACGTCATCAGCAGCGCCGTCAGCGGCGGCAGGCTGAAGAACCCGCTCGTCGTCACCCAGACCTGGTCGGTCATCGTCTGCGTGACCGTCCGTGTCAGACGGTCGCGTGCTTCGTCGGCGAACACCTGGTCGCACCGGGCAAACATGGCGGGCAGGCCCTCGCCCATGTGCCCGATGATGAGTTTGAGCTTGGGATGGCGGTCCAACGTGCCGGACAGCACGAGGCGCAGCACGTGGATCGCCGTCTCCGAATGCCAGCCCCAGCCCGCGATGGACAGCAGCAAGCTCGAATACCCGGGCAGGCGGTCGTAGTAGATCTCCCGCACGGCCGGCGGCGGCGGCGCCGGATGGAGATACAGCGGCACGCCAAGCTGCTCGAAGCGGGCCAGCAAGGGCTCGAATTTCGGATCATCGAGGAATAGCCCGCCGGTGGTGCCGTTCACCATGCCGCCGAGGAACCTGTGCTGCGCCACGCAGCGCTCCAGTTCGTCGGCAGCCAGGTCCGGCGCCGAAGTCGGCAAATGCGTGAAGGCAGCGTAGCGGTCGGGTTGCTCGGCGACGGTTTGGGCGAGGCGGTCGTTGATGTCGCGCGCCAGGCCGGCGCCCTCTTCGCCCGGCAGCAGGTCCGCCCCGGCCTGCGCCACGGACAGCACTTGCAGCGTGATGCCAGCCGCATCCATGTCGGCGAGCCGGGCCGTGCCGACATCCTGCAATTGGTCGCGCCGGGACACGACCGGGGGCTGGTGACCGCCAGGGGTCAGGCCGCGGGCGACGATAGCCTCCGGGTGGATGCGCGCCGCCAGGTCCGGGAATGTGCAATGTTCTTCAAGTGCCACGATCCGCATAGGGAACTCCTTCCATCAAGGTCGTGCCATGAACGGTGGCACCTGGTTCTTCGCTGTACGCCGTCTTCGGCTTCAGGTGAGCATCACGGGCCGGCGCTTGGGGGCGGCGTATCTTGGCAAGCCCACGGCTGCGGCCGCCGCGAGCAGCCCAAGGCACGTGAACAGCAACAGGCCGGGCCGGTAGCCGCCAAGGCGGTCGAAACTTCCGCTCAGCAGCACCGGGCCGAGGCCGGTACCGAGGATATAAAGACCGAATGCGATGCCATACAGCCGGCCGAACACAGCCTGGGCGAAATAGCGGCGCACGAGGTACGACACGAAATCGACTTCGGCTCCGATCGCCGACCCCAGCAGGATCGCCACGAGATAGCCCACAGGTTGACCGTCTCCGAAGGCGAGTAGGAACGGCACGCCGCCTGCGATGACGGCGACCGCGGCAAGCACATAGGGCGCGTGCACCCGGTCCAAAACCCAACCGAGGCCGCCGCGCACGACGACGACGGACAACCCGGACAGCCCGGCGAGGCGCGCTGCCTCGGGCGGGGTGAAGCCATGATCCACCATCATCGGCACGAGGTTGGCGAGCACGCCGACACTGACGGTTCCGAGCAGCACGAAGACGACCGCCATCAGCACGTAGGTGCGCGTGCGCAGCATGGCCCCGATCGAAAGTGCGGAGCCGGCCCGGCGGGGGACTGGGCCGTGCACAGTGCGGGTGGCAACCAGCGCCGCCGGCAGCGTCACCACGCAGGTCAGCGCGCCGAGCGCCACGTAGGCCGTCCGCCATCCGAAGTCGCCGAGCAGAAACTGCGCCAGCGGCGGCAGGAGGGCGCCCCCGAGCCCCACGCCCATCAACGCCAGGCCGAGCGCCAGACCGAGCCTGCTGTCGAACCGCCGGACCATGATTGCGGAATAGCCGAGCGGCGACGCTCCGCCGCCGAGCAGCGGTATGGCCGCAAACACGAGATAGAGGTGCCAGAGGTTGGGCGTGAGCAGCCCGAGCGAGGCGACCAGGAGCGACAGCGCCACGAGGGAGAACAGGATGACGCGGCGCGGGCCGAAGCGGTCCACTAGGGCGCCCCAAACGGGCGCGGACAGGGCCAGGCCAAACTGGAAGAACGACAGCGTGGCGAACACGCCGGTGCGGCTCCAGCCGAACTCCGCCGTGAGCGGGCGGACGAACACGCCGAACGAGTAGAGCGCCAAGGTGCCGACGCATAGGATCATGCCGACCGCGGACGCGCCGACGGTCAGCCAATCGCGGTCGAACTCCACGTCCGCCAAAGCAGTCTCCGGCGCCGCGTCAGCGGCAAGCGGCCGGTTGCTGCCCGAGTGGAGGGCGGACAGCGGGCTACCCTCGTTGTCGAACCGGCTTTGCATCGTCCGCTCCCGTTCAGCAAGTTCTTGCTCCGGACGTGACCGTCCGTGCCGCCTGCCTGTTTGTCAGGATGCCTTACTAGTATGGACCTTGCGTGCCTGCAAGGATCTGCTTACGCATCCGTGGCAACGCCCCCGCGGGGACGTTCAGATCGGGTAGCGTCCTCGCCCGCGCGTCAGGGTGGTCAGCCGGATCTCGGTGAAGTCTTCCACAGCATAGGGGCCTGAGCGTCCCCAGCCGCTTTCCTTCACGCCGCCGTTGGGCATGGACGGCTCGCTGGCCATCGTCGGGCCGTTGATGTGGACCATGCCGCAGTCGAACTGCTGCGCCAATTCCAGTCCGCGGTCCTGATCGCTCGTCAGGATGCTGGCACACAGGCCATAGCGGGTGTCCGACGCTTTCGCCAACGCCTCCTCCGCGTCGTCCACAGCCTCGACGATGAGCACCGGCCCGAACGTTTCCTCCCGGGTGATGGCGGCGGCGGCCGGCACGCCGGTCAGGATCGTCGGGGCATAGACCCGGCCCTCCGAGTGCCCGCCGGTAACGACCCGCGCACCCCGCGCCACCGCATCCTGCACCCGCTCCTCCACCAGGCGGAGCGCGCGGTCATTGATCAGCGGCCCAATCACGGTGCCCGGCACCGCCGGGTCGCCAGACTTCATGGTGCGCACCTTGGCCGCCAGCTTGTCCACGAACTCGTCGTGGATAGGCCGCTCGATCAGCACCTTGCGGGCATTCATGCATATCTGGCCCTGATGGAAGAACGCACTGAACGCGGTCGTGTCCACCGCCCCGGCCATATCCGCGTCGCGCAGGATCAGCATCGGATTGTACCCGCCGAGTTCCAGCACGATGCGCTTGAGCGCCTGGCCGGCCCGCGCCGCCAGCATCCGCCCGACAGCGGACGAGCCGGTGAAGTTGATGCTCCGCACCGCGGGGCTCTCGAAGAAGGCGTCGGCGACCGAGGCTGCCTCACCCGGCGCATGCGTCACGACGTTGATCGTGCCGGGCGGAAACCCCGCTTCCTCCATGATCTCGGCCACGAGCAGCCCGGCCGATAGCGGTGCCTCTTCCGACGGCTTCAGCACCACCGTGTTGCCGAACACCATCGGCAGCAGCACGGTCCGCCACGCCAGGGTGAACGCGCCGTTCCAGGGCGAGAACCCCGCCACGACGCCAAGCGGCTTGCGGATCGCCAGGGCGAGACGGCCGGGCACGTCGCTCGGGATCACGTCGCCGACCGGCTTGAAGACCCAGCCGGATGCATGGCGGAGCTGGTCGGCCACCAGCTTGACCTGGTAGCCGCCGAAGGCGCTCCCGGTTCCGGCCTCCACGGCCATCACGTCGACGATCTCCTGCCGGCGCTTCTCGACGATATCGGCAGCCTTGAGGAAGAGGCGCTGCCGCTCGCTGGGCGGCATGGCGGCCCAGCCCGGGAAGGCAGCGTGGGCCGCGGCGATAGCCGCCTCGGCCTCCGCCCGGCCCCCGGCCGCGATCTCAGCGACGACCTCGCCGTTGAAGGGGTTATAGTCGGCGAAGGTCCGGCCGCCGGGCGCGGACCATTGGCCGTTGATGAAGTGCGTGGTGCGCCCGCTATGCCGGACCCGCGCCATCTCGTTCATGTCGGTCTCTCCCTGCTTACACGCCGTCGCGCGGCCTGCGCTTGTTTGACGTTGTCAGGGTGCCTGACTAAACTTGTCGGCAAGACGGCGCAAGGCGATGCGAACCGCCGAGCCGCGATGGGAGGCACCGATGGTTCCTGTGTTACCACTGCCGCGCCTGGTTTTTGGCGCCGGCGCATTGTCCTTGGTCGAGGGCGAGTTGGCCTGGCTAGGGGTACGCCGCCCGTTGCTGCTGAGCGACCGCGGCCTGGAACGGGCAGGCGCCGTCGCGGCCGCGCTGCGGGCGCTTCCCGGGACGAGCGTTCCGTTCCTGGACGTCCCTGAGAACCCCACGCTCGCGGGCGCCGATGCCGCATTTGCCACTTACTCGGCGGCCGGCTGCGACGGCATCGTGGCTTTGGGAGGCGGCTCGGTCCTCGACACCGCCAAATTCGTCGCGGCACTTGCCGGGAGCGGCCTGGCCCGGGCCGCCGACATGCAAGGCAAGTCCGAGCGCGTGTCGGCGGTGGCTCCGCTGGTGGCGATCCCGACCACAGTCGGGACCGGCAGCGAGAGTTCGCCGGTCGCGGCCCTGCACGACGACCCGCACAGCCGCGCCATGGGGACGCGCAGCCCGCACTTGGTGCCGCGGGTGGCGATCTGCGACCCTGACCTCGCACGCACGTTGCCGCGGCGGTTGATCGCGGCCACCGGCATCGACGCCCTGTCGCACTGCCTCGAGGGATACTTCTCCGAGCCCGCCAACCCGATCGTCGACGCGCTGGCGCTGGACGGCCTGGCCCGCGTCTACGCTGACATCATGGCCGCCGTCGAGCCCGGCGGCGATGCGGCGCGGGCCTCGCTCATGGCCGCCGCCTTCGCGGGCGGAGCGGCGATCCACAAGGGTCTCGGACCCGCTCACGCGGTCGCGTTGGCGTGTGGCGACCAGGACCTACACCACGGTATCCTGGTTGCCGCGGCCTTGCCGCTGACTGTGGCACTGCTGGCGCCCCACGCCCCTGCGAAGGCCGCACGGGTCGCTGCGGCGCTGAGCCTGGGTGACGCGGCGGACATCCCGGACGCGCTGCGGGTGCTGAACCGCAGGCTGGGGCTGCCTGGCAGCTACCGCGAGGCCGGCTACACCGCCGGGCCGATCGAGGCGCTGGTCGACAGCATGGTCGCGAGCCCGTTCAATCGCGCGAGCCCCTACAAGCCGACCCGGGACGAATACCGCGCCGTCACGGCCGCACTGGTCACCTGACATCCAGGCTTGCCTAGATCGAGCACCAGGTTGGTGTATTCACTGCCCAGGGTCGCGCCATGGTGGTGGCGACCAGGGGAGGTCCGCATTTGCGCAGACACAACGCCATCAGACAGAGCGGAGATGTCGGGCGACTGCTGTTAGGTGCTGCGGATGCGTTCATTCGCGAGAAGCTGGACGTCGTCCACGCGGGCGGGTTCGCGGATGTGACCGAGGCACACATGGTGCTCGTTCAGAACCTGGACCTGCACGGTACGCGCCTGACCGAGATCGCAGCGCGGGCAGGAATGACAAAGCAGAGCATGCTGGAACTGGTCGACAAGGCCGAAAGGCTGAGCCTCGTCGAGCGCCGCCCAGACCCGGACGATCAGCGGGCCAAAATGGTTACGTTCACGCCCGCCGGGCTTCGCATGCTCGCGCGGTTGCGCAAGGGTATCAACGCGGCGGAACGTCACATGGCCGGTACGGTCGGCGCCGCTTTCTTGGCTGAAATGAAGGAGCGCCTTGCGGCCTATGCCATAGCCCCTGTCGAGTGCCAGGCGGTCGCAGATAGTGACACGAAATGGCGCACCCGCAACGCCGGCCGCATGCTGGCTGCAGCGGCCCGCCTTTTCATTCGGGACGTGTTGCGCGAGGTGCACGAGGAAGGTTTCAACAAGGTGACGGAAGTACACCTGAGGCTGTTCCGCCACCTCGACCCGAACGGCACGCGCCTGACCGAGATAGCCGCGCGCGCCGGGACGACCAAGCAAACCGTTGCGGAGTTGCTCGACAAGACTGAGGCGTTGGGACTCGTCGCGCGGCAACCCGACGCGGGTGACGGGCGCGCTAAGATCATCGTCTTCACTCGGATAGGGCTTCGCCTGCTCGAGCATATCGGTCGAGGGACCGGGTCTGCGGAACAGCGTTTCGCGGACGTGGTTGGCGAGCCGTTTGTCGCCGAGATGCTGGTCAACCTGGAGCGCTACCTGATAAGCCCCAGTCGGCTTCGGCCTGATCTGGTTGCATAGAAGGCTGCGCTGTCCGA
>CAXSEG010000132.1:0-12229 GCA_964235545.1 uncultured Acetobacteraceae bacterium
CAGCCTGGCCCTGATCGAGATCGCGCGGGAGGACATCGTGACCCTCCCTGCCCTGCTCAACCTGCTGCGGCCTGCACCACGCCGCTGCATCATCTTCTGCGATGACCTCTCGTTCGAGCGGGAGGACGCTGATTACAAGGCGCTGAAATCCGTGCTGGATGGCGGCATCGAGGGGCGTCCGTCGAACGTGCTGTTCTACGCGACCTCCAATCGCCGCCACCTGATGCCGCGCGAGATGATCGAGAACGAGCGTGGCAGCGCGATCAACCCGGGCGAGGCAGTCGAGGAGAAGGTGTCGCTATCCGACCGGTTCGGACTTTGGATCGGCTTCCACAACACCGATCAGGCCACCTATCTCGCCATGGTGGAGGCATATGCTACAGACCTGCGGCTGCCGATCGAGGCTGCCAAGCTGACGGCCGAAGCGATCGCCTGGTCCGCCGGGCGCGGCGGCCGGTCCGGCCGGGTCGCGTGGCAGTTCATACAGGACCTGGCCGGCCGGCTGGGCATCACCGAAGGGGATAGCGCATGAGCGTCGCGACCGAGCAGCTTCCGGGTGTCTACCGCCGTTGTGTCGGCGAGGCGCTCGTCACCGCCCTGAACGACGGACAGTTCGTGTTGCCGCCCGAAATCCTGCTCGGCATCACTCCGGAGGAGCGGGAGGCGCTGCTGCGCGCCGGCGGGCGGCGGCCGCCGTTCCACACCGCCGTCAACACGTTCCTGCTGCAATGGAGTGGCCGGACCGTGCTGGTGGATGCCGGCATTGGCAAGTTGTTCGGCGACGCTGGTGGCCGCCTGCCGGGCAACATGAGGGCGGCGGGCGTGGCCCCGGACGACGTGACCGACATCGTGCTGACCCACCTGCATTCGGACCACGTGGGCGGCCTGCTGGATGACAGCGGCGCACCCGCCTTCCCCAACGCGGCGCTCTGGGTGGCGGAGACGGAAGCGGCGTTCTGGGAGAGCGACGCCAACAAGGCCGCTGCACCCGAGGCGCGCCGCGATACCTTCGACATGGCACGGCGTGTTCTGGCGCAGTATGCCGCCCGGCTGCACCGGTTTGCCTACGGCGAGATCATGCCCGGGCTGGTGGCGGAATCGATGCCGGGCCACACGCCGGGCCACACCGGCTTCATGCTCACCAGCGGCGGCGAGCAGTTGCTGATCTGGGCCGACGTGTTCCACGTCCCGGCGGTGCAGGCGGCCCGCCCCGATGTCGGGACCGGCTTCGATACCGACCCGGCGCAAGCCACGGCGACCCGCCGGACCGTGCTGGAGCGGGCCGTCACTGAGGATCTGCTGGTGACGGGGATGCACATGGCGTTTCCCGGCTTCGCCCGCATCAGCCGCGCTGGCACGGGCTATGCCGTTTTACCGGAAGCCTGGACCGGCACTCTGTAGGAGAGCACCAGGACGAACGGCAGACGCGGGGTAGCTACCTCAGTGCACGAAGACCTGCACCTGGCGAACTGATGCGCCCGCGTCCGAGCGTGCCGAGAGGTGGATGCGGCCGTCGTCGATCCCGTCCGCATTGATGGCCCGTGCGATCTCCCGCGCGTCGCCGGTGATCCCGGTGGCGGCCGCGACCTGCTGCGCCGGCGTGCCGGCCGCCGGGACGACACTCACCACATCGAACTCCACGTCCGGCTTGCGGGCGCGGGCCTGGTTGATCGCCTGATCCAGCGCGGCCCGGTAATCCGGATTGGCCTTCGACAGGTCGATCGTGACCAGCGGCACGATCGGTGCGGGGCCCGCCGGGACGGGTGCGGTTTTAACGATCCCCGCCTGCGGATCGAACGTGCGCTGGTCCACCAGCCGGCAGCCGACGAGAAGCACGGAGCATAGGAGGGTAACGGTGCGGACCATGGACGCAATTTGCATCAAACCCGCACCCGGGCAAGATGCCGGGCCGTTGCCCTCTTGGAGATCCCGCATGCCCACATCCGCCAGCAACCAGCGCATCGACGGCCGCCGCCTGTGGGAAAGCCTGATGGCGATGGCCGAGATCGGCGCGACCGCTAAGGGTGGTGTGCGGCGGTTGGCGCTGAGCGAGGTGGACCGTGCCGGCCGTGCCGTGTTCCGCGACTGGTGCGAGGCGGCGGGCCTGGCCGTGCGGACCGATGCGATTGGCAACATGTTCGCACGCCGCGAGGGTCGCGACCCGGCACGCCCTCCCGTGCTGTTCGGCAGCCACCTGGACAGCCAGCCGACCGGCGGCAAGTTCGATGGTGCGCTGGGCGTGATCGCCGGCCTCGAGGTAATGCGGACGTTGAACGAACTCGGGATCCAGACGGAGGCGCCCGTCGAGTTGGTGAACTGGACCGACGAGGAGGGGGCACGGTTCGGCAAGGCGATGATGGGCAGCGGCGTGTGGGCCGGCGTGTTCACCCAGGCGGAGACGGAGACGCTGCGCGACTCGGAAGGCGTGAGCCTGGGCGAAGCGCTGGACTCGATCGGCGCCCGCGGCGCCGCCCCTGCCCGTCCGTTCCCGGCTGACAGCTATTTCGAACTGCATATCGAGCAGGGCCCAATGCTGGAGCGCGAGGGCAAGGCGATCGGCATCGTGACCGGCGGGCAGGCGCAGGTTTGGTATGATGCCGTGGTCACGGGGCAGGATAGCCACGCCGGCACCACGCCGCCTGAGGCGCGGCGGGACGCTTTAGTCGGCGCCGCCCGCATCATCGACCTGGTGGACCGGACGATGCGCGCGCGGGGCGAACTGGGACGCGGCACGGTCGGCCAGCTGTCGGTGCTGCCCAACAGCCGCAACGTGATCCCCGGTGAGGTGCGCTTCTCCGTCGAGTTCCGCCATCCGGACGAAACCGAGCTCGCGAAGATCGCCGCCCAGTTCCCGCGTGACGCCGGCTTCATCGCCCGCGACTCGAGCGTGGCACTGGCGCTGACCGAGCGCGTCCGCATCCCGGCCCAGCCGTTCGACCCGGCCTGTGTCGCCCTGGTCCGTGACGCCGCCGCCCGCCTAGGCTACGCCGCGCGGGACATCGTCTCCGGGGCCGGGCATGACGCGATCTTCATGGCCCCGGTCGTGCCGAGTGCAATGATCTTCACGCCCTGCCGGGATGGGCTGTCCCACAACGAGGCCGAGAGTGTGGAGCCGGAGCAGGCGGAGGCGGGGTGCCAGGTGCTGCTGGAGGTAGTGCTGGCGCGGGCGGGGCGGGTGATCTAGCGACCATGCGACTGCGCTATTTTGTCTTACCATCTCTGTTCGCAGTCGGTGTTCCGATCTGCGTGCTGGCGCCGTCTTCGTTCGTCTCAAACGCCAGTCCGGGAGACGGATGGCTTCTCCTACTCGTAATTATAGCATTCCTCTATTTGCTGCTGTCTATCGCGTCAGCTGCCGCAGCGATCGTTCTCACCGTATGGAAGCAGTGGCAGGGCGCCGCTTGCTGTGTCATCTTGCCACTGTTCGCTGGGGCGTTTTTACTTCGACCAACGTTATTGCGATATCTATCGGTCAGTGACGAACTCCGCTATGCGCTTTCGAGCGCACATTACGCTCAGGTAGTCGCCTCGTTGCCCGCAACTGCCGATCCCAAGATGGTCTGGTTCTTTTGGCGCGATGCATCGGGCTTCTTGTCCGGCGAAACCCTCGAATATCTCGTGTACGATCAAAGTGATGGTTTTGCGCAAGCTACGGACAATCGCTCCGTAGCTTGGAAGGCAAGTGTTGCGAAGACATATCCGGGAACGCCAGAGGAAGGGGTGAACGGATCTGCGCGGCACATCTTCGGGCACTACTACGTTGTCTATGTGGGCGACTGACCACGCCTGGCTCATGCTTAAACTGGCACTCCCGCCCGGTCCAAACTCGTCCGTATCGTCTGCAGCGTCTGCACGCGTGTCACCGACTCCGCTCCAGTCAGCGCCTGGGTGAGCCGGTTCTCGTGTGCCGTGTCACGCGCGACCAGGCGCAGCAGGAAATCGCCGCCGCCGCGGATCATGTGGCAGGCCCGAACTTCCGGCCACGCCGCGACCTGGTTCTCGAACGCGGTCAGCACCGCCTCCTTCTGACTGTCCAGCCCGACGATGGCGAAGAACTCGATGGGCCACCCGAGCATGGCCGGGTCGATTTCGGCGTGGTAGCCGCGAATGACCTTCGCGTCCTCCAAGCGACGCAAGCGGCGCAGACAGGGCGGTGCCGAGATGTCCGCCCGGCGAGCGAGTTCGACGTTGGTCATCCGGCCATCGTCCTGCAACTCGGTCAGTATGCGCCGGTCGATGCCGTCCAGCTCTGGCGATTCGGTCGGGATATGTTTCATGCGTTCCGACGGCCGTTGCCGTCTGTCCTAGGCATTTCCACGCAACATTATTACACGGATCGCGGGCGGCAAAGGCCCGCTTGCACAATGGCCGTCGTGCGCAGATATCGGATTTCCTTGGGAGACCCAAATGACGCAAACCATCCATAGCCGCGTGCTGATCCTGGGTGGCGGCCCGGCCGGCTACACTGCGGCGATCTACGCCGCACGCGCCAGCCTCGCTCCGGTTCTCGTGCAGGGGCTGCAGCCCGGGGGCCAGCTGACCATCACGACGGACGTCGAGAACTATCCCGGGTTCGCCGAAGCCGTCCAGGGACCTTGGCTGATGGACCAGATGACGGCGCAGGCCGAGCATGTCGGCACACGGCTGGTCGGGGACGTGATTACGTCCTTGGATCTTTCGAGCCGGCCGTTCCGTGCCGAAGGCGATAGCGGCGACGTCTACACAGCCGACACGCTGGTGCTGGCGACCGGGGCGCAGGCGCGCTGGCTGGGCCTGCCGTCGGAAAAATTTTTTGCCGGGGCTGGTGTCTCCGCCTGCGCCACCTGCGACGGGTTCTTTTTCCGGGGTAAGGCGGTCGCCGTGATTGGCGGCGGCAACACGGCCGTCGAGGAGGCGCTGTTCCTTACGAACCACGCCGCCTCCGTGACGGTCATCCATCGCCGTGACAGCTTCCGCGCCGAACGCATCCTGCAGGACCGGTTGTTCGGCAATCCGAAGGTGCGGGTCGTCTGGAACAGCACGGTCGAGCAAATCCTTGGTACGAGCACGCGAAAGGCCGTCACGGGCGTGCGGGTTCGTGATGCCGGGGGCACATCGAGGGACATTTCCGTCGATGGCGTGTTCATCGCGATCGGCCACGATCCGGCAACCGCACTCGTGCATGGCCAATTGGACCTCGACTCGGCGGGGTACGTGCAGATCGCTCCCTGGTCGACTGCGACCAACATCCCCGGGGTATTTGCCGCGGGTGACGTGGCAGACCCACGCTACCGTCAGGCGGTCACTGCCGCCGGCATGGGGTGCATGGCCGCGTTGGAGGCGGAGAAGTTCCTGGCCGAGCACTCGCCCATCGCCGCGGTCCGGGCACGCGAGGCCCGGACCGAGCAGATGATCGGCGCCTGGGACTGAAATTGCTTGAATCGGACGAGACATGCGGGCGCAGGCTGTTACTCTGCCCGGGTGGCGGATCGGGAAAGAGGGCTGGCGATGGACTGGGATAAACTGCGGGTATTCCACGCAGTGGCGGAAGCCGGCAGCTTCACCCACGCAGGAGACACGCTGAACCTCAGCCAGTCCGCTGTGAGCAGGCAGATCTCGGCGCTTGAGGATAACCTGCAGGTGTCGCTGTTCCACCGCCATGCCCGCGGCCTGATCCTGACGGAGCAGGGGGAGAGCCTGAACCGCACCGTCCGCGACGTTTTTGCCAAGCTGGCGATGACGGAGGCGTTGCTGACCGAGAGCAAGGAGAAGCCGACGGGGCGGTTGAAGGTGACGACCACGGTCGGCTTCGGATCGCAGTGGCTGGCCTCACGCGTCGGTGGATTCCTGGCGACCTACCCGGACGTCACGATGACGCTGTTGCTGGACGACTCGGACCTCGATCTGGCCATGCGGGAGGCCGATGTGGCCATCCGCATGCACACGCCGAAACAGCCAGACCTGGTGCAACGCCATCTGATGACGATCCGTTGGAACATCAGCGCTTCGGACGAGTATCTCGCCAAGCACGGCACTCCGATGCGGCCGGAAGAGTTGGACGACCACGCACTGGTGCTGTTCGGCGACTACCGGCCTCCCATCGCCGACATAAACTGGCTTGCCCAGGCCGGACGGCGCGCCGGTGCGCCGCGCCGGGCGGTGCTGGAGGTTAATTCCATGCATGCCATGGCGCAGGCGGTGCGCAACGGCGTTGGGATCGCGGCCTTGCCCACCTGGATGAACGAGGAGACGGAGGGGCTCCGCACGATCCTGACGGACTTGAAGCCGCCGAAGGTGGACGTGTTCTTCGTCTATCCCGAAGAGTTGCGGAACTCGAAGCGGGTGGCTGTTTTCAGGGATTTTCTATTGGCGGAAATGCAGGGGCTATAATGAGGGTGTTTCTGGCGGGTCTGGTGCTAATCCTGGGGATGTCGGGAGGTAGGGCACAACCGGCACCGGACCCGACGCATCCCGATACCTTCCTGCTCACCATTTTCTTGCGTCATGACGAGACCAAGACGCTTGGCGAGATCAACGACCATCTGCGACAGACCGGATGATACAAGGATTTCCCGCCTCCGGGCGCAGAGATCGTGGCCTGGTACGTGATGATGGGCGTGGGCCAGGTGGTGACGTTGCGCGTGCCGGCGGAGAAGCTGCGCGAGGTCAACCGGGTGATTGAGAACAGCGCTTGGGGCGGCTACCGGACGGAGTTCTACCCGACCTACGACTACCGGCAGGCGTGGGAAGACCAGAAGGCGAAGATGAACGCGAAGTGAAAACATAGCTTGCCGAGGTGATCCCCCCTGAGCAGGTCATGCGGTCGGCGGAGCTGCCTGATTCCGTGGGTGACCCAAGGCGCTACGTGGTTGTTGTCGAGGCAACCGCACTCGACATCTTGATGCTTCGCGGACTGTATCAACCCACCCGGCGTCGAGGCGAATGGGCACATCGTCGAGGCTGGTGAAGACACTGAGTTGCCCATCGGAACGCGCGTGTTCGTCTACGGCCAGGGTGCCTGCTCGGAGCGTATAATGGTACAGGCCGCCATCGCAAATGCGATTCCGAGGACATCCCTGCATCCAAAGCCGTGTCCTTGTTCGCCGGCCAAGGTAGCGTAGACAAGGTGACGCTCGGCCTCAGCCTGGCGGATGGACCTCAGTAACGCCGAAGCAACCCGACCAGCCGACCCTGAACCTTGACTCGGTCAGCCGGGAAGATCCTGACTTCGTATTTCGAGTTCGCCGGCTCGAGCACGATGGTACTACCGCGACGGCGCAGACGCTTTAACGTCACCTCGGACTCGTCGACCATGGCAACGACGATTTGCCCGGTCTCCGCAGTCTCACCCTTCCGGATGATCACGGTATCAGTATCGAGGATTCCGGCCTCGATCATCGAGTCGCCTGCTACCTCCAGCGCATAATGTTCGCCGCTACCGAGCATGGCCATTGGCACCTCGATGTGGCTGCCACCGTCCCGCAACGCCTCGATCGGCTGACCTGCGGCAATCCGCCCATAGAGCGGCAACTGAACGGCCGCCGCATCCGTGGCTGCCCGTACGCCCGCGAGTCTGTTGCCGCCGAAGTCACCTCGGATGACGTTCGGCGCGAAGGCTGGTGAGTCAACCCGTGTCGCAACCGCGACTTGCGTCTCCGGGATCTTGACGACTTCGAGCGCGCGGGCGCGGTGGTGATGACGGCGTAGAAACCCCCGCTCCTCCAGGGCCGAAATTAACCTGTGAATTCCCGACTTGGAGCGTAGGTTCAATGCATCCTTCATCTCCTCGAAGGACGGTGAGAAACCCGTCGTGCGAAGATGGCCATCAATGAAGATCAGCAACTCGTGCTGCTTGCGCGTTAACACATTGCAACTCCCACGGGAACAAATCGGCAACGCAGTTCTATATTGGTTCCGCCGCTCCCGTCAAGCGTTGCTACAACCCGAGCGTGTCCAGCCGGATCACCTCGACGTCCGCCCCCTCTGGAAGCGCCGGCGCGTGCGGTGCACGCAGGATTAGGGCGTCGGCCCGGGTGAGCAGGCTCAGCATTCCCGAGTCCTGCCGGCCAAACGGGGTCACTCTCAGCCCACCCCCTGGGACGACGGCGAGCGTCGCGCGGAGGTGGTCGGCGCGCGCGTCGTTCTGGGCGAGTCCAACCCCGAGTACGGCTCGCTCCGTTCGCGGCGCTGCGGCGGGAAGCCCGCCTAGGACGTCGAGGGATGGCAAGAGGAAGAGTGCGGCACAGATCAGCGCCGAGACGGGGTTGCCGGGTAGGCCGAGCACGGGGGTATTAGCCACCCTGCCCGCTATCAGCGGCTTGCCCGGACGCATAGCGATTTTCCAGAAATCGAGCTGGAACCCGCGTTCGGCCAGGGCTGCCTGCACCAGGTCGTGATCGCCCACGCTGGCACCGCCGGTCGTCACCAACATCTCGGCACCGCCGAGTGAGTCGACCGCCGCCCCAATCGCGGCGGCATCGTCGGGCGCCACTGGGAGGATGATGGGCTCACCACCGCCGGCTCGTATCAAGGCCGCCAATGCGTGGGAATTGGAGCTGACAATGCCGCCTGGCACGATCGGCTCGCCGGGCATCGCGATCTCGTCTCCCGTGGCGAGAATGGCGATTCGCGGTCGGCGATGCACCAGCAGCCAGGGATAGTTGCCAGCGGCGGCGAGGCCGATATCCCGAGCACCGAGCCGGCGCCCCGGGCGAAGCAGCACGTCACCCTGTGAGAAATCCTGGCCAGCGCGGCGTATGTGCCTTGCGATGGTGCAGGCCTCCCGGACCTCGACCGTCTCGCCGGACCGAATCGCATCTTCCTGCAACAAAACGGTATCGGCACCCGATGGAACGACGCTGCCCGTAAAAAGACGCACAGCCTCGCCGCGATCGACCTGGCCGTCGAACGGATGGCCAGCGGGAGCGGCGCCGACGACGTGCAGCGTGGCACCCAACATCGCATCGGCGGCTCGCACGGCATAGCCGTCCATGGCGGACACGTCGGCGGGCGGCTGCGTAAGCCGAGCAATGACGGGCGCCGCGAGGACCCTGCCCCATGCATCGGCCAGGGCAACCGTCTCTGACGGTGTCGCGCGAAGCGGGGCCAAGATCCGGGTGCGAGCCTCCCCGACGCTGATCATGGCTGGTTGAAGTCGCCGGACTTACCGCCTCGTTTCTGCACGACCCGCAAGCAGTCAATCCGCATACCGCGGTCGATTGCCTTGCACATGTCATAGACGGTCAGCGCCGCGACGCTGGCTGCGGTCAACGCTTCCATCTCCACCCCCGTCGGGCCGGTCGTCCGGACCGTGGCGACAATCTCGACGGCGTCGTCACCTACCTGCATATCCAGCGACACTGCCGAGATGGGCAACGGATGGCATAGCGGAATCAAGTCGGCGGTCCGCTTGGCTGCCATGATGCCGGCGAGGCGAGCTGTACCTAGCACATCCCCCTTCTTGGCTGTTCCTGCGGCAACGACGGCCAGGGTTTCCGGCAACATCACCACCCGCACCCGCGCCGTAGCCATACGCGACGTCGCGGCCTTGTCCGTCACATCCACCATGACGGCCTGCCCCGCCACATCGAAATGGGTCAGGCTCATCATTCCGCGCCGGTGCCAAGCAGTGTGTGGATTGCGGCGCCCACATCCGCTTGACGCAACAGGCTCTCGCCGATGAGCAGGCATTGCGCCCCGACCTGACCCAAGCGGTGGACGTCTTCCCGATTGCGGATACCGCTCTCGGTGATCAATAGGCGGTCCGGCGGCACGAACGGCGCCAACTCGACCGTAGTCTGAAGATCGGTTTTCAGCGTCCTCAAATTCCGGTTGTTGACGCCGATCAAGGGTGTTTGCAGGCCCAGGGCACGGTCCAGTTCGATGCGGTCGTGAACCTCGACCAGCACATCCATATCGAGATGACGAGCGATTGCCTCCATCTCCAGCGCCATGTCATTGGACAGCGCCGCCATGATCAGAAGCACGCAGTCGGCACCCATCGCCCGGCTCTCGTATATCTGCCAGGGATCGAGCATAAAATCCTTGCGCAGGACGGGAAGCCGGGTCGCAGCCCGGGCGGCACGCAGATGGGCGGCGTCGCCCTGGAAGTAAGGGCCGTCCGTCAACACCGAGAGGCAGGTGGCACCAGCCGCCTCGTAAGCCTCCGCGATCGCGACCGGGTTGAAATCTGGCCGGATCAAACCGCCGGACGGAGACGCCTGCTTGATTTCAGCGATGAGGCCGCAGCGGCCTGCGATCACGGCATCTTTCAGGGCCAGGCCAAAGCCGCGTGGCTTGGCGTGGGCTTCCGTGATCTTGCGCCTGAGGGCGTCGAGCGGTGTGGCATGGCGGCGCCGCTGTACTTCGCTCAGTGTCTCACCACAGATACGGGCGAGAACGTCAGGCATCATCTGGTCCATCGCGCCCTCCCTAAGCCGTCGCTTGTCGCAGCCGATGCAACACGTCCAGCGCCGCCCCGCCCTCGAGAGCAGAGGCTGCCTGTGCCGCCCCCTCCATCAAATCCGCGGCACGTCCGGCCACGACGAGCGCCGCCGCGCTGTTCAGCACGACAGTATCGCGGTAGGCGCCCCGTTCGCCTGTTAGCAACGCCAGCAAGGCACTGGCGTTTTCCGCTGCTGCCCCACCTTTAATCGCTTCGAGCGGCGAGCGCGGCAGCCCGGCATCCTCCGGTATGACGACGCGCCCGGTAATCCGCCCTCCGTCGAGAACGACAGCATGGTTCTCACCAGCGACCGTCAACTCGTCCAAACCCTGCCCGTGCACCAGCCAGGCATGGGTCGTGCCCAATTCCGAGAGCGTTTCGGCCATTGGACGCGCCCAGGCCGCGTCAAACACACCGGTGAGCTGCCGGGTGACTCGGCCGGGATTGGCGAGTGGCCCCAGCAGGTTAAAGATCGTTCTCGTGCCGAGCTCCACGCGCGGCCCGGCGGCGTGGCGCAGGGCGGCATGGTGCCGGGGCGCAAACAGGAAAGCGCAACCAGCGGCCGCGATCACGCCGGGCAGCCGATCGAGCGGAACGTCAACGTTCACGCCCAATTCGGTTAGCACGTCCGCGCCGCCAGTGCGGGACGAGAGTGCACGATTACCGTGCTTGGCCACGGGGATGCCCAGCGCGGCCAGCACGAACGTCACCGCAGTCGACACATTCAACGTGCCCGCTCCGTCGCCGCCGGTGCCGCACACGTCCATTGCCCCGGATGGCACGTCAACGGTGATCATACGGGCCCGCATCGCCCGCACGGCGCCGATCAACTCGGCGACGGTCTCGCCGCGTAGCCGCATCAACATCAGCAGTCCGGCGATTTGCGCCGGGGTCGCCTCCCCCGACATGATCAACCCGAACGCCGCCTCGGCCTCGGCCTCAGACAGTGTTTCGCCGCGGGCCAAGCGCGCAATCGCCGGTTTGAGGTTGGTGTCCAGCTCCGTCAGGCCGCGCAGCGGGGCGCATTGGCACCCCGGGCAATGGCCAGGAAGTTGGCCACGATATCACGTCCGTGTTCGGACGCGATGCTCTCGGGATGGAACTGCACTCCGAAGATCGGGAGAGACCGATGGCGCAGGCCCATCACCAAGCCGTCTTCGGTCCAGGCCGTCGCCTCCAACACTGGCGGCAGGGTCGCACGCTCGACAACCAAACTATGGTAGCGCGCGGCCTCGAACGGACTGGACAAGCCGGCAAACACGTCACTTCCCGCGTGCTCGACCCGCCCGACCTTGCCATGCATCGGCGTCGGAGCCCGTTGCACGACGCCGCCAAACGCCTGGCCGATCGCCTGGTGGCCCAGACAGACACCGAGAATGGGAACGTGCCCGGCTGCTGCGGCAATCAAGGGCAGACACACGCCCGCGTCGTCCGGCGTGCATGGCCCGGGTGACAGGACGATGGCTTCAGGCCCCAGGCCCAATGCCTGCTCGGCCGTAAGGGAGTCGTTCCGGCGAACCTCGCAGCGAGCGCCTACCTCACCCAACAAATGAAACAGGTTGAACGTGAAACTGTCATAATTATCGATCAGCAGTATCATGGGCGCCTCTATCGCCTGCCGCACGCTTCTTGGTCAAACCGACTGCCGACACGACCCGAGACGGCCGGCACCCGGGCAGGGTCGTATGCAATAGCTGCAACAGCGATCGTATTAATACCTGTGAGGGTTACATACTTTGAATCGCAGGTGGTGCTGTTGGAGGGGATTGAACTCTCGACCTCTCCCTTACCAAGGGAGTGCTCTAC
>CAXSEG010000133.1:0-12181 GCA_964235545.1 uncultured Acetobacteraceae bacterium
TGGAGTGGATGGTCTCGCAGTAGGCCAGGTTGTTGCGGGCGTTGATGCGGTCGATGAAGATCACGCCGGGCTCGGCATAGTCGTAGGTCGCGCGGGTGATGCTGTCGAACAGCGCACGGGCACGGATCGTCCGGTAGGTGTTGCCGCCGAACACCAGCGGCCAGTCGGCGTCGGCCTCGACGGCGGCCATGAACGGGTCCGTCGCCAGCACCGAGAGGTTGAAGTTGCGCAGCCGTCCGACCTGGCGCTTGGCGGCGATGAAGTCCTCGATGTCGGGGTGGTCGCAGCGCATCGTCGCCATCATCGCGCCACGGCGGGCGCCGGCGGACATGATGGTGCGGCACATCGCATCCCACACGTCCATGAACGAGAGCGGGCCCGAGGCATCCGCCCCCACGCCGTTGACGGGGGCGCCCTTCGGCCGCAGCGAGGAGAAGTCGTAGCCGATGCCGCCGCCCTGCTGCATGGTCAGCGCGGCCTCACGCAGATGGTCGAAGATGCTGCCGAGGTCGTCGGCAATGTCTCCCATGACGAAGCAGTTGAACAGCGTGACCCGGCGGTCCGTCCCGGCGCCGGACAGAATGCGACCGGCGGGCAGGAAGCGGAAATCATCGAGTGCCTCGTAGAACGGGCCCTCCCACCGCTCCGGCTCGGCCTCCGCCGCGGCCAGGGCGTGGGCCACCCGGCGCCAGCTGTCCTCGATCCGCTGGTCGATCGGCGTGCCGTCAAGCTCCTTCAGGCGATATTTCGCCGCCCAGATTTGGCGGGAGATCGGGGCGATGGTGTCGCCAATGCCGGGGCCGTTGGCGGTCGTGATGTGCATGTCCATGGCTAGTTCCTACCTCCGATCGGCCGAGTCGTATCGCCGCCCTCGGTAACGTTCACGGTTGCAGGCTGATTCCGGCGAACGGTGTCCCACCGAGCACATGGACCTTGTAGCCGACCACACTCTTGCGGACGGCGGTGAAGGCGTCGCTGCTGGCGAACAGCACGGCCGGGACCTGCTGCGTGAACACGTCCTGCGCCTGGATATACAACTTGGCACGCTCGGCCTGGTCGCTGATCACGTTGGCTTGGGTGACCAGGTCGGTATATTGGGCGTTGCACCAACGGCTGAAATTGCCCGGGCGGGGGACGCCATTCGGGCAGGCGAAGTAGTTGTAGAGCAGCTGGCTCGGGTCGGGGTAGTCCCAGGTGCCGCCCAGCATGCCGACGGGCGCCTCGCCGGAGCGCACCCGGCGCAGGTACTCGCCCCATTCGTAGCTGACGATCTCCGCCTTGACGCCCAACTTGGCCCAGTCCGCCTGGATGATCTCGGCCGCCTGCCGCCCGTTCGGCATGTAGGCGCGGGCGACGGGGATGGCCCAGAGTTGGGTGGAGAACCCATTCGGGTAGCCGGCCTTTGCCAGCAGTGCCTTGGCGGCGACCGGATCGTAGCTGGGGGGGTTCACGTGGTCGTCATGGCCCCAAAGGCTGGCGGAGACCATGGCGCCGGTCGGCGTGCCGGTGCCCTGGAACACGGCGGCAACCAGGGACTTGAGGTCGATCGCCTCGGCCAGGGCCTGCCGCACCTCCAGCTTGTCGAAAGGCGGCTTGTCGGCGCGGAAGGCGATGAAGCCCATCGAGGCCAACGGGGTGCTGAGCAGCGTCAACGCCGGGTCGCTGCGGATCGAGGGGAAGTCCGCCGGATTGGGGTAGCGCGCGATCTGGCATTCGCCGGCGCGCAGCTTGGCTAAGCGGACGGCGGGGTCGGGCGTGATGCTGAACACCAGGTTGTCCACCTTGGCGGTGCGGTCCTCGATCCCGGCGGCCTTGGCCCAGTTCTGCGGGAAGGCGCGGAAGCGCACGTCCGACCCCGACTGGTAGCGCACGAAGGAAAAGGCGCCGGTGCCGATCGGGGCGGTGTCGACGGCTTCGGGGGTGCCCGCCTTCAGCAGGGCTGCGCCGTATTCGGCCGACAGGATGGGGAAGGAGGGCATGGACAGGATGCCCAGCAGCGGCGCCACCGGCTCCTTCAGGTCGAAGCGGATGGTGTAATCGTCCACCTTGGCGATCCCGCTCACCCGGTCCCGCAGCAGGGCGTCCCACTCGTCATAGGTGCCGCCGCCGACCTTGTAGAACGGGCCGTCCTTGTCCTGCATGCGGTTGAAGCTGAACACCACGTCGTCCGCATCCAGCGTCCGGGTGGGGGTGAAGCGGGCGTTGGACTGGAAGGCGATGCCCTGGCGCAGGTGGAAGGTCACGGCGAGGCCGTCCGGCGCCACCTCCCACGACTCGGCGACCGCGGGGATGATGGTGGAGGCGCCACGCTGCGTCTCAACCAGTTCATCGTACATCTGCGCGGTCACGTCGAACGCCGTGTTCGCGGTGGATAGCATGGCGTTGAGCGTGTTCGGGGCCGCTTCGGTGCAGACCACCAGCGTGTCGGCCGGGGCTGCCCGGGCAGCGAGGAGACTGAGGGCCACGGCGGCGGCCAAACGCAACGGGCGGCTCATGCGCAATCCTTTCGGCGCGTCATCGGGTGGCTCCTTGTCGTTCGAGGGAGACCTGACCGCATGGAATGGGGCGGCGTCAATCGCGGTGGGCGCGCGCCCTTGGCACGGGCCTTGCGTCGTTCGCGACAGAACGGGAGGACATTCATGCCGAAGCGCCGGGATGTGTTGTTGGGTGCCGGTGCCGCGATGCTGGCGGCGAGCGGCGCGCGTGCGGCGGGCGCACCGGAGACGCGGGCCGTGGAGATCGCAGGCGTGCGGGACCCGCAGCTGGGCGCCCAGCTGGCGATCGCGCAGCAGTTTGGCTACTTCAAGGATGCCGGGCTGGACGTGACAATCCACTGGAACCAGTCGGCGGCTGACACACTGACCACCATGGCGAGCGGCATCAATGTCGGCGTCGGCGGCATCTTCACCCAAGTGGTGTTCAGCGGCCAGAAGCTGCCGATCCGCACCATCACGGCGCTGGCCGACATCGCAGAGACGCAAGGCTTCGCGCTGGCCCCGAACGTCAAGCTGTCGAGCCCGAAGGAACTGGAGGGCAAGAAGCTCGCCTACACCCAAGGCAACTCGCAGATCCTGCTGATCGCCAACCTGGCCAAGATGTATGAGATCGACCTGGCGAAGGTCACGCTGGTGAACATGAACCAGTCCGAGGGCATCGTCGCCGCCTCCAAGGGGGATGTGGCGGGGCTGCTGGGCTGGCAGCCGAACCTCTACCGCCTGATCTCGATGGGCGGGACGATGTATGCCACCGGCACGCAGCTGTTCGTGACCGGCAAGGAGCAAATCCTGCCGTTCGACGACCGGCTGCAGTACAACCACTCGGTGCTGCTCGCGAGCCAGGATTGGATCGACACCAAGCCCAACACGCTGGCCGCGCTGATGGGGGCGATCAAGCGGGCGACCGACCTGCTGATGACGGACAAGCCCAAGGCGCTGGCGGCGATGCAGCCGGTGCTGAA
Organism: uncultured Acetobacteraceae bacterium; assembly: GCA_964235545.1. Classification (GTDB taxonomy): domain Bacteria; phylum Pseudomonadota; class Alphaproteobacteria; order Acetobacterales; family Acetobacteraceae; genus LMUY01. The sequence goes on from CAXSEG010000133.1 coordinate 3,458, forward strand.
GATCGACATGGACGCGCTGAAGGTGATGGCGGAGGCCAACAAGTACACGATCGGCATCTCGCCTTCGCTGGCCCGCAGCCTGACGTTCCAGAGCGACTGGGCGCTGTCGGTCAAGCGCATTGCCGAGCCGGTGACGCCGGCGGTGTCGTTCGCGCCGGGGATCCTGAACGCGATGGATCCGTCCCTGGTGACCTGGAAGGCGTAGCGGGCCTTGCGGCGCCGGTTCCAGGCGGGTGCGACGCGGTTCGCATCCGTGGCGCTGTTCTTCGCCGCTTGGTGAGCGTTCTCGTGGGCGAACGCGCACGGGCTGAAGCTGTTCAACCCCGTGCTGCTACCGGGTCCGGACGCCGTGTTGAAGACGGGGATCGACCTGGCGCGCACCGGGGAGCTGCAAGCCGACATCCTGGCCAGCATGTCCCGGGTGATCCAGGGCTTCCTGCTGGCGGCCAGCGGCGGGATCGTGTCCGGCACGCTAGTCGCGCGGTCGCGCGTGCTGGAAGACCTGCTCGACCCGATGATCGAGCTGCTGCGGCCGATCCCGCCGCTGGCGTTCCTGCCGATGATGGTGCTGTGGTTCGGCATCGGTGAGGGCTCGAAGATCGCGTTCATCGCCTATGCCGCGTTCTTCCCCGTGTTCACGACGACTGTGGAGGGGATGAAGTTCGTCGACCCGCTGCTGCTGCGCGCGGCGGCCAGCCTGGGTGCGTCGCGGCGGGACCTGTTCCGCTACGTGGTGCTGCCCGCCGCCCTGCCCTCGATCATCACGGGGTTGCGGCTTAGCTTTGCCTTGTCCTTCTTCGTGATCGTCGCTGCCGAATTCATCGCCGCCGATAGCGGGCTCGGCTACCTGATCAACGATGCGCGCACCTTCTTCCTGGTGTCGCAGATGCTGCTGGGGGCGGCGGTGATCGGCATCATCGGTTTCATGTTCAACGCCCTGCTGCGCCGGCTGGAAAACCGGTTGCTGCGCTGGCGCAAGCCGGTGCGCACGTGACCAAGATCGTCATCGACGGCGTGACCAAGCGGTTCACGCCGGAGACGCTCGCGGTGAGCCGGATCGACCTGCAGATCGCGGAGAACAGCTTCACCTGCCTGCTTGGGCCGTCCGGCTGCGGCAAATCCACCCTGCTCGGCATGATCGCCGGGTTCGTGCCGCCGACGACGGGCCAGATCCGGGTGGACGGCACCGTGGTGACCGCGGCCGGGGCCGACCGCGGCGTGGTGTTCCAGGAATACGCGCTGTTCCCGTGGCGGACGGCGGTGCAGAACGTGGCGTTCGGCCCCATGATCAGCCGCAAGCGCAGCGCGGAACGGGACCGGATCGCGCGGCACTACCTGGACCTAGTGGGCCTGCGTGACCACGGCGACAAGTTCCCCTCCGAGTTGTCCGGCGGGATGAAGCAGCGCGTGGCGATCGCGCGGGCGCTGGCCAATCACCCGTCCGTGCTGCTGATGGACGAGCCGTTCGGCGCGCTGGACGCCCAGACGCGCGAGGTGCTGCAGGAGGAGATGCTGCGGATTTGGCAGCAAGACCGCAAGACGGTGGTGTTCGTGACGCACAGCATCTCGGAATCGGTGTTCCTGGCCGACCGCGTGGTGGTGATGGCGACCCGGCCCGGCGCGGTGAAGGAGGTGTTCGATATTGACCTGCCGCATCCGCGGGACCGCAGCGCACCGGCGTTCGTAGCGCTGGAACGCCGGATCAAGCAGCTGGTGCGGGAGGAGGTGCAGAAGCTGGGGGTGGTTTGAGCGGGGGTGAGCGCGGCAAAGCCGAGTCGCCTTGCCTGCACGGCGCCGGGCCCGAGCAAGGCGAGCAACACGGTCGACTTACCCGAGCCGGCGCATGATCGCCACCTCAGTCCAGCCGCGATGGAAGCGGCGAGCGGCACGCCCAAGCCGAGACTGATGGCCATGGCGCGTGCCCCGGTGGCCAGGGACAGATAGCCGCCGGCCAGCACGCGGGAGAGCACGTCACGGCCGAACTCGTCGGTGCCGAAGGGGTGCAGCGGGCCGGGTGCCTGCAGCCGGGCGCGCACGGCAAAGGCGGTGGGTGCGGCCGGCGTAGTCGCGCCGCAGCAGGCCACGGCTCAACAACCATGCCTCCTGGATGGGATTGGGGTGCGATGCCTGGAAGATCGTGCCGTGGAAGTGCCGCAGCTTGCCGGGCAGTTTCGAACGCTCCTATCGTCGGATGTGGGAGAAACGAACGATGACCGCCGGCTTCCGTATCTTGCCCCGCATGCAAGCCGTCGATCCCGCGACGGTCGCGGCGTTCGCCCGGCTACCCGTCGCCAATGTCAGCGACTGCATGTCCCGCATGGCGGCGGGTGGGGCGCGGCTGCGGCCGATGCACAAGGCCGGCGGGCTCGCGGGCCCGGCGCTGACGGTCAAAACGCGGCCGGGCGACAATTTGATGCTGCACAAGGCGCTAGGGCTGGCGCAGCCCGGCGACGTGATCGTCTGCGACGCCGGCGGCGACCTCACCAATTCGCTGTTCGGCGAGCTGATGCTGGCGCAGCTGACCCGGCGCGGGATCGCCGGGTTGGTGATCAACGGGGCGATCCGGGACGTGGCCGCCATCGCCGCGCAGTCCGTGCCGGTGTTCGCCGCCGGAGTCACCCATCGCGGCCCGTATAAGAGCGGCCCGGGCGAGATCAACATGCCGGTCGCGATCGACGGCATGGTGGTGATGCCGGGTGACCTGATGTTGGGGGACGAGGACGGGCTGGTCTGCGTGCCCCTTGCCGAGTGCCAGGCAGTCCTGGCCGCGACGCAGGCCAAATACGATGCGGAGCAGCGCCAGATGGCCGCCATCCAGGATGGCAGCGACGACACGTCCTGGGTGGATGCCGAGTTGCGGCGGCTCGGCTGCGAAGGATTGGAGTGACCATGACCAGCTCTCCCGGCCCAGCCCCGATCCGGTTCGATATGGCGGCGGTTGGCCCGCTGCACGGCATGCGGGTGCTCGACCTGTCACGGCTGGTGGCGGGCAACATGCTGTCCCTGCAGCTCGGCGATTTCGGCGCCGACGTGCTGAAGATCGAACCGCCGGAGGGCGACCCACTGCGGGCGTGGCGCGACGGCGGCGAGCAGCTGTTCTGGAAAACGTATAGCCGCAACAAGATGTCCGCCATGCTGAACCTGCGCCATGCCGGGGCGCGGGACGCGCTGCTGCGGATGGTCGAGACGGCGGACGTGTTCATCGAGAACTACCGGCCCGGCACGCTGGAGACGATGGGGCTGGGGCCCGACATCCTGCTGGCCCGCAACCCGCGCCTGGTCGTGGTGCGCATCTCCGGCTTCGGGCAGACCGGGCCGTATGCGCAGCGCCCCGGCTTCGGCACGCTGGTGGAGGCGATGAGCGGGTTCGCCGACCGCACCGGCTTCCCCGACCGCGAGCCGGTGCTGCCGCCGCTGGCCCTGGCGGACATGATCGCCGGGCTGTCCGGCGCGATGGCGGTGGTGACGGCGCTGCTGGCGCGGGAGCGGGGCGCGGGCGGCCAGGTGATCGACCTGTCGTTGCTGGAACCGATCTTCTCCACGTTGGGTCCGGAGGCGGCGATCTACCGCCATACCGGGGCGGTCAAGCAGCGGCAGGGCAATGGGTCCAACACCTCGGCGCCGCGCAACATCTACCGCTGCGCTGATGGTGGCTACGTGGCGCTGTCCGGCTCGACCCAGGGCATGGCGGCGCGGATCTTCGAGGTGATCGGCCGCAAGGAGATGATCCAGGACGAGCGGTTCCGCACCAACACCGACCGGGTGCGTAACCGCCCCCTGGTGGACGAGGCGGTGGGGGGCTGGTTCGCCGCCCGGGATCGGGCCACGGCGCTGGCGGCGATGCAGGCGGCGGGGGTGACGGCCGGCCCCGTTTACAACATCGCGGACGCGCTGGAGGACCCGCATTTCCAGGCGCGGGAAATCCTGGTGGATGTCGAGGACGCCGATCTGGGCAGCTTGCCGGTGCATAATATGACGCCTCGTTTGTCCGGCACACCCGGGGTCTGGCGCCGGCCTGCGCCAAGACTGGGCGAGCACACGGATGCCGCCTTGGCCGAGGCCGGGCTCGACCCGGCAGCGGTGGCCGCGCTGCGGGCGGAGGGCGGCTGCGCATGATCCGGTCGCTGCTGTATGTGCCGGCCAACGCGGAGCGCGTCGTGGCGCGGGCGCATGAGCGGGGTGCGGATGCGATCATCCTGGACCTGGAGGACGCGGTTGCGCCGGGCGAGAAGGCGGCGGCACGGGCGGCGCTGGCGGCGGCGGTGCCCGCGGTGGGCCGGGCCGGGGCCATGGTGTTCGTGCGGGTCAATAGCGGGGATGCGCTGCATGAGGACGCGCTGGCCGCGTGCCGCGCCGGAGCGGCCGGTTTGATGGTGCCGAAGACCCGTTCGCCTGAGGCGCTGGTGGCCCTCGGCGAGATGCTCGCGCCGTTGGAGCGCGGATTGGACCGGCCGGCAATGCAGTTCGTGCCGCTGCTGGAGGATCCAGGGGCGATCCTCGATGCGAGGCCGATCGCCGCAGCCAGCGAGCGGGTGTTGGCGGTGGCGGCTGGCGGCGAGGACCTGGCCACGGCGATGGACGCCGAGCCGACGGCCGAGATGCTCCGGCTACCCAAGCTGCTGGTGCACCTGGCGGCCAAGGCGGCGGGGGTGCTGTCCTTCGGGATGCTGCGGTCGATCGCCGACTTCAGGGACACCGCCGGCATCGCCGCCAGCGCGCGGGAGGCGCGCTCACTCGGCTTCGACGGGGCCAGCTGCGTACACCCGGCGGTAGTGCCGATCCTGAACGAGGCGTTCGCCCCCGCCCCCGCCGCGCTGGACCGGGCGCGCCGGATGGTGGCGGCGTCCCTTGCGGCGGCGGCCGCCGGGCACGGCGCATTTGCATTCGAGGGCGAGATGGTGGATTTGCCCATCGTCGAACGCGCGCGCCGCCTGATCGCCCGCACGCGCTGACACCAGCGCACACCGACCGTGAGAACACGGCGGCAGCAGGGAGCCAGGATGTGATTACGAAAGACCGGACGCGACCGCGGCGCAGCTTCACCGGTGCGACGACCTTGGTGTTCGAGCGGCTGATGCCGGATGCGTTCGTGCTCGCCATCGCGCTGACGGCGCTGGTCGGAATCCTTGCGGCTCTGGTGGCGCCGCGCGGGACGCTGCCGGTGATCCTGTCGTCCTGGTATGGCGGCCTGTTCGGCATCCTGGGTTTCGCCTTCCAGATGATCCTGATCCTGGTGACCGGGCATGTGCTGGCGCATGCGCCGCCGGTGCAGCGCGGGCTGCGCGCGCTGGTCACCACCGTACACACGCCCAATGCTGCGGTGGCGCTCACCTTCGTGGTGGCCGCCATTGCCTCCTGGCTGAACTGGGGCTTCGGGCTGGTGATCGGCGCGGTGCTGGCGCGGGAGGTGGCGCGCCAAGTCCGGGTAGATTTCGCGTGGCTGGTCGCCGCCGCCTACTCCGGCTGGGTGATCTGGGGCAGCGGCCCGTCCGGCTCCATCCCAATCTCGCAGGCCTCGCCCGGCAATGCGCTCAACGTCGTGGAGAAGCTGACGGGGCACATCTTGCCGTTCAGCGAGTCGATCATGGCGCCGGTGAACCTGATACCGACCGTGATCGTGGTGCTTGTGATGCCGTTCGTCTTCATGCTGATCCGGCCGGGCGAGCACGAGGCCCAGATCTATGCGCCGCCGCCCGACCCGGCGCCGCCGCCGCCCGCCACGGGCCCCGTCCCGTTCGGCCGCCGGGTGGAGCGCAGCCCGGTCGGCAGCCTGTTCCTGGTGGCGGCCGGGCTCGGCTATCTCGGCCTGATGGCCTGGACGGGGCAGTTCACGCTCGACATCAACACGGTGATCTTCATCTTCCTGACCCTTGGGCTGCTGCTGCACGGCTCACCGGTGGCCTATGCCGACGCGGTGAAGAACGCGGCGCGGCAGACCGGTGGGATGATGCTGCAATACCCGGTGTATGGCGGGATCATGGGGATCATGGGCGCCACGGGCCTGGCCGAGCAGATCTCCCGCAGCTTCGTGGCGGCGGCTTCGGCGCACACGCTGCCGTTCCTGGGCTTCCTCGCCTCGCTGGTGATTACCTTCGTGGTGCCGTCCGGCGGCGGCCACTGGGCGGTGCAGGGGCCGTTCACGATCCCCGCCGCGCTCGCGCTGCATGCCTCCATCCCTGCCACGACGATGGGGGTGGCGATGGGTGAGGAGGTGGCGAACATGATGCAGCCGTTCTGGGCGCTGCCGGTGGTGGCCATCGCCGGGATCGGCATCCAGCGCGTGCTCGGCTTCACGGTGGTGACGTTCCTGGTGGCGGGCGCGATCTACGCCGCCGCCTTGCTGCTGCTCGTCTGATAGAGGACGCACCGATGCAATCCCCCGCTCCCCGCTCCCTGCTGTTCACGCCGGCAACCAGCCCGCGCCGGGTGGAAAAGGCGTTCACCAGCGGCGCCGACGGCGTGATCGTGGACCTGGAGGACGCGGTGGCGGTGGCCGAGAAGCCGGAGGCGCGGCGGCAGGCGGCGGTGTTGCTGGCGCAGCGCCGCGCGGTGCCGGCCTACCTACGGGTCAATGCGCTGTCGACGCCGTTTTGCTTCGACGATCTGGGGGTCGCTGCCGGGTCGGCGGTGGACGGCATCGTGCTGCCGAAGGTCGAGTCGGTGGAGGATGTCGCCATCGCCGGCTGGATGCTGGCGCAGCTGGAGGCGGCGCATGGCAAGCCGGTGGGCAGCATCGAGCTGATGCCGATCGTGGAGACGGCGCGCGGGATGGCGGCGGCGGGTGCGATCGCGGCGGCGTGCAAGCGGTCCGGCCGGGTGCGGCGGCTGTTCTACGGCGCGGTGGATTTCGCGCTCGACCTCGATGTGGACCTGGCGGACGAGGCGGGGGCGATGGCGCAGGCACGCTTCACCCTGGCGCTGGCCTGCCGCGCCGCCGAGCTGGAGGGGCCGATGGACACGGTGTTCGTGACCATCGCGGATGCCGCGGGGCTGCGCCAGTCCGCCCAGCGCGCCCGTGCGATGGGCTTCACCGGCAAGGCCTGCATCCACCCGGCGCAGATCGAGGTGGTGAACGCCGCCTTCACCCCGAGCGCGGCCGAGCTGGCCCACGCACAGAAGATCGTGACCGCCTTCGAAGCGGCCGAGGCCGCCGGCGCCGCCTCGGTCTCGGTGGACGGCGCCATGGTAGACTACCCCGTCGTACTAAAGGCGAGGCGCACCCTGGCAAAAGGGGTGAAGGGGACGCCCGTCCCCTTCCGGGGGGCGGGGCAGAGCCCCGCAAACGGAGAGACACCATGATCACCAGAAGAGCCGCCCTGTCCGCCACCCTGGCCGCCGCCGCGATCCAACCCGCCCGCGCCGCGAGGCGCACCGTGGTGAAGTGCGGCCTGGACCTGACGTCCGATCATCCGACCACGCTGAACTCCACCGCCGCGGCCAAGACGGTGCGCGAGGCGACCAATGGCGAGGTGGAGGTGCAGGTCTTCCCGAACAGCCAGCTGGGCGACGACACGCACATGCTGTCGAACCTGCGTTCCGGCGCGATGCAGATGATGGCGATCGGCGACAACATCCTGGCGACGCTGGTGCCGAATGCGGCGATCGACAATGTCGGCTTCGCCTTCAAGACGCCGGAAATGGCGTGGACGGCGCTGGACGGCGTGGTGGGGGACATGGTGCGCGCCGACATCGAGAGGACGGGGCTGCACCCGATGCGGCGCATCTGGGATGAGGGCTTCCGCGAGGTGACGTCCAGCACGAAGCAGATCAACGGGCCGGACGACCTGCACGGCTTCAAGATCCGCGTGCCGCCGAGCCCGATCTCACTGTCATTGTTCCAGGCGCTGGGTGCCTCCCCGGTCACGATCAACGCGGCCGAGCTGTACACCGCGCTGCAGACCCATGTGGCGGACGGGCAGGAGAACCCGCTCGGCAACATCTCCACCATGAAGCTGGACCAGGTGCAGAAATACGGCTCGCTGACCAACCACATGTGGGTCGGCTACTGGCTGCTGCTGAACGGGCCGTTCTGGGCCGGGCTGCCGGCAGATCACCAGAAAATCCTGGCCGACACGTTCGACGCGCAGGCCGTGAGGCAGCGGGCCGACAACCAGACGCTGGACGCCTCGCTGGAGGAGGTGCTGGCGAAAGGCGGCATGGTGTTCGCCAAGCCAGACACGGCGGCGTTTCAGGCGGTGCTGACCCAGGCCGGCTTCTACAAGCAGTGGCAGGGCAAATTCGGCGCACCGTTGTGGTCGGCACTGGAGAGCGTCACCGGGCCGCTCGCCTGACCACCGAGGCGGCCTCTACGCCCGGCGTCCTGCCGTTCCTGGACCGCGCCTTCGTGGCGGTGACCGAAGGGGTGGCGGCGGCGCTGGTGCTGGCGGAGGTGGTGATCCTGTTCGCCGGCGTGGTGGCCCGCTACGCCTTCGACCTGCCGCTGGTCTGGGTGGAGGAGGTGGCGGGCACGCTGTTCCTGTGGCTGGTCAGCCTCGGCGCGGTGATCGCGCTGCGCCGCGGCGAGCATATGCGGATGACGGTGCTGGTGGCGCTGATCGGCCCGCTCGGGCGCCGGCTCGCCAGCGCGTTCGCCGCCGTGCTGGTCGTGGTGGTGTCGCTCGGGCTGCTGATCCCAGGCTGGTCCTACGCCCGGCAGCAGGCGGCGGTGCTGACGCCGGTGTTGCAGCTTCCGGGCTCGTGGGAGATCGACGGGCAGTTGGTTGC
>CAXSEG010000134.1:0-12172 GCA_964235545.1 uncultured Acetobacteraceae bacterium
GCGAGGTGGTGACGCTGTTGACACCGCAGGCGGACATAAAGCGAAGCGTCTCGTCGATGCGGCCGGCGAGTTCACCGTAGCGGCTGGCCAAGGGCGAGCGGGCGGCGAAGGACAGGTTCCAGCGGTGCACCTCGTGCAGGTCGGCATACCCGCCGCTGGCGAAGGCGCGCAGCAGGTTGAGCGTGCCGGCGGACTGGAAGTAGCCCATTTCCATGCGCGCCGGGTCAGGGATGCGGTCGGCCGCGGTGAAGGCGGGGCCGTTGACGATGTCACCGCGGTAGGAGGGCAGGGTCTCGCCATCGAGCGTTTCCATGTCGGACGAGCGGGGCTTGGCGAACTGCCCTGCCATGCGGCCCAGCTTGATCACGGGTACGGTGGCGCCGAAGGTCAGGACGACGGCCATCTGCAGCAGGATGCGGAAGGTGTCGCGGATGATGTCGGCCCGGAAGTTGCCGAAGCTTTCGGCGCAGTCACCGCCCTGCAGCACGAAGGCGTGGCCGGCGGAGGCCTGGGCGAGAGCCGTCTTGAGACGCCGGGCCTCGCCGGCGAATACTAGCGGTGGGTAGCCGGCCAGGCGCTGTTCGACTGCCGCCAGCGTGGCTGTGTCGGGGTATGTGGGCTGTTGACGGATCGGGTAGGTGCGCCAGGAGGTGGGGGACCAGGGTGCCATCGACGCTCCTCGGGCGATTTTGTCATCCCGCGCTCGTTCGCGTGTTGGTGGGATGCCAAAGCGCATCCCACCCTACGGCATGGGAGTCGTTTAGTCCGGCAACGTGCCGGGTTCGGCTCCCGGCTCGAACAGGGCCGCGAGCTCCTGATCGGCTGCGGCGTCCTCGTTGTCCGCGTCCTGGCCGATGCGCTCGCCGCGGGCTTGCTTCTCAGCTTCCTCGACGGAGCGGGCGACGTTGACCGTCACCGGCAGGGAGACTTCGGGGTGGAGCACGACGCGTACGGCGGACAAGCCCAGCATCTTGATCGGCTGGTCCAGGATCACCTGGCTGCGTGCGACCGTCAGGCCGCCTGCGACGCAACCCTCGGAGATATCACGGGCGGAGACCGAGCCGTAGAGGCTGCCGGCGTCGCTGGCCTGGCGTATGATGACCACGCTCAGGTGGCCGATCCGCTCGGCGAGGCGCTCGGCCTCCTCACGGCGGCGCAGGTTCAGCGCTTCGAGCTGGACGCGCTGAGTCTCGAACTGCTCGCGGTTGGCCTTGTTGGCGCGGAGGGCCATCTTTTGCGGGAGCAGGAAGTTGCGCGCGTAGCCGGGCTTGACGCGGACGACGTCGCCCATCTGGCCGAGCTTGTCGACGCGCTGCATCAGGATCAGTTCAACGGCGGCCATGACGGGCGCTCCTCAGGCCAGGATGTAGGGCAGCAGGGCAAGGAAGCGGGCGCGCTTGATGGCCTGGGCCAACTCGCGCTGCTTCTTGGCGGAGACTGCGGTGATGCGGGACGGCACGATCTTGCCGCGTTCGCTGAGGAAGCGGGAGAGCAGGCGCACGTCCTTGTAGTCGATCTTCGGCGCGTTCGGGCCGGAGAACGGGCAGGACTTGCGGCGGCGATAGAACGGACGCCGGGCGCCGACGGCGGATCGCCGCGCGGCTGGGTTGACGTCGGACTCGTTGAGAGCGTCGGACATGGCTTACTCCTCCCCGCCCGGATTGAAACCGCCACCGCCGCCGCCGAAGCCGCGTTCGTCGCGGCTGAACTCGTCGCGGGCGCGGAACTCCTCGCGGTCGTCGAAGCCGCGCTTGCGACCGCTCTCGAACCGGCCGGCGGGCTTCGGGCCGCGGAAGGTGCGCTCACGGTCGTCAGACTTGCGCGAAAGGATGGAGGACGGCTCCTCCGTGATCTCCTCCACGCGGATCGTCATAAAACGCAGCACGTCCTCGTTCAGGCCGAGCTGGCGTTCCATTTCGTTGATGCTGGCCGGGGGTGCGTTGAGGCCGAGGAGCATGTAGTGCCCCTTGCGATTCTTCTTAATGCGGTAGGCGAGGGAACGGAGGCCCCAATACTCACGCTTGGGGATAGTGCCGCCATCAGCCTCGAGTTGGGCGGCGATGGTATCGGCGACGGCCTCGACCTGCTGTTGAGTCACGTCGTTGCGTGCGATGAGCACGCATTCATACAGTGGCATATGTGGTCCCTATGGCTGGATCGGCCCGGGAGTGGGCATAGCCGGGGCGCCGCCAAAGCGCCCCAGCAGGGAGGCGCGGCGTAGACCACACCCGATCGGTGAATGCAAGGACCAGTCAACAGGTGTCCAGAGGACGACCGTCCTCTGGTGGGGTTTGGGGCAAAGCCCCAAGCTACCCTCATGATCGCTTTCGCCGACCTCCTCGAACGCCTTGTCCTCACCCCCGGCCGCCTGGCGAAGATCGCCCTGCTGCACCGCTACTTCGCCAAGGAGCCCGACCCGGACCGCGGCTTCGCGCTCGCGGCGCTCACCGGCGAGTTGGTGTTCCAGGCGGCAAAACCAATGCTGATCCGCGGCCTGGCTGAGGCGCGGACCGACCCGGTGCTGTTTGCCTGGTCGTATGATTATGTGGGCGATCTGGCGGACACGGTGGCGCTGATGTGGCCTGCGCGCCCGACCAACCAGCCGTCGCCGGGCATGACGGACGTGATCCAGACGCTCATCAGCACGCCGAAGAACAACCTGCCGTCGATCGTGGCCGGTTGGCTGGATGCGTCCGATGCGTCCGGCCGGTATGCGCTGCTGAAGCTGATCACCGGCAGCCTGCGCGTGGGCGCGTCCGCGCGGCTGGCCAAGGTCGCGCTGGCGGAATTGACGCAAGGCCGGATCGCGCCGGACGAGATCGAGGAGGTGTGGCACGGCCTCACGCCGCCCTACCTGCCGCTGTTCGCCTGGCTGGAGGGACATGGAGATCGGCCCGATCCGGCAGGTGCCCCGGTGTTCCGCCCGCTGATGCTGGCGCAGCCGCTGGAGGCGCCGGATCTGGCGGCGCTCGATGCGGCGGCATTCCGGGCGGAGTGGAAGTGGGATGGCATCCGCGCCCAGCTGGTGGCGGTGCCTGGCGGGCGGCGGATCTACTCGCGCGGGGCGGAGGACGTATCCAACACGTTCCCGGAGGTGGTGGAGACGATGGACTTCCAGGCCGTGCTGGATGGCGAGTTGCTGGTGATCCGTGACGGCGCCGTGGCACCGTTCGCCGACCTGCAGCAGCGGCTGGGGCGCAAGGTGGTGGGTGCCAAGATGCTCAAGGATTTCCCGGTGCATGTCCGGCTGTATGACATGCTGTTCGACGGCGCCGAGGATATCCGCGCCCTGCCGTTCGACACGCGCCGGGCCCGGTTGGAGCAGTGGTTCGCGCGGACGCAGCCGAAGCGGATGGACCTGAGTGGCATGATCCCGTTCGGGTCGGTAGCAGAGCTGTCCGCGATCCGGGACGGCACGCGGGCGGCCTCAATCGAGGGGCTGATGCTGAAGCGGGCGGATAGCGCGTACGTGCCGGGGCGGCCGAAGGGGCAGTGGTGGAAGTGGAAGCGCAACCCGCTGACAATCGACGCGGTGGTGATGTATGCGCAGCGCGGGCACGGCAAGCGGTCCTCGTTCTACTCGGACTACACGTTCGGGCTGTGGCGGGAGGATGGCGAGCTGGTGCCGGTCGGCAAGGCGTATAGCGGCTTCACCGATGCCGAACTGGTGCAGCTCGACCGTTGGATACGCAACCATACCACCAACCGGTTCGGCCCGGTGCGGGAGGTGGAGCGCGGGCTGGTGCTGGAGATCGCGTTCGATGCGGCGCAGCTGTCGAACCGGCACAAATCGGGGGTGGCGCTGCGGTTCCCGCGGGTGGCGCGATTGCGGCCGGACAAGCCGGTGGCGGAGGCCGACCGGCTGGAGACATTGATGCGGATGGTGGAGAACGGGCCGGCGTGATGGCGCTTGCCCGTGGTCCGGCCCTTGCCGGTGTGGTAACGGTCCGTCCAAACGCATGGCGACCGGTCGCCGGCCGCCGCACCATAAAGGGATCCGCTCATGACGCTTCGCCTCCTGCTCCTCGCCAGCGCGATGCTGCCTGGCGCGGTCTTCGCGCAGACGGACCCGATGGGGATGGCGCGGATCGCGACCGCGAACCAGGTCGGCGTCATGGAATATTGCCAAGGCCGCGGATGGGCCGACCAAGCGGCCGTCGATGCGCAGAGATCCAGCCTGTCGGGCCTGCCACCGGCTTCGGACACCAGCGGCATGGCTTCGGCCGAGGCGACCGGCAAGGCAGGCAGCCTGCTGAACAATGGGACCGCGATGCCGCTGTCTGCGATGGCGAGCAAGACGCAGACGACGGTGGCGGCGCTGTGCGGGAAGCTTTCCGATTCCGCCAAGATGGTTGCGGAACAGCGGCGGTCGATGCCGCAGATGCCGGCGGGAATGCCTTCGGGGATGTCAGCGGGGATGCCTTCCTTGCCGAATGGCATGATGATGCCCGCGATGCCGAACGGCATGACCATGCCGGGAATGCCGAAGGCGCCTTAGCCGGCGGTGCGCCGACCTATGTGGCGGCGATGGCGGCGGAGTAGCGTCAACAACCGGCCGTGTTGAGGGGGCGGGCGTCGTTAGAGCCGGTAGAGCCTGTGTGGGACCGGCCCTCACCCCTGCCCTCTCCAGTGAACGACGGGAGAGGGAGAAGCGGGTGTATCAACTTGTACTCCGCTCTGCTGACTGTCCTTCCAGTGGCGCTGCAGACCCCATAGCGCGAGGGCTACCAGTCCCGCGCCGCATAGCAGCACGAGGCGTTGCGGGCCCATGGCGTGGGCGGCGGTGGGTGCGACAAGCATGCCGGCCAGAACGCCGCCGTAGCTGACCACCATGAACGCTCGCATCGCTGCTGCAACTTCGCCTGGTGGCAGTTCGGTCTGGCGTAGGACGGCGGCGGGGATGTCCTTCATCGGGCCACCGACGGCGCCGAATGCCGCGGCCACCATCATGGCCGTTAATCCTGCGACCGCGCCGAACGCAAGCGCCGCCGTGCCGAGCCCGACGATGACCGAGCCGGTGAACATCATGCGGCCGGGATGCGCAGGTAGGGTGCGGCTGCCGATCGCGAGTGTCGCCAGCAAGTTGGTGCAGCCATAGGCGGAGATCACCAGGCCGAACGCGCCGAGGCCGGTGCCGCCGGGGCCGGTGATGCCGGCGCGCTCGATCAGGAGCGGCAGGGCCAGATAGAAGGCGGCGACCCAGAGCCCGTTGATGGGTCCGCTGACGAGCAGCACCGACCATAGTAGCCGGTGCCCCCGTACCACTGCGAAGCCATGCCCGATCCCGGCCAGCAGCGAGGCGTGCTGGCGCGGGACCGGCCGGGTGCCGCGCCCCAGCCTGAGGATGGCCGTGGCGGAGAGCAGGAAGGTGGCGGCGTCGAGCGAGAAGAAATGCATCACCGGCAGGGTGCCCGCCAGCACCCCGACCAGGCCGGGGCCGAGCAGGCGGGCCGATCGCTCCGTGGTGTCGAACAGCGCATTGGCGGCCGGGAGCAGCACGCGGTCCGGCAGTAGCGCGGGAAGCGTGGACGCCAGGGCCGGGCGAAATACGGCTTCACCGGCCGCGAGCACCATGATGGCCACGGCCAGCCCGGCTGGCGGTGGACCGCCGCGGGCCAGCCACCAGGCCACCAGGGCCAGCAGCACGGCGGCGCGCACCATGTCGGCCCCGGCCATGGCCCGGCGTTGCTCCCACCGGTCTGCCCAGCGCCCCGCCAGCAGGGCCGCCAGCATACCGCACCCCGCTTGCAACGCGGAGAGATAGCCGGCCGCCGGGCCGAACGCGCCCACCGCGACCCAGACCAGTGCCACCGCATAGAGCTGATCGCCGACGGCGGAGAGCGTCAGGCCGCCCCAAAGCAGGCTCACCCGGCGGATGCCGAGCGGCCGCAGCAGCAGTGGCGTCACTCGGCGGCGCGCTTCCAGGTTTCGACGGGGATGCGCGGCTGCTCGAACTGGTCCCGGGTGCGAGTGTACCAGCCACGGCCGTGCATCCGGCCCACCAGGTCGAGCTTGGGGGTGTCGACGTAGAGGCGCTCGACGTTCTCCATGTTCGCCTCGTCGATATGCATGGCCAGGATGCGGCCGATCACCAGGTGGCGTTCATGCGGCAGCTCGACGGTCTGGTAGCGTTCGCACTCGAAGGCGACGGGGCTGTCGGCGATGCGGGGTGGTGCGATCCGGGTGGAGGGGAAAGTGGCTAGCTCGGCCTCCGTCACTTCGCTGATGGAGGGAGCGAAGTCGATGGCGGTGACGACCATCGCCTTGGCCATCGCATCGCTGACCAGGTTGATGACGAACTGGCCGGAGCGGGCGATGTTGGCCGCCGTGTCCTTCAGCCCGCCACCGGGCCGGCCCTCGATGCTGATGGTGACGAGCGGCGGGTCGCCGCCCACGCCGTTGAAGAACGAGTAGGGGGCCGCGTTCACCAGCCCGGCCTCGTTCTGCGTCACCACCCAGGCGATCGGCCGCGGAACGATCACGGACACCATCAGCTTGTAGCGGTCCGCCGGCGCGAGTGCGTCGAAGTCGAATTGCATGCTGTCCACCCTTGTTCCGGGCGTATCCTCGCGTTTGCCGGGTGGTGCTGTCCACCCGGGCGGAGAACCGGCCCGGACCGCCGAGCCGTCGGGCGTGGCATCGGTGGCCACCAAAGCTCTACCGGCTCCCTTGCAGGGCGTCGGATCATGTCCCATTGTGAGTTCTCCCGAAACTTACTGAAAGGAGGTGATCCAGTGTCTCATTGTCCGATCGCTCTGTCCGCCGTTATGACCTGGACTCGTGCCTCGGTGTTCGCCGCGGCCTAACCAATCCGGAGTCAGACGGTGTGACCGTCCGGCAATGGGAAGGCCCCGGTGTGAACCGGGGCCTTCTGTGTTTTAGCGGGCGCTAACATTTGCCACTTCCCCTTCTTGTCTCCAAGGCCATTTCCGGGACATGTCGATTTCCCGAACTACGTTCACGGCCGTGGCCATTCCCGTGCGCGACGAGGCCAGCCGTATCGTCGCCTGCCTCGAGGCGCTCGATGCGCAGGAGGGGATCCGGCTCGATGCGATCGTGCTGCTGGTCAACAACACGACCGATCGCAGCGCCGCCCTCGCCCGCGGTGTGAAGTTGCACCCGAAGACGACGCTGCACCTGATCGAGCGGGAGCTTCCGCCGGAGCAGGCGACCGCCGGGCATGCGCGCCAGTTGGCGATGGCATCGGCGGCGGCGATCGCCGGGCCGCATGGCGTGTTGCTCACGACCGATGCGGACGGGCAGGTCGATCCCGACTGGCTGGCGGCGAACCTCGCCGCCATTGCGGCGGGTGCCGATGCAGTGGCCGGGTGGGTGGATCTGCACCCGATCGAATGGGGCCAGATCCCGGCCAAGCTGCACGAGGATGACGCGCGGGAATGCGCCTACGACGCGCTACTGGACGAGATCCACGCCCGGCTCGACCCCGATCCGGCCGATCCGGCGCCCCGCCATACGCAGCATTCCGGTGCCAGCATCGCGGTGACTGCCGCCGCCTATAAGCGGTGCGGCGGGGTACCGGCCATCGCGTCCGGCGAGGACCGGGCGTTGATCGCGGCGTTGCGGCGGGTGGATGCTCGGGTGCGGCATGCGCCTGAGGTGCATGTCACGGTGTCCGGCCGGACAATCGGGCGGAGCAAGGGCGGGATGGCGGATACCATCCGCCGCCAGATGAGCCAGCCGGACCAATTCATCGACGACCGGCTGGAGCCGGCAGCGATCTGTGCCCTGCGCGCGCGCTGCCGTGCGGCGTTGCGCCGGGCGTTTGAGACGGGGGTCGACACGGGGGCTGTTGCCGTCATGCTCAAGATGGAGCCGGCAGTCCTCGCAACGTTTCTGAAACGGCGGTATTTTGGTGAGGTGTGGGAGGCGGTGGAGCAGATTTCCCCCGCCTTGGCCCGCCGGCCGGTGCGGGTTGCGGCGCTGGCGGCGGAGACGGTGGCGGCCGAGGCTATCCTGATGGCGTTGCGGCCGGTGGCAGATCTAGCCGGTCGATCCGATACAGCTTCTCTCGAAGCTGAAGAGTTGGAGCGAGGCCAGTCGCCTCGGTGAACCCGTTTGCTGCGTCGTCTCCGGTCGTCGGGTAGTCGGTCCCGCCGAGGTAGTGGACCATCAGGATGCAGCCGGCTGGGTTGATCGCCGCCATCGCCTTGGCAGCGGTGTTCCGGATGGACGCAGCATCCAGGTAGTAGAGCACTTCGGAGAACATAATCAGGTCGAAGCAGCCGGGCGGCCACTCGTCCGGCACTGCCCTGCGCTGGAACTGCACACCGGGGCAGCGAGTGCGCGCTTGAGTAAGGGCAGCCTCGGCGACGTCCAGCGCCAGCAGGGTGTCGCACCGTGGGGCGAGCTGCTGGGTGAGCACGCCGATGGAGCAGCCGACCTCGAGTGCGGCGGGGAAGCGGCGATCGGGCAGGGCGGCAAGGGTGGCGGCGTATTTGGCGCGTTCGTAGTCGCTGGTGGCGAAGCGCCATGGGTCCGGGTCGGCGGCGTAGAGGGTGTCGAAATAGTCCGGGCGGATGGTTTCCGTGCGGCGGGTCATTGCGGGCTCTCGGCCTTGCCGTAACGCCCCAGCGCCGTCGCTGCGGCCTCCGTCAGCACCATGTCCGCCGCTGGCTGGCGCAGGTAGGTGGTGAGGTCGCGGCACAACCGCTCGACGGGGTTGGCGCGGAGCAGCGCCGCGACGCCGAGGGAGCGCTGCACGGCTTCGATCACGTCCAGGCACGCGCGCTCGACGACGAGGCGGGCCAGCCCGACATAAGCCACCGTATCGGCCGGCTCCGCATCGGGATCCTCGGCGCGGCAGGCGGCTTGCGCCATCCAGAGGCGGGCCGTCTCGACCGCGATCAGCGCGTGGCCGAAGCGGGCTTGCTGGTGCGGGTCGGCCTCGCGGCCGCGGGCGAGCAATTGTTGGCCGAACTGTTCCACCAAAGCTTCGAGTCCGCCGAGCGTCGCGGCGGAGGTGCGCCAGGCGCCGCAGGAGAAGTCCGGCTCGCGCAGATAGTCGCCGGGTGCGCCGAAGAGGTGCGCGCGCGTGCCATCGAACGCCATTTGGCCCGTTGTCGCGGCCCGCATGCCGGATAACCCGCCGGGCAGGGGGCGCACGGTGACGCCTTTGTCCAGCCAAACGTAGGCGAGGCGGGTCGCGCCGGCATCCTCAACCGTCACCACTGCCCGCGTGACGTGGCCGGCGCCGGAACAGAACTGCTTGCTCCCGGTGATCGTGCCCTTCGGCCCGGCGTGCAGGCTGCTGCCGGGCGGGTCCGTCACCCAGAGAGCGACGAGGTGGCCGGCTGCCGCATCCTCCGTCGTGGACCGGCAGGTGGCTTCATCGCCGTATCGGAACACCAGCCGGAGTGCGTTCACGTGGGCTTCGACGAGGCGGCCGAGAGCCAGGTTGCCGCGCCCCAATGCGCGGAATAGCTCGAGCGTGGCGCCTGCGGCATGGGGTTCGGTGCCGAGCCCTTGTCCGCCCAGCCGGAGCGGCACCGCTGCGGCGAGCACGCCGATGGCGCGGAGATCGGCGATGTCCTCCGTCGGGAATTGTGCGGTTTCGTCCAGCATCGCCGCCCGGCGCTGCATCGTGGGAAGGTGGGCGTTCAGACGGGCGATCAGGGCGGATGCAGTCATGCCAAGTGCGAACGTGCCGGGCGCGGTCGCGGTTGCGCCGGTCAGGCCACCAGGTCGGACCGGAGCGCGCAGTGATGCGCCGTCTCGGCGGTTTCCAGCTGGAAGGTGCAATGGCAGATGCCGAACTCATCGTGCAGGACGGAGCAGGCGATCGGGACCAACGCGGCGGTGGCGCCTGTGGACACCAGGTGGGCGGTTGCCGCCGTGCGTGTCGTGGACAAGGCCCAAATATGGAGGTCGTGCACCTCCGTCACGCCGGGCAGGGCCAGGAGCCGGGCCCGTAACGCTGCCGGGTCGATGCCGGGGGGCACGGCGTCCATCGCGAGGGCCGTGGCGCTGCGCAACAGGCCCCAGCTACTGGCCAGGACCACGGCGGAGATCGCCAGGCTGGCCACCGGGTCGAGCCAGGATGCGCCCGTCAGGGTGATCAGCAAGGCTGTCACCAGCACGCCGGCGGATACGCCCGCGTCGGCGGCCATGTGCAGGAAGGCGCCGCGGATGTTGAGGTCGTCGTGCCGGCCGCGCATGAACATGAGCGCCACGGCACCGTTGATGACGATCGCGGCGGCTGCCACGGCCATGACCGCGCCCCCCGCGACCGGGGCGGGGCTGAACAGGCGCTGCACCGCCTCCACGATGATGGCCCCCGTGCCCACCAGCAGCACGCTGGCATTGGCGAGGGCTGCGAGAATGCTGCCGCGGCCCCAGCCGTAGGTTTGCCGGGCGGTCGGCTGCCGGCGCTCCAGCACCGAGGCGAGCCAGGCGAAGGCCAGGCCCAACACGTCCCCGAAATTGTGCACGGCATCTGCCAACAGTGCCGTCGAATGCGCCCATCCCCCGACGCCGACCTGCGCCAGGACAAGGATGAGGTTGAGTACGATGCCGACTGCGAAGGCGCGCCCGAATGCAGACGGCGCGTGGGAGTGGCCAGCGTGTTGGCCATGGTCATGCCCGTGATGGTGACTGTGGTCGTGGCCGTGATGGTCGTGGGTCATGCGGCAGTATGGCGCACCCGCACTGGCGCATTCCATCCCTTTGACGGACGGGGTTGCGACCTTAGATACGGCCAATGACCTCTACACCTGAGACGGCGCTTTGCACCCCTATGCCTGCCCTTCTGCCGGCCGGGGTCGCGGCGGTGGCGCCGAAGCTGGCTGGCCAGGTGTCCCTGCTGCCCGCATGGGATCTGTCGGACCTGTATCCCGCCACGGACAGCCCAAAGATCGCGACCGACCTGGAAGCTGCCGACGCGGCGGCCGGGTCGTTCAACGCGCGGTATGCGGGCGGGCTGGGCAGTCTGTCCGGCGGGGAGTTGGCGGCGGCCCTGGGCGAGTATGAGCGGATCGAGGAGGTGCTCGGCCGGGTGATGTCCTTCGCGCAGCTGCAGTTCAGCGGGGACAGCATGAACCCGGAGATCGGCCGGTTCATGCAATCCTGCTCGGAACGGGTGACTGCGATCAGTTCCAAGCTGATCTTTTTTTCGCTCGAGCTGAACCGGCTGGATGACGCCGTGCTGGAGCGGCAGGCGGTCGACCCGGCGTTGGCACGTTGGCAACCCTTCCTGCGCGATCTGCGCGTGTTCCGGCCGCATCAGCTTTCGGACGAGGCAGAAAAGCTGCTGCACGATAAGTCCGTCACCGGCGCCCAGGCGTGGAGCCGGCTGTTCGACGAGACGGTTGCCGGAATGCGCGTCCCGTTCGGGGACGAGGTGCTGACGGTGAGCGACGTGCTGAACAAGCTGTCGGACCGGGACCGCGCGACCAGGGAACAGGCCGGGCACGCGATCGGGCAGGCGTTCGGCAAGCGGGTCAAATTGTTCAGTTTGATCACGAACACGCTCGCCAAGGACAAGGCGATCGGCGACACGTGGCGCCGGTACCCGCGCCCGGGCAGCAGCCGCAACCGCTCCAACATGGTCGAGGACGGGGTGGTGGACGCCCTCGTGTCCGCCGTGACGTCCGACTATGCGCGGCTGTCGCACCGGTATTACGCGATGAAGGCGGGTTGGCTCGGGCTGCCCAAGCTGCAGCACTGGGACCGCAACGCGCCGCTGCCCGGCGACGACGACCGGGCAATTACCTGGGACGAAGCGCGCAACAGGGTGCTGTCAGCGTATGGCGCGTTCAGCCCGGAGTTGGCCGATGTCGGCCGCCAATTCTTCGACAAGCCGTGGATCGACGCCGGGTTGCGGCCCGGCAAGTCGGGCGGTGCGTTCGCCCACCCGACCGTGCCCTCGGCGCATCCTTACTTGCTACTGAACTATCATGGCCGCACGCGGGACGTGATGACGCTGGCGCATGAGCTGGGTCATGGCGTGCATCAGGTGCTGGCGGCCAAGCAGGGCTACCTGCAATCCGGCACGCCGCTTACCCTAGCGGAGACGGCGAGCGTGTTCGGCGAGATGCTGACGTTTCGCGCCCTGCTGGACGCCGAGACCGATCCGGCGCGTCGCCGCATTATGCTGGCGGGCAAGGTCGAGGACATGCTCAACACGGTCGTGCGGCAGACCGCGTTCTACCGGTTC
>CAXSEG010000135.1:0-12144 GCA_964235545.1 uncultured Acetobacteraceae bacterium
TCGTCCACAACCGCACGGTGGTCGAGGCGCTGGAAGCGCAGGGCGCCGTGTTCGTCGAGGAGCTGGACGAGGTGCCGCCTGACGCGCACGTCGTGTTCTCCGCCCACGGCGTGCCGAAATCCGTTCCGGTGGAGGCCGAGCGCCGCCACCTGCACTACTACGACGCGACCTGTCCGCTGGTCAGCAAGGTGCACCGAGAGGCCGAACGCCACTTCGCCGAGGGCGGCCCGGACCAGCGCCACATTCTGATGATCGGCCATGCCGGGCATCCCGAGGTCGTGGGCACGATGGGCCAGTTGCCGCCCGGCGCCGTGACCCTGGTGCAGGACGCGATCGAGGCCGCCGATGTGCAGCCGGCGCCCGGCGCACTCGCCTTCATCACGCAAACGACCCTGTCGGTAGACGACACTGCGGAAATCGTGAACGTGCTGCGAACCCGCTTCCCCGCCATCGAGGGCCCGAAGCGCGAGGACATATGCTACGCGACCACCAACCGGCAGGCGGCCGTGAAGGCCGTGGCACCGGATTGCGACCTGGTCATCGTGATCGGCAGTCCGAACTCCTCCAACTCGCAGCGGCTGCGCGAGGTCGCCGAGCGGGCGGGGGCCAAGCGGGCCGTGCTGGTGCCGCGGGCGCGTGACCTGGACTGGGCAATCATGGAGGGCGTGAACACGCTCGGCCTGACCGCCGGCGCGTCGGCACCGGAAGCCATCGTGCAGGAAATGCTGACCCATCTGTCTGCACACTACGAACTGGGCATCGAGGAGCGCCGGGTGACCGAAGAGGACGTGATCTTCAAACTGCCCGCCCCGCTTGCGTGACCTGCCCGCCCTGCACAGGACCGGGGTGAGGCGGAGCGCGTAGAAAATGGCCGTCTACACCGAAGTCACGGACGACGCGTTGACCGCGTACGTCGCTGATTACGAGTTGGGCACCGTCGTCGCGTTCCGCGGCATCGCCGAGGGTGTGGAAAACAGCAACTTCTCGCTGCGCACTACCGCGGGTGACTTCATCCTCACCCTGTATGAGAAGCGCGTCGACCCGGCGGAGCTGCCTTGGTTCCTGGGCCTGATGGCCCATCTCGCGCGACAAGGCATCAGCTGCCCGCTTCCCGTGCCGGCGCGGGATGGTGTCGCCCTGCGCCATCTGGCTGGGCGGCCTGCCTGCATCACAACCTTCCTGCCCGGCGTTTGGCCCCGCCGGGTGCGGCCGGCGCATTGCGCGCCCGTGGGCAAGGCGCTCGCTGGGTTGCATCTGGCCGGGGTCGGCTACCCCGCCGAGCGCCCCAATGCCCTCGGCCCCGCCGGGTGGCGCCCTCTGCTCACCCGCTGCCTGCCCCGCGCCGACGAGGTGCAGCCCGGCCTGGGCGCCCAGCTCACGGCGGCGCTGGACCGGATCCTGGCCAGCTGGCCCGCCACCCTGCCCCGCGGCCACATCCATGCGGACCTGTTTCCGGACAACGTCTTCTTCTTGGACGGCGGCATCTCCGGACTGATCGACTTCTACTTCGCCGCCACCGACCTGTTCGCGTACGACCTCGCAGTGTGCCTGAATGCCTGGTGTTTCGAGGCGGACATGGCGTTTAACGTCACCAAGGCCCGTTCCCTGCTGCGTGCTTACGCCACGGAACGCGCCCTGACCGACGCGGAACGCGCCGCCTTGCCCGTGCTGTGCCAGGGCGCCGCCATCCGCTTCCTGCTGACCCGGCTATACGACTGGGTGAACACCCCGCCGGGCGCGCTGGTGACGCGCAAGGACCCGCTGGAGTATCTCGCCAAGCTGCGTTTCCACCTGGAGGCCGCGGATGAACATGCCTACGGACTCTGACATCGCAGACGACGCATCTCCAACGACATCGGTGGAGATCTGGACCGACGGCGGCTGCAAGCCGAACCCCGGGCCCGGAGGCTGGGCCGCGATCCTGCGCTTCCGCGACACCGAGCGGGAACTCACCGGCGCCGACCCCGTGACCACCAACAACCGCATGGAACTCACGGCCGCCGCCATGGCGCTGGAGACGCTAAAGCGGCCCTGTCAAGTGGTATTGCACACCGACAGTGAATACGTCCGCCTCGGCATCACGCGCTGGCATACCGGCTGGGTCCGCAAGAACTGGCGCACCGCTGGGGGTGACCCGGTGGCCAACATGGACCTATGGCGCCGCCTGCTCGCCGCAGCCGAACCGCACACGATCGATTGGAAGTGGGTCCGCGGGCACGCTGGCGATGTGATGAACGAGCGAGCGGACGTGTTGGCCACAGCGGCGCGGGTGGGGATGGGGCGGGCGGCTTCGTGAGTCGGACCGCAGACTTCGCAGCGCGGCTGGTGGGCTGAAGTAGCCCACCCCACGAGGGGGTTCGGGCTGCCTGGGCTGGGTTTTAGACGTGGAAGCTTTCGCCGCAGCCGCAGCGGCCCTTCTCGTTCGGGTTGATGAACGTGAAGCCGGAGGTGAGGGCCTGCATCTGGTAGTCCATCGTGGTGCCAATCAAGAACAGGCTCGCCTTGCGGTCCACCAGCACGGTCAGCCCGTGATCGGTGACGATCTCGTCATGCGGACCAGGGGCGGCTACCCAGTCCATCTTGTAGGACATGCCGGAGCAGCCTTTGGTGCTGACGTCGATGCGCAACAGCATGTCCTTCTGGCCACCGGCATAGAGCTTGGCCAGACGCTCGGCCGCCGCGTCCGTCATGGACATCAACGGCGGGAGAGTGCGGCGGGCCTTGGGGGCAATCTGGATCTCACTCATGATTCGTCCTAAATCGATGCGCGTCAGAACATATTCAACGCGAGGCGGGCTTCCTCGGTCATCCGGCTTGGGTCCCAAGGCGGGTCCCAGACGGTCTCGACCTCGCAGCCGGTGACGCCGGGCACCGCCATGATCGCCTCGCGCGCCTGCACCGGCAGTTCCTGTGCGGAGGGGCAGCCGGGAGCGGTCAGCGTCATCTCCACCTTCACCTGGCCATTATCGCCGATGTCGATGGCGTAGATCAGGCCAAGTTCGTAGATGTTCACCGGGATCTCGGGGTCGTACACGGTGCCGATCGCCGCGATCACTGCGTCTTCGTTGGGAGCAGGCTCGGTAGCCCCGTCCGGCGTCCAGGTTCCTACGGCGTCAGCCATGATCGGAGTCCTCCAGAGCGGACAATAGCGCGTCCCAGGGCAATGTCGCGCATTTCAGCCGAGACTTGAACTCGTGCACGCCCGCCAGCGGTTGCAGCGCGGCCATGTCGGCACACTCGGGGCAGGTGCCAGTGCGCACCATGTCGCGA
This sequence comes from uncultured Acetobacteraceae bacterium, assembly GCA_964235545.1. Taxonomy (GTDB): domain Bacteria; phylum Pseudomonadota; class Alphaproteobacteria; order Acetobacterales; family Acetobacteraceae; genus LMUY01. The sequence continues at coordinate 3,271 of CAXSEG010000135.1, forward strand.
AACCGTTGGGCCAGATCCCGAACGTCGCCAGGTGAGCGGCCCGTGACAGTCTCAGCCATCAGGTCGGCCGAGGCCACGCTGATCGCGCAGCCGCGCGCTTCGAACCCGGCTTCGGCGACGCGGCCGTCAGCAATCCGCACTCGCACCTCCACCCGGTCCCCGCACATGGGGTTGTCACCCTTGGCGGCGCCGTCGAACGGGTCCAGCCGATGCTGGTGGCGCGGATGGCGGCTGTGGTCGAGGATGACCTCCTGATATAAGTCCCGCAAGTCGGTGAAGCCATCGCTCACGAGAAGAACGCCCGCACGCGTTCCAGCGAGTCGGCCAGGGCGTCGATCTCGCCGAGCGTAGTGTAGATGCCGAAGCTGGCACGCGCCGTGCTGTCCACGCCCAGGCGGCGCATCAGCGGCTCGGCACAATGATTGCCCGCGCGAACGGCGATGCCGTTGCGGTCCAGCAGGGTCGCAACGTCGTGCGCATGGGCGCCATCCAGCGTAAAGGAGATCACGCCGCCACGGTCCTGCGCCTGGCCGATCACGTGCAGGCCTTCCACGTTGGCCAAGCGGCTCAACGCATGGTCGGTCAGTGCCGCCTCATGGTCGGCGATCGCGTCGTAGCCGATCGCCTCCACCCACTCGATCGCGCGCTTGAGCCCGATCGCTTCGACGATCGGCGGCGTGCCGGCCTCGAACTTGTGCGGCACATGGGCCCAGGTGGACCGCTCAAAGCTCACGCTGCCGATCATGTCGCCACCGCCCATGAATGGCGGCATCGCCTCCAGCAAGGCCATGCGGCCCCACAGCACGCCGATGCCGGTCGGGCCATACAGCTTATGCCCGGTGAAGACGAAGAAGTCGGCATCCAGCGCCTGCACGTCGACCCGGCGGTGCACGACCGACTGGCTGCCGTCGAACAGCACCTTGGCCCCTGCCACGTGCGCGGCCGCGGCGATGCGTGCACCGGGCGTGTACGTGCCGAGCACGTTGGACATGTGCGTTATCGCGACCAGGCCGACCTTGCCGTCCGCCAGCTTGGCCGTGAAATCGTCCCAGTCCAACTCACCGGTATCGGTCACCCGGGCCACGCGTAACTCAATGCCCGAGCGGTCCCGCAGCATTTGCCAGGGAACGATGTTGGCGTGATGCTCCATCTCGGAGATCAGCACCGCCTGCCCTGGCCGCAGCAGGCTGCCATAGCAGTGGGCAAGCAGGTTGATCGCCTCGGTGCTGTTCTTGGCGAACACGATCTCGTCGCGCGAGGGGGCGTTCAACAGGCGGGCCACGGCGTCCCGGGTGCCCTCGTAGGCGTCAGTGGTGCGCTCGCTCATCCAGTGCAGGCCGCGATGCACGTTGGCGTATTGCGTGCGCATGGTTTCGGCCATGGCGTCGATCACGGCGTCCGGCTTCATCGCGGAAGCGGCGCTGTCCAGGAACACCAACGGCTTGCCATGGACACGCTGCTGCAGGATGGGGAACTCGGTGCGGATGCGATCAACATCCAGGGGAGCACGGGCGATCATGTTCATTTAGGCTGTACCTTTCACGCCTGCCGCTGCCACCAGCCCTCGACCGCCTGCTCCAGCAGCGCGCGTCCAGCCTCATGCGTCACGGCTTGCAACGCGTCATCCAGGAAGGCGCGGACCAGCATGGAGCGGGCTTCCGGCTCGGGAATGCCGCGGGCCCGCAGATAGAACAGTTGGTCCATGTTCAGCTCGCCGATCGTGGCGCCGTGGCTACACTTCACGTCGTCGGCGTAGATCTGCAGTTCGGGCTTGCAGTCGATCTCGGCATCGGGCGAGAGCAGCAGCGCCTGACTCATCTGGTAGCCGTCGGTCTTCTGCGCCACCCTATCCACCTCGATGCGGCCCTGGAACACGCCGCGCGCATGACCGGTCAGCACGTTCTTCACCGTCTGCCGGCTAGCGCAGAGTGGTGCGTCGTGCATCACGACGGTGGTCACATCGGCCACCTGGTTGCCACCCAGCAGTTGGGCGGCGTTGAGGTGGACGGTGCCACCCGGCCCACGCAAACGGGCGTGGAACTCGGCGCGGGACGTTCTGGCACCGAGGGTCAGGGTGAACGCGTCGTAGAAGCCGGCGCGCTGGATATCGGCGTAGATCGTGGCGAGGTGGAACGCGTCCGGCGACTCGTCCTGTAGCCGGATATGCGTCAGGGTGGCGCCGGCAGCGACCTCGATCTCGGTGACTGGATTGTGCAGGTAGCGACCGCGGCCGAGGCAGAGCTCGATCACGGTGAGCTGGGCACCCTCGGCCAGGCTGATGCTGTGCCGGGGGTGGAACGCAATCGAGCGGCCCTCGGCCTCGGCGGCCAGATTCACCAGCAGGACAGTGCCGGCATCGGTGTTCTCGGCCACCGACAAGACGGCACCGTCCTCAGCTAGCATGGTGTTGAGCGCGACAATCGGCTGATGTTCCGGGCGGGAGAGTCCGCCGAACTGCGAAGCGTCAGCGAAACGGGTGAAGGTGAGGGCGAATGGAAGCTCCGACAGGTCATCCCTGAAGCGGCCATCAACGAACACGATACGCGGGCCGCGGATCGACGGGATGGGCGGCAGCAGACCACCCTCGACTGAGGTGAGCGCCTCGCGAAAGTCGTTCTCCGCCAGGGCCCGGAGCGAGGTGTATTTCCAAGCCTCATTGCGCGTCGTGGGCAGGCCGGTTCGACGGAACAAATCGGCGGCGGCGTCGCGCGTGGCGATATCGCCACGCAGTCGGGCGCGCAGGCCTTCGTAGCGGGACAGGAACGCGTCGGCACCACGGCTCAGGCTAGTGCTCATGCGGCTTCCGCGACGATCTGGGCGTAGCCGTCGGCTTCCAGCTGCTTCGCGAGCTCGGGGCCGCCGGAGCGGACGATACGGCCGGCGGCCAGCACGTGGACGCGGTCGGGCACGATGTAGTCCAGCAGGCGCTGATAATGCGTGATGACCAGGGCGGAGAAGTCCGGCGCGCGCAGGGCGTTCACGCCGTCCGCTACGATCTTTAACGCGTCGATGTCGAGGCCGCTGTCGGTCTCGTCCAAGATGGCGAGCTTGGGGCGCAACACGGCCATCTGCAGCACTTCGTTGCGCTTCTTCTCGCCGCCGCTGAAGCCCACGTTCACGTTGCGCTTCAGCATGTCGTCCGGCATCGCCAGGCGCTTCATCGCCTCCCGCGCGACGCGGAGGAACTTGATGGCGTCCAGCTCCGGCTCGCCGCGGGCGCGGGCCTGGGCGTTGTACGCGGTGCGCAGGAAGTTGGCATTGCCGACGCCGGGCAACTCGACCGGGTATTGGAAGGCGAGGAACACCCCAGCCGCCGCGCGCTGCTCCGGCTCCATCTCCAGCAAGTCGGCGCCGTCGAACGTGGCGGAACCGCCGGTCACCGCATAGCCGTCACGGCCGGCGAGCACGTAGCTGAGCGTGCTCTTGCCGGAGCCGTTCGGGCCCATGATGGCGTGGACCTCGCCGGTGGGAACGACCAGGTCGATCCCGTTCAGGATCGCCTTGCCTTCCCCGTCGCCGGCGTCGAGCTTCGCCGCAAGCCCCTTGATCTCCAGCATCAGCCGACCGACCCCTCGAGCGAGATGGCGAGCAGCTTCTGTGCCTCGACGGCGAATTCCATCGGCAGTTCCTTCAGGACGTCCTTGCAGAACCCGTTGACGATCAGGCCGACCGCGTCTTCCTGGCTGAGGCCGCGCTGGCGACAGTAGAACAGCTGGTCATCGTTGATCTTGCTGGTGGTCGCCTCGTGCTCCACCTGGCTGGTCGCATTGCGGCTCTCGATGTAGGGCACCGTGTGCGCCCCGCACTGGTCGCCGATCAACAGGCTGTCGCACTGGGTGAAGTTCCGCGCGTTCGCCGCCTTCGGCAGGATGCGCACCAGGCCGCGATAGGTATTGTCCGACCGGCCGGCGCTGATACCCTTGCTGACGATGGTCGAGCGGCTGCCCTTGCCGATATGGATCATCTTGGTGCCGGTATCGGCCTGCTGGCGGTTGTTGGTCAGCGCCACGGAGTAGAACTCTCCCACGCTGTCCTCGCCCTGCAGGATGCAGCTCGGGTATTTCCAGGTGATCGCCGAGCCGGTCTCCACCTGAGTCCAGCTCACCTTGGAGCGGGCGCCGCGGCACGCCGCACGCTTGGTGACAAAGTTGTAGATGCCGCCCTTGCCGTTCGCGTCGCCGGGATACCAGTTCTGCACCGTGCTGTACTTGATGGTCGCGTCATCCATCGCGACCAGCTCGACGCAAGCCGCGTGCAACTGGTTCTCGTCGCGTTGCGGCGCCGTGCAGCCTTCGAGGTAGGACACGCTGGCGCCCGCCTCGCAGATGATCAGCGTGCGTTCGAACTGGCCCGTGTTCTTGGCATTGATGCGGAAGTAGGTGGACAGCTCCATCGGGCAGCGCACGCCCTTCGGGATGAACACGAACGAGCCGTCCGTGAACACCGCGCTGTTGAGTGCGGCGAAGTAGTTGTCGCCTGCGGGGATAACGCTGCCGAGATACTGGCGCACCAGGTCCGGATAGTCGTGCACCGCCTCGCTGATCGGGCAGAATATCACGCCCACGTCCATTAGGCTCTTGCGGAAGGTGGTCGCGACGGACACGCTGTCGAACACGGCGTCCACCGCGATCTGCCGGCCCTGCGCCGCGCCCTCGGCCGCATCTTCGCCATCGGCGCCAACGACGCCGGCCAAGATCGCCTGCTCGCGGATCGGGATGCCAAGCTTCTCGTAGGTGCGGAGCAGTTCAGGATCTACCTCGTCGAGCGACTTCGGCCCGTCCTTCTTCTTGGGGGCGGCGAAGTAGTGAATGTCCTGATAGTCGATCGGCGGGTAGCCGATCTTGGCCCAATCCGGCGACTCCATCTTGAGCCACGCGGCATAGGCCTTCAGCCGCCAGGCGAGCAGCCACTCGGGCTCCTCCTTGCGGGCAGAGATCATGCGGATGGTGTCTTCGCTCAGGCCCTTGGGGGCGACATCCATCTCGATGTCGGTTTCGAAGCCCCACTTGTAGCCGGAGTCGGTGAGGGACTGGACGGTGTCGAGTGTTTCGGCGACGGCTGCCATAGGTAAATCCTATTCGGCGGGAAGGGAAAGGGAAGCGGTAGCGTAGTGCCGAGGCGGAGCCATGTCCGCCAGGGTGATCGCAGCCAAGGCGTCGCGTACGGCATCGTTCACGGAATCCCAGCGGCCGCGGACCGGGCAACTGCAGGACGCCTCGCAGGACGCGCCCGACCCCTCGACACAGGCGGTCATCGCGATCGGGCCGTCTATGGCGATGATCACGTCGGCCACGGCGATGGCGGTCAGCGGGCGCATCAGGCGGTAACCACCCCGGGCCCCGCGCTGCGACGCGACCAGCCCGGACGCGGCGAGCGCCTTGAGCACTTTGGCTACCGTCGGCTCGGGCACGCCCGTCGCTTGCGCCACGCCGGGTGAAGTCTGCACCCCGTCCAGCTCGGCCAGCCGGATGAGCACGACCACCGCGTAATCGGTGAGCTTGGAGAGCCTGAACATGCCAACCCGGATGCTGTGGACGTAAACGGGACCCGACGGGTCCTGTATCCGCAAATGAGCGGTCAGCCCGGCGCCGTCAACCCCGTGCAGCGGCGATTGTGCAGATTGCGGCTGGGGCCAGCACCGCCGTCGCCAGCGGCATGCCATACCACCACGCCTCCGCTGCCGACACTCCGGCAAGCACCGCCGCCAGCAGCGGCCGGTCGAGCGCCAGGCCAGCGGACCCGGCGCTTAGCAGCAGTCCCACCGCTGCCTCCGACGCGCTTAACATTGGGGAGGCGTGCAAGCGCTGCACGGTGCCGGCGATGTCCGCCCCGGCGGATCGGAGCAGTGCCTCGGCCACGCTTTCGCCCACCACGAACAGGCTGCCGAACCCGTAGCGCAGCAGGGCGAGCAACCCGGAGGCGAGCATCGGCAGCGACCAGAGCACGGCGCCCGCCAGCGCCAGCCCAACGGCGGCGAGCTGGGCGCCGCGCCGCGCGACCGCGATCAGCTCCGGTCGCGCATGTCCGGACCGCGCTCGCCTTCCTCCATGTCGTCATCGTCCAGCCGGTCCATGTGGATCGTATGGTCACCGCCATGCTGCATGATGTCGCGCTCACGCGGCCCGGCGGTGCGGTCGATAACCTGGACAGTGGCGATGCCGGCCTCGTCCGCGACTCTGCACGCTGCGGCGACGGCTTCGTCCAGGTCCATCGCGTGACCGTCGGGCCGGGCGGGGCGAGTGGTCTCGGCGGGGGCGTGGCGATGGGTGAGGGTGACCTGGATGATGGTGCGATGGGGGTCGTCCTCGTCGAAGCGGCGCAGGACGATCACCGCGTGGCCGCCCATCGGCAGCGGGTCGTGCGGGTTCAGCTTCTGGATTTCAGCCATTCGGTCCTCCGATTCGGTCCCGTTGCAACGGGGCAGGCAGTGGCCGGGTTCATTCGCGGGCACAGTTGGGATATGGGGAAGCGGTGTCAGATCCAGCCCTCACTGCCCCTGCCCCTAATGCCACTGCCCGCACCACCGTGCGGGCGCGGCACGCCTCCAGCTTGATCGTGCTGCGGGGCGAGGAGCCGACGATGCTGATGGGGCTGCGGGGCGCCGGGCATCGCTTCATGCCGAACCGCCTGGTGTTCCCGGGTGGCGCGGTGGACCGGGAGGATGGGGTTGCACCCGTGGCGGCCCCCCTGCCCGCCGCCGTGCAGGCGATGCTGGCGAAGGCCGCCAAGCCGCGGCTCGCGCAGGCGCTCGCCGTGGCGGCAGCGCGCGAGCTGGAGGAGGAGACGGGGCTCACGCTCGGTACGCCGCCGGACTTGTCGGCGCTCGACTATCTCGGCCGGGCAATCACGCCGCCCGACAGCCCGGTCCGGTTCAACGCGCGCTTCTTCGTCGTGGATGCGGACGCCGTCTTCGGCACGTTGGCCGGGTCGGGGGAGTTGGAGGGCCTGCGGTGGTATGGCGTGGCGGAAGCCTTGGCACTGGACCTGGCCCGGCCGACGCGGGCGGTGATCGGGCTGTTGCAGCAGTGGCTGGCGCTGACCCCGGCGGCCCGGGCTGGGCGGACGAAGATGCCCGTGATGCGGCAGCGGAAGTGGGGTATGGAGTAGGCCAAACGACGGGTGCATGCGGGTGTACGGTGTGGGGCATGGACGAGAATAAATTGATCGCCGTGCTTGATAGGTTGGACCGGGGGCAGCAGGGACACCGGCAGGAGACACTGGATTTTCGCATCGCAGTGATGGGCCCATTCGAGCGACTCGGAGACAAGGTGAGCGGGTTGACGACCAGCGTCGCGCTGAAAATGGAGTAGGTCGGCGGTATCCTGGATTAATTGACCGCCCGCGAGGCTCAACTCGCGATGCTGCAAGATGCCATTCGCGCGGGCATCAACGCGGAAAGCATTCAGGTCAGGACGATGCAGAGGGCGTTCGCCAACCTGAACGGGCTGGTATTACGGTTACAGGCGCAACTTGGCGATCTTACGCGGCGATTGGACGAGGTTCGGCCCCAAGGGACCAGTCACTAGACACAGATCGTTGGCACTGAGGTTGCGCGCGAGGCTTTTGCATGGAACGACGGCTCGTGCGTGACCGGCCCTCCGTGAAGGATGGGAGAGGGAGAAGGCCAGGCTTTGCGGCAAACCAGCAGCACCCCCGCCACCGCCTCCGTCGAGATCAGCCCATCGGCGAGCACCAATGCCGCAGCCCGGCGCAGGCCGAGGGGCATAAGCACCCGGTTGTACCACCACATCGCCCGCACCCGTTGCCGGCGCAGGAACCATAGGCCGACGCGCTGCAGGGCGGAGGACCGCGGCAGCATGCCCGAAGCGGCGCTGCGTTCGACCATGAAGCCTACGGCCGCGAGTTGGCGGACGAGGGTGGCAGGGTCGTAGCGGCGGTGATGGCCGACGGCTTCGTCGAACGCGGTCCAGGCGCCGGGATGCAGCGGCACCGAGAGGAGCAGCACGGCTCCCGGTGCAGCCACGCGCGCGAGTTCGGCCAGGGCCGCATGGTCGGACGCGACGTGCTCGACGATGTCCATCGCGCTGATCAGCCCGAAGCACGCATCGGCGAACGGCAGGGCGGTGAGCGTGGCGGCAGTGGCGCCGCCGCCCTGGCCGGCGAGGCAGTGCAGCGCAGGAAGGCTGATATCGGCGAAGACGGTGTTGGGGATCGGCAGCCGCGGGCGCAGGCCGGGCCCGACCTCCAGCCGCCGGCCGGACGTGGCGGCAAGAGCTTGCACCAGCGGCCAGGTGTTGAAGCGGTGCGGACCGATCAGGCGCGCCTCGGACCAGAGGCTGTCATAGAAGGTGCGGTTGGCGGCGAACAGCGCGTCCGTGGTCAGACCGCTTGCCATGCCTCGCCGTGCTGCGTCACCCGGCCCTCTCCCTCCAGTTTCATCAGGTGCGCGAGCACGTTGCGCTCCGCCGCCATCTTCAGGATGGGGTCAATCTTGGAATACAGGGCCTCCACTAGGTCCTTGGAGCTTCGCGGCCCATCTTGCAGAGCCGCGGCGATGCCATTCTCGCGGGCGATCCGGTGGTCGAGCAGGGCGGTCACATAAGGACGCGGGTCGGTCAAGGCAGGGCCATGGCCGGGGAGGTAGGTGGTCTCCGGGCGGGCGAGCAACCGGTGCAGGCTGGCGAAATAGGCTGCCATGTCGCCCCCGGGGGGGCTGACGATACTGGAGGACCAGCCCATGACGTGGTCCGCGCTGAACATCACCCCATCCGGCCGGGCAAAGCACAGATGGTCCGCCGCGTGACCCGGCGTGAACACCGCCTCCATCCCCACCACGGTCTCGCCGTCATGGATCTTCACGTCCGGAGTAAAGGCGTCGTCGGCGCTCTGGTGCCAGCCCAGCGTGGGCGCGCC
>CAXSEG010000136.1:0-12127 GCA_964235545.1 uncultured Acetobacteraceae bacterium
GTATCCCACGATCCAAAACGCCTTTGCGGACCTTTCCACCGGACGGATCGATGCGGCCGTCGTCGACTCCACGCTCTCGGCCTACGCGCTGCAGCAGAACAAGGCGTTGAACTTCGAACTCGTCGGGGACTACGTGCCGGAGGACAAGGCCGACACGATCTGCGCGTTCGGCGTGCTGAAGGACAGCAGCCCCAACTTCATCGCGGCTTTCAACAAGGACTACGCCGCGATGAAGGCGGACGGCACCGCCGCCAAGCTGTTCGAGAAATGGGGTCTGACGCCCACGGATTTCTTCCTGAAGCCATGATCCCGCTGCCCGGCCGATGAGGGAGCTCATCGGCGAGTATGCCGAGTGGTGGCCCGATCTGTGGGCCGGGTTGCAGCTCACCGTCCTGCTGACCTTCACCGGCATGGCGCTGGCCCTGGCGATCGGGCTCGCACTGGCGTTGGCGCGGCTCAACCCGCAGCGGCGGTGGATGTCGGTGCCGGCGGCGGTGTTCGTGGAGGTGATCCGCGGCTCGCCGTTGCTGCTCCAGCTTTTCTACATCTTCTACGTCTTCCCGTTCTTCGGCATCCGCCTCCCGGCCCTGGCGGCCGGGATCCTGGGCCTTGGGATCAACTACGGCGCCTACCTCAGCGAGGTCATCCGTGCCGGTATCGTGGCTGTCGACCATGGCCAGTGGGAGGCCGCCCGGGCGCTCGGCATGCGCGGACGCATCTACATGCCGCACGTGATCCTGCCGCAGGCGCTGCGCATCGTGATTCCGCCGATCGGTGGCTACTTCATCTCCTTGTTCAAGGATACTGCCCTGGTTTCGACGATCTCCATCGGGGAGTTGCTGTTCCGCGGCCAGTTGCTGGCCGCGGAGAACTTCCGCTACCTGCAGATCTACAGCTTGATCTTCATGATCTACCTGGTGATCAGCTACCCGGCCAGCCTGGGCGTGCGCGCGCTGGAGCGGCACATGCGCATCGATCGCCGGATATCGTCCGCCACGCGGCTTCGCTGATGATACCCCCCTGCTTCGGGGGGGGAGACCGCACGAAGCCTCAATACTCGAATTGGTAACTCAGCCCCAAGCTCGTCCCGCCTGCGCCGGTGCCCACGTCGGTCTCCGCCTTCAGCCCCTTGTAGAGGTCGACCTGCACCTGCGCCTGGGTCTGTGCGCCGCTGGTGCCCTGCTTAGCGCCGACATACACGCCGTTGGCGACATACTTCCCCGCCTCGATCGTGGCGCCGCTGGTGCTGCTGCCGCTGGAACTGCTGCCGCCGCCGACCGAGAGGCGGTCCAGCCCGAGCCCCTTGCGCACCCGGTCCAGCGGATTGCTGCCGCCGCCGGTGCCGGACAGCTCGGCCAGCGCTGCCGCGATCTCGGCGTACTGGAACGGCCCGAGCTGCGAGGCGCTGCGGCCGAACAGCAGCTGCGCCAGCACCTCGTCCTGCGGCAGCGGCGGGGAGGCGGTGAGCGTGATCTTCGGCGCGTCGGCGTAGCCGCCCACGATCAGCGACGCGGTGCCGCTGGTGGTCGGCGCGTCAGCCTCGAAATCGAGCGACGGGTCGATCTTGTTCGTCACCCCCGCGCCGTCGAAGCCTACCTTGCCGCGCGCGAACGTGAGCGTGGTGCCCGCCAGGTTGAACGTGCCGCGGCGCATGGTGAACCCGCCGCTCACCTGCGGCGCCACCGTCGTGCCGCCGACATGCAGGCTGCCGCCCAACACCGCATCCAGGCCGCGCCCGCGCACGATGATCTGGCCCGGCGTGTCCAGCTGCAGGTCCAACCGGACCACGGCGTCGGGTTTGGGTGGGAGCGGCAGCGGCTGGCCCGCGATGCGTACCGGTAGCACCGCTACCGAGGTGGGCAGGTGTTCCGGCACGTTGATCGTGGCCTGCTGGATCGCGATCTTGCCGCTTGCGGCCAGGGTGCCCTGCACATCGCCGCGCACCGCCAGGTCCGCGTCCAGGGTGGCGGTCAGCAGGTCGCTGGCGAGCGGGCGAGCGTTGCGCATCGTCAGCGTCACGTTGACCGGCATGGCCCCGGTCAGCCCGACCGTCCCGCTGGCGCCGATCGTGCCGGGGCCGGCCTGGCCGGTGAAGCTCGCGATCCGGATCGTCTCGCCGGAGGCCTGGATGGTGGCCGCGATCGCGCTGATGCGCACGCCCTGGCCGAGGTCCTGCACCTCGCCGCCGGCCAGGGTCAGCGTGCCGTTGACCTGCGGCGCGGTGGTCGAGCCGGCGATTCCGGCGTCCAGCGTCACCTGCCCGCGGGCGCGGCGGCCCTGGGGCGCGAGGATCGGGTCGAGCATCGCGAGGTCCACCCCGCCGGTAGCGCGCAAGGCCAGCGCGCCGGCCCCGAGCGGCGCCCGGCCGGTCACCGCCAGGTTCGACCGCCCAGCCGCGAGCCGCGCATCCACCGTCGCCGCCTTGCCGGCGAGCTGCACGTTGGCGGTGATGTTCGCCGGCGGCAGCGCGCGGGCCGGGCCGGTGCGCATGTGCAGGCCGGTCGCGGTCAGCCGCACGGTGCCGCTGGGCGCGGCGGGCGTGCCGGTCAGCTTCGCGTCGGCGCTGATCTCGCCGGCCGCGTCCACCGAGGGGGCGAACGGCTTGGCCAGGTCGGGTGTGACGCCGCGCAGGCTGGCCGTCAGGTCCAGGCGCGGCGTGGCCCGCCCGGCGATCTCCAGCACGGCGGTCTGCAGCCCGATGCGCAGCCGGTCCACCGCCACGCCGTCGCCGAAGCTCACCCGGGCCGGGACGAGCAGGCGCACTGCCTCGCCCTTCCAGTCGGCAGTGAGGGCCGCCAGCTCGACCGATTTGCCGGGCAGGTTCAGCACGGCGTTGGTGGCGACCGTGGCGGCGGCCCCGGCCAGGTTGGTCAGCGCGGCGTTCAGCTTGATCGCCAGCGCCTCCTGCGGCCCGTTGACCGCCAGCTTGGCCGAGCCGCCGATGCCGCTCGCCTCGATCCCTTCCGCATCCAGCGTCGCCGCGACGGCCGGGTGGGTGGTGGGATCGGTGACGCGCGCCTTTAGCACGGCGTGGCCGACCGAGCTGCCGGGGATGCCGGCATGGGTGGCATCGAGGCCGATCGTGGCGGTGCTGCCGTCGAACGCCGCGTCGGCGGTCACGGCGCCGCTCACCGCCTGGCCGGTCAGCGCGCGCAGATCGTCGAGCCGGGTCATGCGCAGGCTGACCTTGCCCTGGGGCAGGGAAGCGCCCTTCGCCATCGTGGCCGCGCCTTCGGCATGCAGGCTCTTCCAGTCGGCTCGGTCAATCGTGGCGTGCAGCGTGCCGTCGGCGCCGCGGTCGGCGTGCAGGGCCAAGGCAAGCGGCGAACCCTCCAGCGTGCCCTGCGCCGTCACCGACCCGGCGGGGTTGCCGGGCAGCCCGGTGGCGTTGACCGCGACCTGCACCGGGCCCTTCGGCACGCCCTTGCTGCCGACGGTGCCGTCCAGCGTGGCGACCACGGCCAGGTTGTCGGCTGGTCCCTTGGCCGTGCCCTGCACCGTGGCGGCGCCGTCCACGGTGGGGGTGAGCACGGCCAGATCGGTCAGCCCGACCGTGTAGGCGAGGTCCAGCACGTTGGCCTTGTCGGTGCCGCTAGCGCGCAGGCTCAGCGTCTTGCCGTCCACTTCCGCCCGGCTGACGGTGATGTCGCTGCCAGCCAGCGCCACGGTGACGCCGATCCGCGCCGCGTCACCCAGCAGGGCCGGCACGGGGGACAGCCCGCCGGTGATGCCGACCGTCCCGTCCAGCTTCAGGTTGGTGGTGCCGCCAGCGATATTGGCATCCACGCCCAATTGGGTGCGGCCGTGTAGGTCCACCCCACCGGCGGCGGCGAGCGGCTGCAGGTCGGGCGCGGTCAGGTCCACGTGCCCGGCAATGGTGCCGGCGGTGTCGGCGTGGCCGGTCGCCTGGAGCAGGGGGTGGGACAGGGTGAAGGTAACGGGCCGGGCCGGTGCGTCCAGCCGGGCGTCGGCTTGCAGCACCAGGTTGCCGCCGGCCAGCAGGTCAGGCTTCGGCCCGGGGATGCGCACGCCCTCGGCCGTCGCGGTCAGCCCGGCGGCGCCCTGGTTGCCATGCAGGTCGGCCGAGAGCTTGGCCACCGCCGCCCCGCCCGCCGCCAGCCCGGCGAGCTGCAGCTGTCCGGTCGCGTCCGGCTTGGTGAACGGGCCGTGCACGTGCGCCTCCAGCGCGATCGTCTGCCAGGACACGCCGGGGGCGGGGGTCATGGCGGGGGCGTTGGCCGTGAGGTCCAGGTCCGCCGCCTGGTTCACCAGGTCCACCGTGCCCTTGGCGGTCAGCCGTGCCGGCCCGGCGGCTAGCCCGACCAACGTCACCTCCGCCGCGCGTGGGCCGTCCACGCTGGCCTGCAGCGCGACGGCGCCGATGTCCGGCAGCTTGGCGATGGTGGCGATCAGCCCGTGCGGCGGCTCCGCCACGTCCAGCTTCGCCGTCAGGTGTGTGGGGTCGATCTTGCCGTGCACCACGTAGCTGCCAGCGCTGTCCAGCCGGTCGATCGTGACATCCGCGTCGCCGTCCTGCAGCGAGGCGAGATGCGCCCGGCCGTCCAGCGCCAGCACCGCGGCGGTGCCGGCGACCGGGGCGCCGATCTCCGCCCGGGCGATGCGGATCGACTGCACCGAGACGCGCACCGGCAGCGAGAACGGCTGGCTGCTGGCCGGCTGCCCGGCGGGGGCGGGTTGGGACACTGGCAGGCGCGGCACCCGCACGCGCCCCGCCGTCAGCAGGTCGACGCGCGCCTCCTTGTGCAGCAAGGCGAGCGGCGACCAGTCCAGCGCCACGTTGTCCAGCAGCAGCCAGGCGCCCTGGGCGTCGTGCACCTCGGCATGCGCCAGGCGCAGCGCATCGGGGAAGCGGCCGCCGAGCCCCGCGATCACCACCTGCCCGCCCGTCAGCTGCCCGGCCAGCCGCTCCACCAGGCGGCGGCCCGGGTCCAAATTTAGCAGCAAGATGGCCGCCAACACCGCGAACACCGGCACCAGGACCAGCACGCCCAGCACCCAGACGAGGACCCGCAGGACGGTGCGCATCAGTGTGATCCCATCAAAAGGCTTGGCCGAGCCCGATATAAGCCTCGAGCAGCTGGTCCTTGCGCCGCTTGTCGAGCGGCACCGCGATGTCGAACCGGATCGGCCCGAGGCTGGTGTAGTAGCGCGCGCCGACGCCGACGCCCTCAAACAACGTGCCGTTAAACGGGGCGGCGCTGTGGCCGACCTGCGCCGCGTCCACGAACACGGCGGCGCCGAAACTCTCGCCGAAACGCTGCCGGTATTCCACGGTGGCGGCAGTGAGCGAGCTGCCGCCGGTCGGCCGCTGGTTCGGGAACAGCGGGCCGGCGGCCTGGAAGCGATAGCCGCGCACGGTGGCGCTGCCGCCGGCGTAGAAGCGCTGGTCCGCCGGGATCTGGAATGTGCTGGCACCCAGCGCCGACCCCAGCGTCCCGCGCAGGGCGATCACGCTGCGGCCCTCTGTGTCCGCCAGGTTGAGATAGGTGGAGGCGCTCGCCAGCGCGAGTGTGAAGAACGAGGAGCCGCCGCCGAACGGTTCGGTCGGCGTCACGGTCAGCCGCGCCTTGATCCCGTGCGTCGGGTTGAACAGCCCGTCCGGCCCCGTGCTGTCGTAGGTGACGCCCAGCGGCACCTGCACCAACTCGTAGTTGGTGTTGGTGAAGGTGGTCAGCGTCGTCTGCTGCGCGATCCGCTCCTGCACGCCGGTCAGCCCGGCGGAGACGCTCCATTGGTTGGTCAGCTTGCGGGTCAGCGACACGCCGAGCAGCTCCGCCTTGCGGCTGTAGGCGTAGAGGTTCTCTTTGATGTAGGCGGCGTTGTAGGCCAGCGTCTGGTCGCGCGCGTGCCAGTCCGGCTGGGTGAAGGTGACGTTGAAGTTGTAGCCGGGTGCCCGGATCTCGGCGCCGGATTCGGCCTGGGTAATGGCGGCACCCAGCACCAGCGTCTCGGCGTTGCCGAACACGTTGCGGTAGGTGAAGGTCGCGCCGCCGGTGGCCCCCGTATCCGTCGCGTAGGCCAGGTTGAACGCCACGGCGTGGCGCGGCCGCTCCACCACGGTGAAAGTGAGCGGGATCGTGCCGTCCGGTGCCAGGTGGTCGGGGATGGTGGCGTTCACGGAGGCGAACACGCCGTTATTGGCCAGGTCCTGCCGTGCGCGCTCGATCGTCGCCGGGCTGTAGTCCTCGCCGGGATGCACCAGCAGGCGGCGGCGGATGTAGCTGTCGTTGGTGACCTTCAGGCCGTCGACTGTGATCGCGCCGATATCGACCCGCGGCCCCGGCTCGGCATGGAACGTCACGTCCAGCACCTGGTCGGCCGGCGTCTCCACGGCGTCCGGCGCGCTGACCTTGGCGAGCGCGTGGCCGGTGGCCTGAAGGGCGCCGAGCAGGTTGCCCTGTGCCGCGAGCACCTTGGACGCGACCGCCGGGTCACCCGGCGCGATGCCGAGCTTGGCGCGGTCCGCCGCCGAGACCGGGCCGTCCACGGTGACCCGGCGCAGGTGGAACAGCGGCCCGCGATCGACCGTCACGCTGACGGCGGCCTGGCTGTCGGCCGGCTTGGCGGCGAGCGCGTCCGGCAAAGCGGGATCGTCCACCGGCCGTCCGTCCACCGTCAGCGTGATGTGGGCGCCGTAGTAGCCGAAGCTGTTCAGCGCCTCTTGCAAACGGGCGATATCGTTCTGCGCCCGTGTGACCAGCGCGAAGGGGCCGACCGGTGCGCTTTTCTGCAGGGCGATCAGGGTCGAGCTGTCGTGCAGCGCGCCGTCGATCGCGCCATCCCCGGTGGGCGCGATCGTCACGTCATACGGCTGCGGGTCGGCGGCATGCGCCGGCGGCTGCATCGCGATAGCGGCCGCGGCTAGCACGGCCAGGCGCTTGAGGGTTCGGCGGCTATCCATGCCGCAGGGTCATAGCGCATTAACCTTTGGTGAACGAGGCGCCGGGTTAGGATTCCACCGGCCGCGGACGTGGCCCGGCGTTGTTGTCCCGCAACCTCGCCCGGTCTATCTGCCGCTGATGGCCCGCCCTATCGCCCCCCGGTTGAACAGCCGCTCCCGTGTGTCGCAGTTCGCGTCGGTCAGGCCGGCGGAGATCGGGCAGTGGCCGGACGCCATCCCGCCGTTCCGCCGGGTCATCCGGGGTGGGCGGGCGGCCCGGCGCGGGGTCACCGCCGTGCTGTGGACGGTGATCGCGGCCGGTATCCAGGCGCTGCTGCTGGTTGTGCCGGGCCGGGCGAAGGTCGTGTTCGCCCGTGTCTACTGGGCGATGTTCGCGCGGCTGATCGGCCTGCAGGTCCGTGTGGTCGGCGTGCCGGCGGCCAAGGGGCGGGGCCGCCGGGTGATCTACGCCGCCAACCACTGCTCCTGGCTGGACATCCCCGTGCTGGGCGGCCGGCTGGAGGCGTGCTTCGTGTCCAAGGACGAGATCGCGCGCTGGCCCGGTGTCAGCCTGGTGGCCCGCCTTGGGCGCACCGTGTTCGTCACCCGGCAGCGCGGCGCCACGGGGCGGGAGCGGGACGCGATGCGCAGCCGGCTCGCCGCGGGTGACGACCTGTTGCTGTTCCCGGAGGGCACCAGTTCCGACGGCGGCCGCGTGCTGCCGTTCCGTTCGGCGTTCTTCTCGGTGGCGGAGACGGACAAGGCAGGAGGCGAGGTGCCGCCGCTGATCCAGCCGGTCTCCGTGGTGTACGACCGCCTGGGGGGCCTGCCGACCCGGCGCGCCACCCGCGCGGCGTTTGCGTGGTACGGCGACATGGATCTCGCGAGCCATTTCTGGCACCTGGCAAAACGGCGGGGCATGCGGGTGACCGTGCTGATGCACCCGCCGCTGGACCCGAAGGATTTCGCCAACCGCAAGCTGCTTGCCCAGGCCGCGTGGGACGCCGTGGCCGCCGGTGCAGCGGCGATGCGACAGAACCGCGAGGAGCGTGGCCTCCGCATGGCCTCCGCTGCTGGGTCCGTGCCGGTTCCCGCCTGACGGCCTTCCGTCCATCTTGACCCGAATCGATTTGCTCGTGAGTACTAAAATTCTCTCGACGGAGGCCCGACGCACCTGCGGACCTTGACCCGCCGGCCTGTGTGGATAACTGCTCCCACCTCGCCACCGGGCTTGTCCGGCGGCGGCAGGGGCTTTCCGTCGATGTCTGATCCCAAGCGCCTGCACGTGATCACCTGGGGGTGCCAGATGAACGTGTATGACAGCGCCCGCATGGCGGACACGCTGGCTCCGCTCGGCTACGCGCCGACGGCTACGCCGGACGATGCGGACATGGTCATCCTCAACACCTGCCACATCCGCGAGCGGGCGGCGGAGAAGGTGTTCTCCGAACTCGGGAAGCTGCGTAAGATCAAGGAGTCGCGGGCCGGCGGCGGGCGGACGACGGTGCTCGCGGTCGCCGGCTGCGTGGCGCAGGCGGAGGGCGAGGCATTGCTGGCCCGTGCCCCCTACGTGGACATCGTCATGGGCCCGCAGACCTATCACCGGCTGCCGGAGATGGTGGCGCGTGCCGCCCGGGCCGCCGGGTCGGTGATCGAGACCGATTTCGCCACGATCGAGAAGTTCGACGCGCTGCCGGATCAGGCCGCCAGCCAGGGCCTGACCGCCTTCCTGACCATCCAGGAGGGCTGCGACAAGTTCTGCTCCTTCTGCGTCGTCCCCTACACGCGCGGCGCCGAGATCAGCCGGCCGCCGCAGGCCGTGCTGGCGGAGGCGCGCCGCATGGTCGCGGGCGGCACGAAGGAGATCACGCTGCTCGGCCAGAACGTCAACGCCTGGACGCATTCGGGATGGACGCTGGCCAGCCTGGTCCGCGCATTGGCGGAAATATCCGGCCTGCTGCGCATCCGCTACACCACCAGCCATCCGAACGACATGGGTGACGACCTCATCGCGGCGCACCGGGACGTGCCGCAACTGATGCCGTTCCTGCATCTGCCGGTGCAATCCGGGTCGGACCGGATGCTCGCTGCGATGAACCGCCGCCACACCGCGGGCGACTACCGCCGCATCGTGGGCCGGTTGCGGGACGCACGTCCGGACCTCGCCCTCTCGTCCGACTTCATCGTGGGCCATCCCGGCGAGACCGATGCGGACCATGCCGCCACCATGGCGCTGGTGCGCGAGACGGGGTTCGCCTCCGCGTTCTCGTTCAAATACTCGCCCCGCCCCGGCACCCCCGCGTCCGGCGCGCCGCACCAGGTGGCCGAGGCCGTGAAGGACGCCCGGCTGCAGGAACTGCAAGTTGCCTTGCGCGACAGCCAGGCTGCGTTCAACGCCGACAGCGTGGGCCGGACTATTCCCGTGCTGGTCACCGGGCCGGGCCGGCGCCCCGGCCAACTTGGCGGACGCACCCCTGCGCTACAGCCGGTGCATTTCCCCGGCTCTCCCCATCTCATCGGACAAGAAATACCGGTGCAGATCGCCGCCTCCACCCCCACATCGCTTTCAGGATGTCTGCAACAGGAGTTCACACCCGCTTGACACAAACCGCTCCGGCGCTTGCCGCGACCATGCCGCCCGGCCTGCCAGGCCGTGCCGTGACCATGCAGTTCGATGACAACGCCCTGTTGCCTCTGCTGCTGGGGGATCACGACAGGCATCTCGCGAAGCTGGAGCAGGGATTGGAGGTCCGCCTCGCCTGCCGCGGCAACCGCGTGTCCATCAGCGGGGACCCGGTGCGCGTAGAGGCGGCACAGGCGGCCCTCGGCGTGCTGTGGGGACGGTTGCGCAACGGCCAGGGTGTCGCCAGCGGAGACGTGGACGCCGCCATCCGCATGAGCAACGCCCGCACCGCCGAGGCGGACCCGCGGCTGCCGCTGTCGGACCTGCCGGCGATCCGCACCCGCCGCGGCTCGGTCGGGCCGCGCACGCCGGGCCAGGCGGCGTACATGGACCTGCTGGCCCGCCACGAGATGGTGTTCGGCATCGGCCCTGCCGGCACGGGCAAGACCTACCTCGCCGTCGCGCAGGCCGTGGCAATGCTCTCGGCCGGCCGCGTCGAGCGGATCGTGCTGTCTCGCCCCGCCGTGGAAGCGGGCGAGCGGCTCGGCTTCTTGCCCGGCGACATGAAGGAGAAGGTGGACCCTTACCTCCGCCCGCTGTACGACGCCTTGGGCGACATGATGCCGGGGGACCAGGTAACCCGGCGCATCGCCACCGGCGAGATCGAGGTGGCCCCGCTCGCCTTCATGCGCGGCCGCACCTTGGCCCACGCCTTCGTCATCCTAGACGAGGCGCAGAACACCACGCCGGCGCAGATGAAGATGTTCCTCACCCGCATGGGTGAGGGGACCCGCATGGTGGTCACCGGCGACCTCAGCCAGGTGGATCTGCCGGCCGGCACCCGCTCCGGGCTGCGGGATGCGTTGGACACGCTTGAAGGTGTGCAGGGCATCGGCGTCAACCGCTTCGACGTGCGGGACGTGGTGCGCCATCCGCTGGTTGCGCGTATAGTGGATGCTTACGAGCAACGGGCTGTGGCCGAGCGGGACACGCGCGGGCGCGCCAAGCGGGAGAGTGATGGAGCCTCCAGGTAGCGGGGGCCAGCCTTTCGGGGCTGGTCCGACTCCGGTCGTCGTCGCCGATGCGGCGTGGCGGCGGATGATACCCCAGGTGGAGCGGCTGACGGCACGGGCCGCTGCCGCGGCCGGCGGAGTGGGCACAGTCGTGCTCGCCTCGGACGGAATGGTGAAACGGCTGAACGCCCGGCACCGCGGCCGCAACAAGCCGACCAACGTGCTGACCTTCGACAGCGGGGACGTGATCCTCGCCGCCGGCGTGGTGCGCCGGGAGGCCGGCGCGGCCGGTCGGCCAATGGCGCACGTGCTGGCCCACCTGGTGGTACACGGCGCGTTGCATCTGCGCGGTCACGATCACGGGGGCGCCGGCGAGGCGCGGCGGATGGAGCTGCGGGAGGCACGCATCCTGCACAGCCTGCGCGTGCCCAACCCATGGCGGCGTGCATGAGCGACCAAACGCGAAGTCCCTTGCTGGCCCGGTTGCGGCAAGTGATCTGGCGCCGCGGCCACGAGGGCGGCGTGCGCGAGAGCATCGCCGAGTTGGTGCAGGAAGCCGCCGACGCGGTGCAGGGACCGGGTGAACTGCCGGAGCTCGACCGGCAGGAGCGCGTGCTGATCGCCAACGTGCTGCGCCTGCGCGGCACCACGGCCGACGATGTGATGGTGCCGCGCGCCGACATCATCGCGATGGCGGTGGACGTGACGCTGGATCAGGCGCTGGAAATGATACGGCGCGAAGGCCATTCCCGCATGCCCGTGTTCCGCGAGCAGTTGGATGAGGTCGTGGGCATGGTCCACATCAAGGATGTGTTCGCCTATGTCGGCCGCGCCGAGGAGTTCGACCTCGAGGCGATTGTGCGCGCGCCGTTGATGGTGGCCCCGCAGATCCCCGTGCTCGACCTGCTGCTGCAGATGCGCCAGGCCCGCATCCACCTGGCACTGGTGGTGGACGAGTATGGTGGCATCGACGGGCTGGTCACGATCGAGGATCTGGTGGAGACGATCACTGGGGACATCGCGGACGAGCACGACGAGGAAGCCACCCCGCTGATCACCGAGCGCCCGGATGGCACGCTGGACATCGACGCCCGGCTGCCGGTGGAAGCGTTCGAGGCACGGGTCGGCACAGTGCTGACCGAAGACGAACGGGACGCCGACATCGACACGGTCGGCGGCCTGGTGTTCACGCTGGCGGGCCGGGTGCCGTCACGCGGGGAAGTGGTGACGCATTCGTCCGGCGTCGAGTTCCGCATCATGGACGCCGACCCGAGACGGCTTCGGCGGCTGCGGGCCCGGTTGCCGGCCTCGCTGACGCTGATGGCGGAGGCAGCGGAGTAACACCCTGACCATGAGCAGGCTACGGCATCCACTGGCTCCCACTCCCATCCTTCATGGGAGAGGGTTGGGGTGAGAGTCGTCCGCGCACGTTGTCAGCAGCCGTAAGTCCTAAGCTCCCTCACCCCGACCCTTTCCCACAAGCGGGAGAGGGAGAAGACCTACCGCGGAGACAGCACCATGATCATCTGGCGGTTTTCCATGCGCGGCATCTGCTCGACCTTGGTTTTCTCGTCCATGTCGCCGCGAATG
>CAXSEG010000137.1:0-12066 GCA_964235545.1 uncultured Acetobacteraceae bacterium
CATTGCAAAGGGTCGGTGTTCATTAACGGCGCCGATGCCATCACCCCCGCACTGGTGCGGCAGGTGGACGCGATCGCGCGCGACATCCCCGGCTTCCATTTCGGCCGGATCGACGCGCGCTACGCCTCGGAGGCGGCGCTGCGGCTGGGGCAGGGGTTCACCATCATCGAGGTGAACGGCGCCGGGTCGGAGGCGACCCATATCTGGGATGCGCGCTGCACGCTGCGGGAAGCGTATGCCGCCCAATTCACTCATTACCGGGCGGCATGGGAAATAGGCCGGGCCAATCGTGCTGCGGGGCACAAAACGAGTGGCCTGCGCACCATGTATCGCAAATGGCGGCTGCAACTGCGGCTGTTGGCGTCTTACCCGACCAGCGATTGAGGCTCCCGATGACCCAAACCGACTTGTTCCAGCCCGTGATGCTGGGTGGCGACTTGCCGCTTACCAACCGCGTCGTCATGGCCCCGCTCACCCGCAGCCGCGCCGGCAAGGGCGATGTGCCGGGTGCCATGAATGCGGAATACTATGCGCAGCGGTCGAGTGCGGGCCTGATCGTGTCCGAGGCGACGCAGGTCTCCCAGCAGGGCAAGGGCTACGCGTTCACGCCCGGCCTGTATACCGAGGATCAGGTTGCCGGATGGCGGCTGGTGACGGACGCCGTCCACGCGAAGGGGGGCCATATCTTCGCCCAGATGTGGCACGTCGGCCGTATCAGCCACCCGTCGCTGCAGCCCGGTGGCGGCCTGCCGGTGTCCGCCTCGGCGGTGCTGGCGAAGGGCCAGGCCTTCACGGAGACGGGGTTCCAGCCGTTCGTGACGCCGCGCGCGCTAGAGACGGCGGAAATTGCCGGCGTGATCGAGGATTACCGCCGCTCGGCCGAGTGCGCGAAGAGCGCCGGGTTCGATGGCGTGGAGATCCATGCCGCCAATGGCTACCTGCTCGAGCAGTTCCTCCGCACGCACACCAACCAGCGGATGGATGCCTATGGCGGCAGCGTCGAGAACCGCGTGCGGCTGACGCTGGAGGTCGCGCAAGCGGTCGTTGGCGTCTGGGGCGGCAGCCGGGTCGGCATCCGGCTCTCCCCCGTCAGCCCGGCTAACGACATGGCAGGGTTCGACGATGCGCAGGAGGTCTATGGCCAGGTGGTGGCTGGGATCGACAGGTTGGGCCTGTGCTACATGCACGTGATCGAGGGCGCCACGCAGGGCTCGCGACAGTCTTCCGCGTTCGACTACGTCGCACTGCAGAGGGCATTCCGCGGATTATACATGGCCAATAACGGCTATGACCTGAACTTGGCCGAGGAGGCGCGGAATGCATTGCGTGCGGACTTGATCGCTTTTGGCCGGCCGTTCATCACTAATCCGGACCTGGTGGAGCGGCTCCGGGCGGGCATCCCGCTGGCACCGTCGGACGACAAGTCCCATTGGTATGGCGGCGGAGCGGAGGGTTACACGGACTACCCGACGGCGGAGCGGAGGGCGGCGTAACCAGCCCCACCCCTCTCCCGTATCTCACGGGAGAGGGCTGAACGCGCAAACGTATCGTAGTCGCGAGATCCCGAGCTCCCTCATCCCGACCCCTCCCAGTAGAGGGAGAGGAAGCTGGACGAGGAGAGCGTTTAGCCGACGCCCATCGTATCCCGATACCGCCGGAAACAATCGGCGCCGCATTCGAGACGCATGAGAGCGCCTTCCGCGAGGGCCTGCGCCCGGTTCGGGTCTTCCGCCACCAGCGGCCAGGCGGCTTCCGCGTTCCAGGCGGCGCTGTGCTTCACGTCCAGGATCGCGTGCAGGTCGAAATAGTGACGATCCTTGCTGCTGACGCCCAGCCGCTTAAGGCCGAGGCCGACCAGCTTGGCGCGACCCGGTGCCGTCTGCTCGATCACGCCGAGCGCACCGACGGAGTGGTAGGCGTAGCGGCGGTTGGCGGCGAGCCCGGCCATCGTATTGGCGAGAGCCAGCGCCTCCCAGATCGTGGTTTCCATCGAAGGTTGCAGGCCGAGGCGCCCGGCCAGGTGTTCCAACATCGGGCCATGCATGCCCTTGGCGTTGCCGCGGCCCATTTCGTCCCAGTAGTTGCGCGCCAGCTCCAGCTTCGCCCGCACCGGCAGGCGCATCTGCGTGACCGCCGTCAGGTCCTCGAACCCGGCCTCGCCCGCCACCTCCTGCGTCAGGAACCAGCACATCTCCTCCAGCGTCGCCTCCTCGGCAAGCCAGGGGAACAGCGTGTCGTTCTGGCCGGGGCCGCTATGCTCGAGCTGCTGAAACCAGGCGACGAAGCCGTCCGGGTCGTGTGGTGCCTGGGCGGCACGGGCGCTGACCGCTTCACGCTTCTCCTCCAGCCAGGTGCCTTCCTCCAACAGCAGGGCGGCATGCGTCTCGATCTCCGCCTCCCAGCCGTCATGCGGCAGGCCCGGGGTGAAGCGGGCGGCGTTGAACGTGGCCAACCGGCGATGCCAGCGGTCGTTCTCGGTCAGGGCGGCAAAGCTTCCGTCAGGCATCGGCGAATTCCCTGTTCTTATATCGTGTTACGCACGGTCAGGACGACGGCCGCGATACGGTCCGTCAGCGCATAGGCGCCGCCAGCCAGTTCCTCGCCGAACACGTCCGGATCCATCTCGCGGTAGTCCCAACTCAAACCAGTCCCGTTAAGTCGGTCGGCGGTGGCCAGGCGCAATGGGTCCTTCCCGTTCACGATCGCGGCCCCGGTGTAGAGCAGCAGGGTGCCGCCACTGGCCAGCCGGGTGATCGCCGCGTCCAGGATGGCGAGCGACAGATCTGCCCCCAAAGGACCGCCACCGTGGCGATAGGCACGGGCAGCCGGGTCCACCAGGTAGGGCGGATTGGCCACGATCAGGTCGAACACGCCGGGCAGGGCGGAGAGCAGGTCACTGTGCACCGCCTCCACCGACACGCCGGCCAGGGCGGCGTTGGCGCGGGTGAGTTGCAAGGCGCCGTCGTTGATGTCCACCGCGAACACGGTGGCGAGGCGGTGGTCGCGCGCGATCAGCACCGCCCCAGGGCCGGCGCCGCAGCCGACATCCACCGCCCGGCCGACCGGTCGGTCCAGCACCCCCATGATGGCCTGGGCGAAGCGGTAGGTGTCCGGCCCGAAGAACACGGCGTCAGCCGCCTCGGTCGGGTAGGCCGAGTGAAGGAACACCAGACCGTCGAGCGAGGACAGCCGTACGAGGCTGCGCCAGCCCTCGCCGTAGGGCACCAAGGTTCCGGCCGCCCGCATCGCATCCATGATGCCGGGCGGCACGGTGCTGCCGCGGAAAGGCCGGCTCCAGCCGAACACGCCGCGCAGGTCGCTCGCCCAGGCGGCTCCGGGCCGGGCGTTGACGCGGGCATGGCTGGCGGGGGTCGGTGTGACGAACGTGTAGCCAGTAGCCTCGATGGCGCGAGCGAGGACGACCAAGGACGCGGTGTCGCCCGGGTTGGATGGTACTTTCATTATCCGGCCCAACGCCGCGGCCGGGCCGGCGTTGCCCGCCGTCGCCGCCTTGTCACGACTCCCGGGTTCCGGCACCTAGCGGGTCACGGATGAGGGGCGGGCAGATGGATACGGTGCAGGCTATCGCGATCGCGATCATCCAGGGGGCGACGGAGCTGTTTCCGGTCAGCAGCCTTGGGCATGCCGTGGTGTTGCCGGCGGTGCTGGGCTGGCAGCTGGACCAGGCGTCGCCTGCGTTCCTGCCGTTCCTGGTCATGCTGCACGTGGGCACGGCGGTGGCGCTGCTGGCGTTCTTCTGGCGGGATTGGCTGGCGCTGGGCCTGGGCGTGCTCGGCACCTCCGGCGCGCACCAGAACCGGGAGAGCCGGCGGGTGCTCATGCTGATCGTGATCGCAACGATACCGGCCGTGGTAGCCGGGTTCCTGCTTGAGAAATACGTGCGGGGGCTGTTCGCCTCGCCGCTGCTCGCCGCGGGGTTCCTGGTGGTGAACGGCCTGTTGCTGCTGTTCGGCGAGCGGCTGCGGGCCGGGGGGGCGAACCGGACGCTGTCCACCCTGACCATGGGGGACGCCCTGACGATCGGGGTGTGGCAGTGCCTGGCGCTGATCCCCGGCATCTCGCGCTCGGGCGTGACGATCATCGGCGGGCTGCTGCGTGGGGTGTCGCATGAGGGGAGTGCGCATTTCTCGTTCCTGATCGCGACCCCGATCATCATCGGCGCCACGGTGCTGGAGGTGCCGAAGCTGCTGCACGCGGACATGCCGCCGGGTACGCTGGGATTGTCGCTGATGGCGGCGGTGGTGGCGGGGGGGGTGGCGCTGCTGAGCACGGCGTTCCTGATGCGCTATTTCCGCAGCCATGACCGCTGGGCGCTTAACCCATTCGCGTATTACTGCGTGGCAGCCGGGCTGCTGGCGGCGGGCTACCTGGAGTTCGGGGCGTGAGGCGGTTCGGCTTGCTGGCCGCGGCGGTGCTGCTGGCGGCGGCGGGCGACCCGGCGGCGACCCCGCTGTCGCGCGACAACGTGCCGTGGTGGCATGCGCGGCACGAGGAGAAGCTGGCCCGGGTGCGCCAGGGCCATGTCGACCTGGTCTTCCTGGGCGACTCCATCACGCAGGATTGGGAGCAGCACGGGCCGCCGGAGTGGCGGGATTTCGCGCCGGCGTGGCAGCGGTTCTATGGCGACCGGAATGCGCTGAACCTGGGGTTCAAGGGGGACACGACGGCGAGCCTGCTGTGGCGGATGCAGCATGGCGAGGTGGACGGGATCCAGCCGAAGGCGGCGGTGGTGCTGATCGGCGCCAACAACAACGGCCGGGTGCACTGGTCGGCGGAGCAGACGCTGGACGGGGTCGCGGCGGTGATCGCGGAGGTGCGGCGGCGGCTGCCGGGCACGAAGGTGCTGCTGCTGTCGGTGCTGCCGTCCGAGCGGTCAGCGTGGGTGGACGAGACGACGGCGGCGACCAACCGCGGGCTGACCGCACGGTATGGAGCCGGGCAGGATCCGCTGGTCACGTTCGTGGACGTGACCGGGGTGTTCATGCGGGATGGCAAGCTGGACCGGGCGGCGTTCCTGGACGGGTATCTGGTGCCGCCGGACCCGCTGCTGCATCCGACGGCGGAGGCGCAGGTGAGGTTGAGCGAGGCGATTGAGCCGGTGCTGGCGCGGATGATGGGGGACCGGATGCATCGGTGAGGGAACCGGCGCTGGTCTTACCCCACCCCCTTTGCATGCCATCATCCGCAACTCATGCTGCGGCCACTGCTCCGACCTCCGCACGGGTCACGCGCGCCATTCCCCGGGCCACGCGCATGATCCTCTGCCGGATCGCCTCCAACTCCGGACCATGCTCGACGCGTGGCGCACAGAAGCCCCCTTCAGGCCGGGCATCCGGATACATCGCCGTGAACTCGGACCCGTTGTGGAACAAACCGCGGCTATCGTCGTCCATGAAGCTCTCGGAGGGGGCTCCCTCGGCCAGCAGCACATCGTGACTGTCCAGCTCGACGTGGACGTAGTCGACCTGTTGCAGCCCGCGTTCCTGGATAACGGTCGAGCCGTTTGTCAGGTGCCGCGCCGGGATCAGGAGACCGCCCAGGACCATCGAGTGGCCGGGCGACACGAGCAGATCGCGGCGGGGCAGGCCGTCACCCAGCGAGCCGGCGCAGAACCGCACCGGCTGCACGCCCGGATTGGCGGCGAGGAAGCGGCCGGCGTAGCTGCGATGGCCGATCCACTTGACCGGCCGATGCTCGCCGGAAGCGCTCATCACGGTGTCGCCGATTGCCAGGCTCTCCACGGCCACCTCGCCGCCCGGCGTCCGGATGCGGGTGCCGGTGCAGTAGCAGGGCGGCTGCGCGGCCACCGCAGCCACGTAGGATTGCTCGCCCGCAATCCCCGGCACCAGGTCGGACGCGTTGCTGTCGAACGCGACCGTGCTGCCATCGCCGGAGATCGCGGGCTGGTCACTGTCGCCGTCCGCCCCCGACAACCCGGCGCCGGAGACCAGGGTCACGGCTTCGGTGAGCAGATTCTTGACGAACACCTGGCTGTTCCCATCGGGGTTGCCGGTGAGGTTGGCCGCGTCGGTCGCGAACACGGCGAGGCTGCCGTCATCCGAAATGCCACCCGCCGCGCTATCGTCGCTGGCTGCCACGCCGCTGGCCGTCGATGAAACCAGGGTGAGCGCCCCGGTCTGCAGATCCTTCCGGTATACTTCGAGGGCGCCGCTCGCCGCGCCGGCCACCAGGTTGGTGGCGGCGCTGTCGAACAGGACGAAGCGTCCGTTCGCCGACACCGTCGCGTCCTCCGAGCCGTCATTCGCCGCTGTGCCCTGCGCATTGGCCGAGGCCAGGGCGATCGTCTCGTTCCCCGCGGCGTCGAACGTCGCCGCGTAGACCTCGAGGCTGGTCCCGCCGCCAGCGGGGCCGAGATCCGCGGCCTGGCTGCCGAACACCACGACACTGCCATCGGCGGACACGCCGTCGGCGACGGAACCGCCATCGCCCGGCGCCCCCGCCGCGCCCGAAACCAGCCGCGTCGTTCCGGCCGCCACAGCCACCTCGTAGACCCGGTCGATGCCGGCCGTCCCGCCGCCCAGATCGGGCGAAACGCTGTCGAATACCGCGTGAGCGCCATCCTGCGCGATGCTCCCGCCCTCGGCGCCATCCACGCTGGGCGTGGCCGGGGCACCTGCGGCGTGCGAGAGCAGGGTGGTCGTGCCCGCGGCCAGGTCGATCAATTCGACCTGGGCAACGCCGGACACCGCCTCCACCACGAGCCGGGTGCCATCGCCCGAAAGGCTGGCGTCGTCCGCGCTGGGCAGGCCGGCGGAGGCCTCCACCGTCGTCCCGGTGACCGAGTTGGTGACGTAAACCTCCGGGGCCGCCGGCGCCGCGACGGTGACGGCGGCCCGCTCGGCCTCGGAGGACGCGGCCGGGCTGACCGTGTAGGCGGCGATGGTGCCGTTGTCGGACAGGCTCGCGCCGG
The DNA here is from genome assembly GCA_964235545.1 of uncultured Acetobacteraceae bacterium. Taxonomy (GTDB): domain Bacteria; phylum Pseudomonadota; class Alphaproteobacteria; order Acetobacterales; family Acetobacteraceae; genus LMUY01. Next base: position 6,953 of record CAXSEG010000137.1, read on the forward strand.
TGCTCTCGAAGCCGCTACCGGCGCCGATGACCGCCTGGCCGATCGGCACGACCTTGCGGACGGTGTCGAAGCTGAACGCCTGCTTCAGGGTCGCCGTGACGTTGCCCGCCGTGTCCTGCGCGTAGGCGGAGACGGTGCCGGGACCCCCGGGGGTCGGCAGGCTTGCGGTGAAGCTCAGCCCGTCGGCGCCGGTCGTCGCGACCGCCTTCGTGTTGTCCGGCCCGACGACTTCCACCGACTCGCCGGCCGCGAGCGGGGCGGAGATCGTGCCCGTCACCGTGATGTCCGGCGCCGTCTGTTCCGCCACCGTGATGTCGTCGTCGCCCGCCACCACGAGGCTGGTCACCATTGCGGCCGGCGGCGTCAGGTCGATGGTGATGGCGGTCGGTGCCGACGCTACGCTGGTCAGACCATTCAGCGTGGCCGTCTCCGTCAGCCGATGGGTGCCCTCGGTCAGGATGACGCTGTTGAAGAGGAACACCCCACTCGAGCGGGTGGTGGTTGTTTCGAGCGCCGCACCGCTGGTGTCGTACAGCGTGACGGTGGAGCCGGCCGCGGCGTTGCCTTCGATGAAGCCATCATCGTCGTTGCTTGGCGTTGTCGGCAGGTAGAACGTCACCACGGGGGCGGCCGGCGGCGCGATCACCTGGTAGCCGCCGGTAAGGCTGGTGGGCGTGCCGGCGGCACTGCTGACGCTGACGATGAGCGTGGCCGGGCCGGTGTAGCCGGACAGGGTGAAGACCGCCTGCCACGTCCCGTCCGCGCGCACGTTCGCCGTCGCCGCCTCGTCCCCGGCGACGCCGAGATCAATCTCGACGGCCTGGCCGATCGCGTTGGACGTCCCGCTCAGCGTGTCGCTGCCGTTCGCGCCTGGCATCACCTCGAAGCTGCTGCTGCCGCTGACCTTGGCCGCGGTCAGCGTGGGCGCCGGGTCGCGGTACACCACGTAGTATTGCGGCGAGGCCGAGGTGGCGCTGTTGCTGCCATACGGGATGTAGGTGACGTCATACGGGTCGATCACCAGCACGGCGTTGCCGTTGTCCGACGCGGCGGCCGCGTAGCCGACCATCGTCGGCGTGGTCCCGAACGGCTGCAGCACCGCCGTGTGGCCGCTGGCATCGGTGGCCGTGGGCAATGGGTTCTGCGCGCCATCGTTGGCGTTGAAGTCGAAATCGGGGGTGGCGCCGAAGGTAACGCCGCCCTCGGCGAAGCTCGGATAGCTGATCGCCGCGTAGGCGCCATTGCCGGCCGGGCCGAACGGATCCGGCGAGGCGACCGTGCCGTTATTGGTCGGACGGAGGGTGGCTTGCAGCGCGGGCGCCGGCTGATCGGTCGTGGTCAGGTCGACCGTCACCCCGGTTTGCACGTTCTCCTCGTATTGGTCGGTGCCGGACGTCCACACCACGTCACGCCCGTCGGTGGAGAGCTGCACCGAGGTGTTGGCGTTCGGCAGGTAGACGGCCGTGCTGGTCTGCGCCGCACCGGCCGAAACGATCTCCGTGTCCTCGTGCACGACGTAGGTGAACGGTTCGAACTCCTGCACCGTGACCGTGCCGGTGTCGTATTGGAACACGGTGATCGGTGTGGTCACGCCGCTGGTTTGGACGAACGCCGGAGTATAGTTGAAGGTTTGCAGCGCATAGACCCCTGGCGCCAGCCCAGCGGTCGGCAGCGTCACCGAGAAGCTGTACAGCTCGTTGCCCAGGCTGTCGGTCTCATGCAGGTCGATACCCGGCTCGAGGTCCGACATGGCGACGACATCGGGCGTCTCCGGCAGGCCCCCGGCGCTGACCCGGTCGTCGAACAGCACCGCCTCGACCTGAGCGCCGCTGCTCGGCGGGGCGTCGGTGATACCGGCGACTGTGACACTCCCCTGGTCCGGGGTGATGAGGTCGGTGGCCTGGCCTCGCGCGTTGGTCAGCGCGTTGATGCGGGTGTAGAACCGCGTAAGAATCACGCCACTTGGCAGCGGGACGAAGGCGACCGGGTTACCCATGTTGTTATCTCCGCGGATCTACTGCCGACCGTAGCAGCGTCACCCAAACGAGTCTTGCCCGGAATGATTCGAAAACGAAAGGGCTGTGCACGTGCCGTGGTTCGGTGGTGCAGCATGTCGGGCGTCGAAAGCGTTCCAAGGCAGACTGCGGCTACGAGGACACAGCAGCGCACTTCGAACGGGCTCCAAGTCGGACGTCACGCCATCTCGCGCACAAGCTTCCGCTGCATCGCTTCGGCGAACTCCGCATACCGTGCGCAAGGGATGGCGAAGGCGCCCCAGCCTCCGATCACCTCTGCCGTGTAGCTCTGCAACAGGTCCGGCTCCTCATGCAGCACGCAGAGTCCGTTGACCGTGACACCGCCGGCGACAAGACGGTCACGGATTGGTTCCGGCGGCGGGCCGGCGTTGTTGCGGCCGTCGCCGGCGACATCGATGACGCGGCGGGCGGCATGGATGGGAAGGGTGCCCAACAAGGCTTCGCAGAGCAGGAGGGCTTCGCCGATGGCGGTTTCACCGGCGGGGACGATGCGAGGGACGGCTTCCACGGCGTCGGCGAAGGCCGTGGCGTCTGCGGAGGTGGTGATGGGGGTCCAGTCGAGCATAATCTCGTGGGCGCCGGGGCCGGACCAGAGAATGAGGGCGAGGTAGCTGGTGCGGGTGGGGCCGGCGGTGAGGGCGGCGGCGATGTCCGGGTCACGGAAGGCGGCGGCGAGGCCGCCGGTGATGAGGTTGAACTCGTCGAAGCCGACGCTGGCCGAGCCGTCCAGGGCGATGATGAGGGCAAGGTCCGCTTGCATCAGGCTGGAGAGCGTCGCTGTGGTGCGGCCCTCACCCGTGAAGCACGGGAGAGGGAGCAGGAGCGAGCTAGACGACGGCCAGGCGTTCGCGGCGGACCTGCACGGTGAGGTCGTTCAGTGCCAGTTCCACCCGGTCGAGCATCTCACCGATCTCCGCTTCGGTGATGATCAGCGGGGGGCTGAAGGCGATGGAGTCGTTGGGCAGGCCGCGGCAGATGACGCCGTGGGCCTCGCCGAGCTTGGCGAAGCGGGCGGAGATCTTCAGCGCCGGGTCGAAATTCTGGCGAGCGTCGCGGTCCGCCACCAGTTCCACGGCGGCGATGAGGCCGGTGCCGCGGACCTCGCCGACCAGTTCGTGGCCGGCGAAGCGGCGGCGCAGCTCGGATTGCATGAAGGGGCCGACCTCGCGCACGTGGCCGACGATGTCGGTCTCGTCGTAGATCTTCATCGCCTCGATCGCGACGGCGGCGGCCACGGGGTGGCCGGAATAGGTGTAGCCGTGGCCGAAGGTGCCGATGCGGTGGCTCTCGGCGGCGATCGGGCGGAACACCGCCTCGCTGACGATGGTGGCGGAGATCGGCAGGTAGCTGGCCGAGAGCGCCTTGGCGCAGGTGATGATGTCCGGTTGCAGGCCGAAGGTCTCGGTGCCCCAGTAGTTGCCGGTGCGGCCGAAGCCGCAGATCACCTCGTCGGCCACCAGCAGGATGTCGTGCTTCTGCAGCACGGCACAGATCTTCTCGAAATACGTGGCCGGCGGCAGGATCACGCCGCCGGCGCCCATGCAGGGCTCGGCGAACATGGCGGCGATGGTGTCCGCGCCCTCGGCCAGGATCAGCTTCTCCAGTTCGTCGGCGCAGCGGGTGGCGAACTGCTCCTCGGTCTCCCCCTCCATGCCGCCGTGGTAGTAATGCGGCGTCATGGTGTGGATGAAGCCGGGCAGCGGCAGATCGAACGAGCGGTGGTTGTTCGGCAGCCCGGTCAGCGAGGCGGCGGCGAGGGTGATGCCGTGATAGCCCTTCAGGCGGCCGATGATCTTCTTCTTCGCCGGGCGGCCGAGCGCGTTGTTGTAGTACCAGACCATTTTGATGGCGGTGTCATTCGCCTCGGAGCCGGAGTTGCTGAAGATCACCCGGGCGTTCTCCAGCGGAGCGCGGGATGTCAGCATCTCCGACAGCTCGATCAGCGGGCCGTGGGATTTGGCGGTGAAGGAGTGGTAGAACGGCAGGATGCGCATCTGGTCATAGGCCGCCTTGGCCAACCGCTCGTTATCGAATCCAAGGGAGGCGCACCACAGGCCGGCGACGCTCTCGATGTACTCGCGGCCGTCCTCGTCCCACACGCGCACGCCCTTGCCGCGGGCGATGACCAGCGGCCCGGCCTCCTCATGCGCCACCAGGTCGGTGTAAGGGTGGAGCGTGTGCGCGATGTCACGGGCGGCGGCGGAGTTCGGGCGGACGGGCATGGAGCCTCCTTGCGGGTTCGGCAGGTGCGATGATGCGCCCCGGCGGCGCACTTGTCACCGCACTGCCGCCTGGACCGGCCGGGGTGACCGCCCCCTGCTTCCGGCGGCAGTGACAAACGGCTAGGAAGGCGCCCCACGAGCAAGGGGATTGTCTATGCGTCGAACGGTCCTGGTGGCGATCGCGGTGGTGTGTGCCCTGGCGTCGGCGGATGGCGCGCGGGCTCAGCGCCGGCAGCACGACGACACGGACGACAAGCTGCCGCCCTCGGTGCCGCCGGCTTTGTCCACGCTGCCGCCCACCCGCGGCATCTCGGGTCCGCGGCTGGAGCCGGGGGCAGTGCTGTGCCGGTCCGAGCTGGACCTGCAGCACCGCGCCGAGGTCAACCGCCGTAGCGCCGACAACGTCCCCGACCCGGGCAATCCGCTGGAGAACTGCCACCTGCTCAGCCGGGCGAGCGGTGTCGAGGTGGTGGACAAGCACGGGCTGGGGCGGACCGAGGTGAAGGTCAAGCCGTCGGGCGAACTCGGCTGGACAGACGCCTACGTGAGGTGAAAAGCGGCTGTGCGCGTCGGTGAACTGAGGGCACCGCCCCTTACGCCGACTTGCGCAGCGCCGCCGCTTCCTCCGCGCTGGCGACGCCGCCATGCGCGGCGGACCAGGCGACGGGGTTTTCGAGAAAGCGGCGCACCTCGGCCAAGGCGGGTTCAGCGAAATACGGGCGCTCGCGGCAAGCCTCCAGCACATCCCACCAGGTACACAGGTGGTGCAGGCTGATGTCCATGGCCGCCAGCGTCTCGAAGCTGCCGGGGAACACGCCGTAGAAAAATACCACGAAGGCGTGGTTCACGACCGCCC
>CAXSEG010000138.1:0-11972 GCA_964235545.1 uncultured Acetobacteraceae bacterium
GAGTGCCCCCCAGACTGCGACGCCGATCAAGAAGCCGTAGCGGCTTTGCGGGAAGACCGCGGCGAGAAAGACCACGAAAACCGCGCCGGTAAGTGTGCCGACGAGGCGGAACACCCCTTTTCGCCGAGACGCCCCAAGCGTTGGCTGGCACGAGATGGCGGCCGATGTCGCGGCCCAATATGGAGCATCGAGTTCCAGGTAGAACGAAATCCAGTACGCGAGACAGACTGCCGCCGTCAGCCTCAGCCCGTGGCGCAGACCAGGCCGAGCTGCGACCATCAAGCGTATCACTCGGACGGAGTCTATCATGGCTTACGGCCGTGCGGGCAACGATGGGTTGTCCAGCAAGAGCTCCTGGCAGACAGGTGCCGTAGCCCGCCGCAATCCTCGTGCCACCAATGATCGGAGGAGACCTTCGGCGGCATTGCCAACTCCGTCCTGTTGACCGGGAGCCACGCGGGGCTATCCAATGATAGGTCTTATATCGACAGGGGCTTGATTGATCGCTCTGTTATTGGCGAGCGACTATGCGGATACGCACGTGCACGAAGAAAAGCGCTATAACCCTTCGTAAGGCGTCGAGGCCCTATTCTGCCACATCCGGCAGTGCCAAAATCTTGGCATCTGCCGGAGCCAGCTCCGCAGCCACGCGCTGAAGGCGATCAGTAATATGGGTCAAGGTGGCCCTGATCCGCGCCATCCCGCGGTTATCACGATGGACGACCAACCATATTCCGGCGCTTGGCACCGCGCTTGGCGCGCTCAGCCGCCTCAGTCCTGGCTCCCGGTCGGCCCGAAACCGCGCAAGGCACGCTAAGCCGCCGCCATGGAGGGCCGCGGAGACGGCGGCCTCGTGGCTGCTGGTCTGCAAGGCGATACGGGCACGGGGTGCCAGGTCCGCCAGCCAGCCCGTCTGTGTGGCATCCTGAATGTCTTCGAGCTGGGTGATCAAATGATGCCCAGGGCAGCCGCCCTTGAAATCCAGCTCGCCATGACGATCCAGGTATGCCGGAGTGGCATATAGGCCGAAGGCCAGGCTGCCGACACGACGCACGACAAGGTCGTGCTGATCCGGGCGTGCCAGTCGCACGGAGATGTCTGCCTCGCGCATTGACAAACTCAGCTCACGCGGATCGGGAATCAGCTCGATCATGATGTCGGGATGCTGAAGGTGCAGCTCGGCGAAGCAGGGCGCCAGGATGTGGCTGGCGACGGTCTCGGCACAGGTCACGCGAACCAGGCCGGCCAGTCGGGTGTCGCGGCCGCCTACGCTGCGTTCCAGGGAGAGCGCTTCGGCTTCCAGGCGCTCGGCCTGATCGCGCACCCCCTGCCCGGCAAGTGTCGGCACATATCCGTCTGGCGTGCGGTTCAGCAGGCGCACGCCGAGGGTGGCTTCCAGTGAGGCGAGGCGCCGACCGACCGTAGATTGGGCGACGTGCAGCTCCTTCGCGGCAGCAGAGAGGCTGCCGTGGCGGGCAACGGACAGAAAAAAACGAAGATCGTCCCAGTCGAGCATGAGCAGCCGCCGTGCGTTTACGCATTCCTACTCGCCGGTTATAGTTTGCTGATCCGTCTGGCGGAAGGCGTAGCTTGACTCTGCCGACCGTCCGGCAACGGCCATGTTAGAAGAACCTGGCCTTTAAATCAATGCGACCGCTCTCGCTCGCGAGACCAGGGTTGGCGAACACCCAGGTGTTGGCACTCGAGCATTGCCTGCCGCCAGCCCATGCGCAGGACCAAGCAGAAGGATCCCTCCCAATGGCCAAGCGGCCGATCCACCAGTCCAACCCACTTCTCGCTCCGATCGCCAAGCCAGCCCTTGACGCGCTGATCGCCAAAGGCCGTGACGATCCCACTGCCGTCCGCACGCTGCGATGCCGCACGGTGGCGCAAGGGCGGTTCCATCAAGTCAACTACATCCGAAGCCTGCCGCCTCAGCCGGTTATGGAAGACGAGCCAGAGGGCCTACTAGCAGAGGACATTGCTCCGAACGCCTCCGAAGCGCTCTTGGCTGCGCTCGGGTCATGCCTCGCCATCGGGATCCACGCAAACGCCATTGCCCACCGCATTCCGGTCCGGTCACTCGAACTGGAGCTTGAGGCAGATATCAACACGACGGCGGTGTGGGGCACGGGCGACATCGATCCCAAGCCAATCGGCTTCGAGGCCATTCGCGTGTCGGTTCAACTTGACGCCGAGGCGTCCGAAGAAGTCCTGTCTGAACTGATCAAGCACGCTACGCTCTGGTCGCCTGTGGCGAATACATTGCACAATCCAGTCCATCTGGACGTCGCGTTGAACAAGAAAGCACCCAAGCCCGCGGACGCTGCCCGGGCGGCATGACAAAAGGTGGGCATGGAGGCCTGCCAGCAGGAGGACCTCACGAAGGCAGGGCGCGCGACATCGTCGAACTCAAGCCCGTGACGTACGACAAGCTGGCTGTGAAGCCATCTATCCGATCTCACCACCGCCGACGGGCTATCACGGTCCTGTGCCTTACTGTTCTTGTATTCTCACTCTGGTGGGGATCGAGCTACTTCTTTGCCTACACCGACGACGCCTATATCGCGTCCGATATCGTCTCCGTAACGCCTGAAGTGACGGGACCGATTGAGGCCGTAGGCGTCGCGGACAATGAGTGGGTCAGGAAAGGGACGTTGCTGTTCAGCATTGAGTCCCTGCCGTTCAGATTGCAGTTGCAGCAGGCGGAGGCGGACGAAGCTCAGGCCAAAGCGCAGCTTCCCATCGATCAGGCCCAAGTCGGCAGCCTAACAGCCGAGAAACAGGTTGCGGATGCCGCGGTGGATCTTTCGGCCTTGACCCTCAACCGGGCCACTCCGCTCAGCAAGTCGAATGATATCCCAATGCAAACCTTCGACAATGCCCGCATCTCGCATGACCAGAGTCTGGCCCGGGTGCGAAGCGCGTCGGCGGCCCTGGACAAGGCGGTGCAGACCATCCGCTTGCATCAGGTCGCGGTGGCCTCTGCTCATGCAGCAACGCTGCTCTCGCAATGGCGGCTGAGTCGAACCCGAGTTTTTGCCTCCGTCGACGGGTCCATCACTCATCTCAATCTACAACCCGGTGACAATGCGTCACCCGAGCATCCAGCTCTCGCGATCGTTGACTCGAACGCGTGGCACATCGTCGCAAACTACAAGGAATACTACCTCCGGCATCTGCCGGCCGGGCATACCGCCTGGGTTTGGCTGGACACTCGTCCATGGCATCTCTACCGGGCTCGCATACAAGGTGTGGCGCACGGCATCAGCCGCGACGAGACACCGTCCTCCCTTGTTCCCTATGTCTCCCCTTCGGTCGACTGGATCCGTCTACAGCGTCGCATCCCGGTTCGCATCAGCCTGATTGATGGCCCACCGCCGGACCAGCTGTTCATGGGTGCGGACGCGCGGGTGTTTGTGCTCTATTGATGGTGGAACAGAGAACGCCTGTGCCAACCCTGGCAGATAAGCTACAAGTTATACCCGGGGCGCTGCTACGGGATTTGCGGACCCTCAGGCTTCATGGGCCCGCCGCCCGCGAACCGACAAAGGCCGTTCTCTCGGTCGTGCTCGCTGTATTCGTGGCAACATTGCTGCAACTGGACGACTTGTCATGGGCGGCGTTCAGCGGCTTCATGGTAATGCGCGCCGATATCAGGGAAGCTATACCCCGCGGCCTGATGCGGATCGTAGGGACGGTCAGTGGCGCTGCACTTGGGGTCGCCCTCGCGCCGAGTATTGCAGACAGCCCGCCGCTGCTTATCGCCGCGCTTTTTGGCGCATCATGGGTCGGCACTTTCGGCGCGTTGAAAAGCCGTCACAGCTATGCCTGGTTGTTCTTCGGTCTCACCGCGGGCATGATCATGACTGAAGCGCTCTCTTCGCCGGCCGACGTTGTACACTTCGCCGCCACGCGCGCGTGCGAAATCATTGTAGGCACCGGCTCGTGCTTTATCGTCGCCAGTCTGTTTGCAGTCGCCGGTGCTCCAGAAGGGACGATGTCACCTCGTCCCCAGACCGCGACTGGCTTGCCGAAACTATCCTTAGTCTTCAAAGAGGAGTGGCTAGCGGAAAACTGGTCCCTGCTTGAGCATAGTACGCGCGCAGCGCTGGCGGTTGCCTTGCTGCCGATCATCTGGCGCGTGTTCGAAATGGAGGACTATGCACAAACGGCCGTGACGTCCTACGTCGTCATGATCGTGCCCGCGGCGATCGTTCATGGACGTCAGCATCATGCTTTATATGAGAGAATGGCTCATCGAACGGTCGGCTGCCTGCTCGGCAGTGTAGTCGCGCTAGTCGCGATTGCCGTCGTTGGTGATTCTCTCTTTGCAGGGATGTTCGTCCTCGTCGCGGGCGTCTGGGTCGGTTATCACGTGCAGAACGGACGCCAAGGAGTAGGATATGTGGGGACGCAATTCACCCTTGGCTTGCTGATCACGCTCGTCCAAGGTTCGGGACCGATCACCGACATCACGCCGGGGCTCGAGCGTCTACTCGGCATTGTCATTGGCACCGCCGCACTATGGCTGACCATCATAGTTTGGCCCTTGCCCGGGGATGAACCACCCTAGCGTGGGGTTTGTCTGGAAGGCGGGGGGCAGCTTCGACACCAGAGACCCTTGCCTCCGACATCCGTAACGTCTGATTTTTGTTAACCCCCCGACTCCACATCAGGTGGGATCGAGCGCGATCGACGTAGGATGCCTACCGCGTCGGCGTCGTGACGACATTCCCCTGCGGCATCGGCGTCGGATAGGACATGTTGCCAGTTTGAGTGAAGCTGGCGGGGTTGACGGGGCGCTCGCCGGCGCAGCCAGCAAGGCCAAGTGCAATAGCGATGACGGCGATCGTTGGGAGGACGGAAATATCATTTAACATGTATTGGATTCCTTGACAAAACAGTCGGCAATCGTGGAGTCGAACCAAGCGATCTGGGTTCTTGGCGGAACCACAGCGCTTTGCATATGAGCGAAGTCTCGGCTTTGACGGTAGCCTCGGAAACTACTCATGTCGCCATACAGACGATCGCCAGTGGGCATAACTCAAGCCTAGTATCCCTACGACAATGCCTGGGGCGGTATCTATTTCACTAAAACTCTGTATGACTAGAGGATTGTAAGGCCGAAGGAACGATGGCTGACCGCGTTTCTACCTGCCTTGCCACGGCCGACCTCGCCTTGAGTTCCCGAAGCGGATCGTCGCTCCTTAAGACCGTAAGACACTGGACGAAATCGATGTTCTCTCCTTGCCGCTCCGCCACCAACGCGCGGATGCGCGTCATCGCCTCATCCACCCGGAAGAGCATCATCGGTGCCGGCCGATAAACCGATAAACCGGCCCCTCCGCGTCCGGCTGCCCGTGCCTGTCCCACAGCACGGTCAGGCACGGGTCCATGAGCGCCATGTGGAGGTGACACGCGGGTCACGGCCTTGGGTCGCGTGAACACTCCCTGCCGAGTTGCGGCCGCCAGTCCAGCCATGCGGCGGCGGCTCGAACGAACAGCATCTGGTCGAGACGCCGCACTTCCCGGCCGCCTTGCTGCGCCGCCTCCTCGGCCTCGGGACTGGCCGGGAACAGCAGGCGCGACCGCAGCAGCAGGCAGCAGGCGGGTGGCCATCACCAGCCAGTCGACCCGCTGCTCCACGGCGACGTGCCGCTCCAGCCGCTCCATCGCCGCCACGAATTGCTCGGTGAGCTGTACGATCGAAATCTGGCCGAGGTCGATGCGCTGCCGCTCGGCCAGGTCGAGCAGCTGATCCATTGGCCCGTCGAAGCCGGCCAAGTGCAACTCGGGGATACCGGGCACCCGAAGCGGCGTGTCCCAGTCATCCCAGAGCGGATGGGGATTTGTCGATTTGTCACGACCTCAACCTCGTCAGCCGTCGTGTCAGCCTGTCAGCCATCCAGGAGCGACTTGCTCGCCTCCGTTCTGGCGGCTCAGGGGGAAGGAGACCGCCTCGGCTATCTGACCGGTGAAGAGGTGGCGGCCCACGTTCGGCGTAACCATTCGCCAAGCACCGCGGCGTTGATCTGGCACGGTTGTATAGCTGCTACTTGGCTGTCTTATCAGGCTTGAGGTCGGCGAGCAGCTCTGTGAGGTTCTCGACGCCAAATGGCGTGAAGGCCGTCGTGGATACCCCGTCGTCGAGGTCCATGACGGAAAGGCAGCCGTCTTCAGGATCCATGTCGGAGCCGATTTCCTCCAGCAAGGCCTCGTCCTCGCCCAGCATCCTGGCCACGCGGGCGATGGTGAATACGTAGCTTGGCGCGGCCACGGTCAGGCTGCTCGATCAATGGCGCTGGTCTTGGATGCGGCCCAGTTCCAAGGCAGCAGGTCATTGAGGCGCTGGGCCGGATGGTCAGCGATCCGGCGTATCACGTCGGCCAGCCAGGCTTGTGGATCGACATCGTTCATCTTGGCCGTGACGATCAGGCTGTACATTACCGCGGCGCGCTGCCCACCACGATCCGAACCGCAGAACAGCCACGACTTGCGCCCGAGGGCCATCCCTGGGTCATTCTGCCCATGTTGGGCATGAGGTCGTCGTCATCTATTACCGGCGGCACCCGCTACATGGGCGCCAGCTGCGCCGCCACTACGGCGAGCGTCGGGCCGAGAGTGATGTTGTCCATGTTGAAGTGGCGCCGGGTGTCGTAACTCTGGTCGCGGCCTGGATGCTCGACCCGGCTGCCTGTGCGGGCATGGAGGTCGGCTCACCCCGAGTTGCAGTGTCTGCGCTGGCCGATTTGCACCGCCTGCGGAGAGCCCGGTGTTTGTGCCGGTGCAGGCTCTCGCGTCGGCCAGCACGGCGGTCGCATCGCTCGATGAGAGACCCCGCCCGGCATCGCGGCCCGCGGTTGCGCCGGGCCTGATTGAGATCGAGCTGGGCAACGGCCGTTGCTGGGCCGCCGCCGGCCAGACCTGCTGCCTGACCCGTTTCGATTTTGGTCGATCCCGCGTCACAGCCAGCCGTTGGTCTACGCGGCGGACCCGGCCGCCGACCATCCTGCGGATGCTGGGCACAGACCGGGATCTCGGTCCGATCCTCGCGGACACATGACCAGCCCGGACATCCCCGGCAAGTCCAGCACCGGGCCGACCTCCTCCCACCGTGTCAGGTCGGTCGCGAAGGTATTTTCCGCACCGACCGACTTGCGCGCCCGGTCTGCCTCGACCGGTCGGTCATCCTGCCCGCGGGCCACGCCGTAGTAGTAGCAGACCGCCGCCTTGCCGAGGTGCTCGGCCAGGAAGGCAAGCGGCTGCGCCCGTAGGTCAAGGCCGGTGTGGATGCCGAGGCGGTTCATCTTGGCTGCGGTCACCGGGCCCACGCCGTGGAACTTGCCCACCGGCAGGTCCTCCACGAAGGCCGGTCCCATCTTTGGCGTGATGACGAACAGCCCGTCCGGCTTGCGATGGTCGGAGGCGAGCTTGGCCAGGAACTTGTTACACGACACGCCCGCCGACGCAGTCAGGCCGGTTTCCGCTCGGATCGCCGCCCGGATCTCGGCGGCGATCGCGGTGGCCGAGCCGCGGTCGAGCAAAGGCGCCGTCACGTCCAGGTAGGCCTCGTCCAGCGACAGCGGCTGGATCAGGCGCGTGTAGCGGGCGAACACGGCGTGGATCTGCGCCGACACGGCCTTGTAGACGTCGAAACGTGGCGGCACGAACACCAGGTCCGGGCACTGCCGCTTGGCTGTGATGGACGGCATGGCCGAGCGCACGCCGAACTTGCGCGCCTCGTAGCTCGCCGCCGCCACCACTCCGCGCTCCCGGCTGCCGCCGACCGCCACCGGCCTGCCGCGCAGGCTCGGGTCGTCCCGTTGCTCGACGGACGCGTAGAACGCGTCCATGTCGATGTGGATGACGCGCCGGACCGAGCCGTCGAAAACACCGGCGTTGCCCGTCACTGAACAGTCGATGATCCCGGCCCCATCCATCGCGAGCACCGTTCGGTCAAGCCGCGTCGCTGTCCAACGAGGCCAGGTCGACCGGTTGGATGGAGAACCACACTGCGTCGGGGCTGCGCGCGGCCGCTCGCAGGATCGGCTTGACCGCCGAGAGCAGGTCGTCGAGGGAGCGGAACGGGGTCATGTTCTCCTCGCCCTCTGCCGTGCGCATCACCAGCGCCATGCCCGGCTTGACCAAGCCGGCACCAAGTCCACCGCCTTTCCTCTCGGGGATCGGCACGGAGAGCTGTGTGACAGCGGAGCGGGCCGGGGGCGACACGACCACCTCCGGCCCCTGCCTTTGGACGGCGGCCATTGAAGAGGCCGGCGCTCGCTCCGGCGTTTTCATGTCCGTAACCCTCGCGGTTTCGGCAGCCGGTCGCTTGCGCCGGCTATCAGCTTTCGTCTCGCGAACCGCGGCTTCCACGCGTTTGGGACCGGGCGCGAAGAGATCCGGAACAGCAGGTCCTATCGGGAGCTCTCCTGCCGGTGAGGACACGAGGGTCTCCGCAACGGATTGACTTGACGTGTCCGCTGACTTCTCGCGCGTGCTGACCGTCTCTCCCTCGGGAGCGACCTGCCGTCGGAGCTTGCTGAGCAGGGCGTAGATGTTGGCCGGGGTGCAACCATACTCGGCTGCGACCTCGGCCACCTTGCGATGCTCGCCGTCGACCATCTGCAGAATGCGGGGATGCTCGGCCTTGCTGATACGGGCCATCGTCGATCCTTGCTCCCTGGCATTGGCGGTTCTAAGAACAAGCCATGAACGCCTATGTGACAAATTTGGTCGGGCTACACCAGCCGTTTTTGAGGGACTGTCGAGAATACTTGAGGGTCATACACGCACTCGGAGCGTGCTAGGCAAGCCGCAGCCAATCCGACCGCCAGCTCAAGCAGTTGCGCAGCTCGTCCAGCAGCCTGGCGCCACGGTGCTGCATCATACGGCCTGATGCCTATTGCGATACCTGCAGCGGTTTGAGTTCGATGGTGGTCCAGTCCGCCGGCTGCTCGATAATGATGTTCCCGTCTCGCGTTAGTTCGAGCCTGGCCAGGAAGATTTCCGCTACCGCGACCCGGCACCGCAGTTCCCGCTCCGGTGCGTTCGTCGCCACCTTCGGCAGAAAGGCCTTGAACGTACGGCCTTCCTCCCCGGCCAAGTCCAGCATCGCCCGGATCCGCTCCGCCGCGTCGGCCACGGTCCAGAACGGTGGCCCGGGCACCCGGTAGAACGCGCCAGCCTCCGCTGAAAGACGCAGTGCAACCAGGCACGCCCGCAGCAAGGCCATCACGTCCCCGGTCCGGCCAGCTCGCACGACCCCTGCCCCGTTCGGCTGCCCGCGCGCGAACACATCGCGCCCAACTGGCCCCTGCCCTCCAGCCAGTCCGCGGCGCGCCCGATCTCCGCCCGTCTTAGCAAGTGCTGCCGCAGCCACTCGGCCTCATCGCGGGCCTTTGCGCAGCCAGTCCAGCCGTTCGCCTGCGAAATGCCCGTGACGGTGGACTCTTTAAGAAGGTGTGGGCTTGCAAAGCCCGGTGTTGGAGGCATGGTGGCCATGGGCGCCATAATCGTCGTCGGGGGCTCTGCCGGCGCACTCGCCCCCCTCCTCGAGATCGTTGCGGCGGTCAGGCCCGGTAGCCAGGCAGCCATCTTCGTGGTCATCCACATCGGCGCGAACCGCAGCAACCTGCCGACCGTTCTCGGGCATGCCGCGTCGCTGCCAGTCACCTCCGCGCAAGATGGCGGATTGATCGAGCCGGGGCGCATCTATGCTGCCCCGGCTGACCACCACCTGCTCCTCTTACCCAGCCGCACCCTGCTGACCCGCGGCGAGAAAGTGCATTTCACCCGTCCGGCGGTCGATCCGCTGTTCGAGTCGGCAGTGCGTTCGTTCGGGAAATGCGTCGTGGGCGTCGTGCTCAGCGGAGGCGACGGGGACGGAGCCGCGGATGCGGGCGATCAGGGAGCATGGTGGCACTGCCCTTCTCCAAGACCCGGAAGGCGCGGCGGAACCCTCGATGCCTTATTCGGCTCTCATGTCCGCCCGTCCAGATGGGCGCTTGCCGATCGGGGTTCTCGCTCGGCGCGTCCGCAATCTCGCCGCCTGACCGGGAGCCGAGGCGGCCGGACCACGCGCTGCGGTCAGGCCTGCTGCCGCGTATCCTGATGGGCAGCATCAGGCATCGATCGCGGGAATTGCGCGGTGAACACGGTGCCGTCGACGTCGGTGGACGTGACCGCGATGGTCCCGCCGTGGGCGACCACGATCTCCTTGGTGATATAGAGCCCGAGGCCGAGGTTGCCGGCTGTCGGCAGGACGTCCTCGTCCGGCAAGACGCGCGTCAGCGGGTCGAAGATCGTGTTGATCTTTTCGGCCGGGATGGGCTCGCCGTCGTTCCCGACCGTCAGCGTCACCGCCTTGGCGTCTCCGACGAGACCGACGCGAACCGGGGAGCCCTTGAAGCCGTACTGCATCGCATTGTTGAGCAGGTTCGAGAAGATCTGCCCGATGCGGGCCTTGTCCCATTCTCCCACCAGGATCCCCGACATGGTCAGGTCGATCGCGCGGTGCGGGTGGACGGTGCGCACCTCGTCGATGACCTGTTCCGCGACGAAGCCCATGTTCATCATGGCCCGCGCGACCGGGAGCCCCGCTCCGAACCGCGCCCTCGTCACGTCGAGCAGGTCGTTGATCAGGGCGCCCATACGGTCGGTGCACTCCAGCACCTTCTTGCTCAGCATGGTCTGGCGTTCGTTGAGTTGCCCCATGTGCAGGGAAAGCTGCGTGGACAACGCGATGGCCTGGAGCGGGCTGCGCAGATCGTGCCCCAGTATCCCGACGACCATCTCCCGTGATCTCGCCACCCTGTCGGTATAGAAGTTCACGGACTCGGCCAGTTCCTGGTCGATCGCCTCGTTGAAGCGTGTCATGTCCCCGAAATCTTCGTCATCGAGGGCAGGTCCTGTCTTGCCCCAAAGCTTCAGGACGCTGGCACGAAGCGCCCGGTACTCCGACGCCATCTGCCCTATGTCGAACCCCCCTGCGAAACGCAGGGCCGCGTGGGTCTGGGCCGCCGTCTCTGGATACGGCTGCTTCTTGTCCCCATGCGATTTCACCGTCTGATCCGACGGGCTCTGATACGATCCCATGTCCGCCACGATGAACGCGAGGATCTGGTGGATATGGTCGCGCAAGGCGTGCGGCGTCATGCCGTGGGCAGACGGCGTCAGGGTCCTGGCGAACCCCTCCCACTCGCTTACGATCGATCCGATGTTCTCGCTTATGAAAACAGGCAGACGTTTCGTGGCTGTTGCGGGAGTGATACTCGGCATCTTCACGACGTTCGACGGATCTTCGTGACGGTCCTCGTCCTCTGGCATCTCTATCCTCCCGTGAACGCGGACCGACCATGATCCGCCAGAAACACGTTCGCTCCACAGCGGCCGTTCTGGACGCTGTCCAGCATGCAGGTGCAACGCCGCGATCATGCCCGTCGTCCAGGTTCCTATTAACATAAAGCGCATATGCGGGGATTGTAATTTGATCATCATACGGGGCGCGCGCATGCCTGGAAGGCGAACGCGCTGTCCAGCCCGGGACCAAGCGTCCCGTCGGCGTCGGTGAGGATGAAAGTCTGAAAAGCTCAGCGGCGCCGTGCGGCTGAGGCCAGTCAGGTAACCGCTCGAAACCTATAGCGTCCCTCGTGGCGGCGGAGCCTCGTTCATTATTCGCTAGTCTCATCTGCTCATAATCGGATCTTTGATCCGGCTGGCGAGGACCTCCATGGCGAAAGACTTGGTCTGCCGTGCATGCCAGGGTCGAGATGCCCAAACCCGGCGGGGATGGTCACGTCGGCCTGAGCATCAGTTCACCGGATGCATCTCATGCCCTCGCCTGACATTGATTGGCGCCCAGGTGGTCTCCTGCTGAACGGCGACAGTGCCGTCCCGCATGAGCTCCAGCCCGGCCAGGAAGGTCCCCGCCACCGCCACCCGGCACCGCAGCTCCCGCTCCGGCGCAT
>CAXSEG010000139.1:0-11903 GCA_964235545.1 uncultured Acetobacteraceae bacterium
GCCCGAGGCGTTCATCTGTGACTTCGTCCGCACCCCGATCGGCCGCTACGCCGGCGCACTTAAGGATATCCGCGCCGACGACCTCGGGGCCGTCCCGCTCCGCGCGCTCATCGCCCGCAACCCGGGCGTGGATTGGGCCGCCGTGGACGACCTGTACTTCGGCTGTGCCAACCAGGCCGGCGAGGACAACCGCAACGTCGGCCGTATGTCCGCGCTGCTCGCCGGGCTGCCGTCCACCGTCCCCGCCGCCACCCTCAACCGCCTCTGCGGCTCGGGCCTGGACGCCGTCGGCACCGCCGCGCGCGCCATCCGCTCCGGCGACGCCGAACTGGTCATCGCCGGCGGCGTCGAAAGCATGACCCGCGCGCCCTTCGTCCAGGGCAAGGCCACCGAGGCCTTCGCCCGCACCGCCGAGATCTACGACACCACCATCGGCTGGCGTTTCGTCAACCCACTGATGAGGGCGCAGTATGGCGTCGATTCCATGCCGGAGACGGCGGAGAACGTGGCGCAGGACTACCAGGTCAGCCGCGCCGACCAGGACGCCTTCGCCCTGCGCTCCCAGCAGCGCGCCGCCGCCGCCCAGGCCAGCGGCTTCTTCGCCCGCGAGTCGACCCCGGTGACCATCAAGGGCCGCAAGGGTGACACCGTGGTCGACCGCGACGAGCACCCGCGCGAGACCAGCCTAGACGCCCTGTCCAAGCTCAAGGCCCCATTCCGCAAGGACGGCGGCAGCGTCACCGCCGGCAACGCCAGCGGCGTGAACGACGGCGCCGCCGCCCTCATCCTCGCCAGCGAGGCCGCCGCCGCCCGGTACGGCCTCACCCCCCGCGCCCGCGTCGTCATGATGGCCACCGCCGGCGTGCCCCCCCGCATCATGGGGATGGGCCCCGGCCCTGCGACGCAGAAGCTGCTGGAGCGCGCGGGCGTGAAGCTCGCCGATATCGACCTGATCGAGCTGAACGAAGCCTTCGCCGCCCAGGGCCTCGCCGTCATGCGCCAACTCGGCCTGGCGGACGACGCCGAACACGTGAACCCCAACGGCGGCGCCATCGCCCTCGGCCACCCCCTCGGCATGAGCGGCGCCCGCCTGGCCCTCACCGCCGTCCACGCCCTCGAAGAGCGCAACCAACGCCTCGCCATCTGCACCATGTGCATCGGCGTCGGACAGGGCATCGCGGCCTTGATCGAACGGGTCTAGCCGCGGCTCTGACGTCACAGCGGGAGCCGAGTGGCGTTTGCCTCGCAGCCCGGAGTGGGCGACAATAAAAAAGAACACCTACCGGCAACTGGAGGCGGGTGACCGGGAGGGTGCGGCGGCGACGCTGCGGGAGTTCCATGCCCGGCTGTGCGCCGTGCGGGTGCTGGACCCGGCCTGCGGCACCGGCAACTTCCTGTATGTGACGATGGAGATGATGAAGCGCCTGGAAGGCGAGGTGCTGGATGCGCTGGCCAACGTGGTGCCGGGCGAGGGCGACCGCCTGGCGCTGACCGGTGCCAGCGTCGATCCGCACCAGTTCCTGGGCCTGGAGAAGAACCCGCGGGCGGTGCCGGTGGCGGAGCTGGTGCTGTGGATCGGTTACCTGCAATGGCATTTCCGGACCGTGGGCGCGGCGCCGCCGGCCGAGCCGATCCTGCGGGACTTCCATAACATCGAGCACGCGGACGCGCTGCTGACGGCGGATGGCGAGGAGTTGGTGCGCGGCGCGGATGGCGCACCCGTATCGCGTTGGGATGGCGTGACGTTCAAGCTGCATCCGGTGACGGGCGAGCGTGTGCCGGACGAGACAGCGCGCATCGAGCTGACCCGGCCGGTGCGCCCGCGGGTGACGGCGTGGCCGGAGGCGAATTTTTCATCGTGGGCAACCCGCCGTTCATCGCGGGTAAGGACATGCGGGCCGAATTGGGCGAGGGCTACGCCTCGGCGCTGTGGGCGCAGTATCCGAAGGTGCCGCAATCGGCCGATATCGCGCTGTTCTTCTGGTGGCGGGCGGCGCAGGCGCTGCTGGCGAACAAGCCGCAGACGCGGCGGTTCGGGTTCATCACGTCCAACAGCATCCGGCAGACATTTTGCCGCCGGGTTTTGGCGGCGACGATGACGGGAAAGCGGCGGGTTTGGCTTGTTTTCGCCATTCCGGATCATCCGTGGTCGGACGGCGCCGGGTCGGCGGCGGTGCGGATCGCGATGACGGTCGCCGAGCGGGCCAGGCCGCGGCAGGCCGACACCGGTCTGCTCCAGTTCGTCAAGGCGGAACACGCGACGTCGGGCGGCATACCGTCCGTCGTGTTGTCGGCTGTCCAAGGGAAGATCAACGCAGACCTTTCGGTGGGGGCAAACCCGGACAATGCGCTGCCGCTGCGGGCGAACGAACGCATGAGTAGTCCGGGAATGAAGCTGCATGGCGCAGGGTTCGTAATCACACCGGGGCAAGCTGCGAGCCTTGGCCTCGGGACAGTTGCTGGCGTCGAGTTGCATCTTCGCCCCTATCTGAACGGCCGCGACCTGACGCAGCGAAGCCGGGGCGTGATGGTGATCGACCTGTTCGGCCTTTCTGAACCCGAAGTGCGCCAGAAGTATGGGGCCGTGTGGCAGCATCTTCGGAACAACGTCTACCAGCATCGTATCGCTCAGGCGGGCAACACAGGGGATGCGACCTCTTACGCGGAAGCCTGGTGGTTGCACGGCAAACCACGTCCCGAACTTCGCCGTGCGTTGAATGGCCTAAACCGCTACATCGCAACCGTCGAAACCGCCAAGCATCGCCCGTTCTGTTTTCTGCCCGCTGCCGTCATCCCGGACAACATGCTCGTCTGCGTCGCCAGTGAGGACGCGTTCCACCTCGGCGTGCTTTCCTCCCGCCTCCACGTCGCCTGGGCGCTCGCAGCGGGTGGAACGCTCGAGGATCGCCCACGCTATAACAAGACCCGCTGCTTCGACCCGTTCCCCTTTCCCGACGCCACGACCGCACAGCGCGCCACAATCGCCGCCCTGGCCGAGGAACTCGACGCGCTGCGCCGCACACGGCTGGACGCTCATCCCCAGCTCACCATGACCGGGCTCTACAACGTCCTGGAAAAGCTCCGCACAGGCCAGACGCTCAACCCGGCCGAACGCGACGTGCACGACGCAGGACAGGTTTCCGTCTTGCTGCGGCTGCACCAGGAGATCGACATCGCCGTAGCAGCTGCCTACGGCTGGCCCGATGGGCTGACGCAAGCCGAGATCGTGACCCGCGTCATAGACCTGAACGTCGCCCGGCAGGCGGAGGAGGCGAGCGGCCTGGTCCGTTGGTTACGCCCGGCGTTCCAGGCCCCCCCCGAGCCGGCCAGGGTGGCACCGGAGCAGGCAGCGTTGTCCGTGCCGCAAGGTGAGGATGCCGAACGGCCGCGGTGGCCCGCGCGCGACCCCGAGCGTTTCGTGGCCCTTCGTGCCGCGCTGGCCGCTTCACCCGGCCACCCCGCCGACCTGTCCCGCCGCTTCGACCGCGCGCCTGCCCTTAAGATGCGCGAGATGCTGGAAACGCTCGCCGCGCTCGGCCAGGCGCACCGGGATGGCGAAGGGCGCTACCGCGCGTGACCCCTCATCCCCGCCGCCGCGGGTCCAGCCCCCAAACCACCCCGTCCGCCACCGCGTTCACCACCACCACCGCAACCGCGCCATACATCACCACCGCCATCAGCATCGGCAGGTCCAACGTCTGCAGCGCGTCGTAGGTCCCCTTCCCCACCCCGTGCAGCCCGAACACCACCTCCGTCAGCACCGTGCCGCCCCCCACCAGCGCCCCGAAATCCAGCCCGAACAGCGCCACCACCGGCACCACCGACAACCGCAGCGCATGGCGCAGCAGCACCGCGCCCTCCCCCACGCCCTTGGCCCGCGCCGTGCGCACGGGGTCCGACCGCAGCGCCTCCGCTAACCCCGCATGCATCACCCGGCCATAGATTCCCGCGTACAGCAGGGCCAGCGTCGTCCACGGCAGCACCATGCCCGCGAAGCTCGGCGGGAACCCGAGCGGCGGCACCCAGCCCAGCAGCCAGGTCCCGTGGAACAAACGCTGCGTCAGCAGGTTCACCACCTCCCCCAGCCAGAACGCCGGCACCGACATCCCCACCAGCCCAGCGCCGATCGCCAGCCGCCCGCCCAGCCGGAACGCCGTCGCCAGCAGCGCGATGCCGAGCCCCAAGGCCAGCCACAGCAGCGCCGCGCCCCCGGCCAGCAGCAGCGTCACCGGGGCCGCGTCCAGCACCGCCGGCACCACCGCCTGCCCCCGGTTGACGAAGCTGGTCAGGTCCCGCGTCACGAACAGGCCCTGCATCATGCGCGCGTATTGTACCGGCAGCGCCCGGTCCAGGCCGTACTGCGCCCGCACCGCCGCCAGCGTCTCCGGGCTGGCCCCACGGCCCGCCAGCCGCGCCGTCGGGTCAGCCCCCGGCATCGCGAAGAAGATCAGGAACACCAGCACGCTGATGCCAAACAGCACCGCCACACCCTGCAACAGCGGGCCCAGGCGTCTCACCGCCGCAACCCATCCGCCAGCCGGTTCAGCAGCAGCACCGTCACCACCACCGCCAGCCCCGGCGCCACCGCGACCGTCGGGCGCGAGTAGATCAGCCCCTGCCCGTCCGCGATCAGCGTCCCCCAACTGGCACCCGGCGGCTGCACCCCCACCCCCAGCACGCTCAGCGACGCCTCCGTCAGCAGGTCGAACGCCATCACCGTCGGCGCCATCAGCAGCACCGTCGCCAGCGCATGCGGCACGATATGGCGCCACACCACATGCGCCCACGATCCACCCAGCGACACCGCCGCCTGCACGAATTCCGCCTCCCGCAGGCTCAGCACCTGCGCCCGCACCGGCCGCGCCACGTATGGCACGAACACCAGGCCGAGGATCGCCACCGTGAGCGCCGGGTTATCCGCCTCGATCGTCACCGGGCCGAGCCGCAATCCGGACGCGGCCAGCACCGCGGAGAGCGAGATCGCCAGCAGGAACACGGGAAACGCCCATAGCAGGTCCAGCAGCCACCGCAGCACGGCGTCCACCGCGCCGCCCGCCGCCCCCGCCAGCACACCCACCAGTGCCGCCAGCGCCAGCGACAGCGCCGCCGCCGACCCGGCGATCGTCAGCGACGTCCGCCCGCCATACAGCAGCCGCGCCGCGATATCCCGCCCCTGCCCGTCCGCCCCCAGTGGATAGGCCAGCGACCAGGCCGGCCCGACCGGCGTAGCGCCCAGGCCCAGCCCGGTGGTGTTCTGCGCCAGCACCGCCACCGCCCGGCCATCCCGCACGACGCTACCCCCGATATCGGAGCGGAACGGATCGCGGCCCCCCGCCCACAGCGGCACCGCCAGGCACGCCAGCGCGATCAGCAGCAGCCCGCCCAGCGGCCCCGCCACGCCGCCCCAACCCTCTCGCCTGCGACCCGGCATCCTGAACGCATATCCCTTGTCCCGAGCCCGGACTCGTATAGCGTCCAGCCCGCCAAACAACACCAGTCGGGAGCCAGCATGGCGGTTTCGGACGAGATCACATCCCTCTACCAGGCCATCCTCGGCCGACCCGCCGACCGCGCCGGCCTGGCCGCCTAAACCAATTCCCTCTCAATTTCGCTGCACTCCAGCTGTTCGGCGCCGGCGGCAGCAGCACCGTCGTCCAACTCGGCGGCGGCGCCGACATCGTCCTGAACGGCGTCGCCGCCTCGTCCCTGCACGCCACGGATACAGGTTCGTGTAGGGTGGGCTGCCAGCACCCCAACCAGCCGCGCCAGAGATCGAACCCCGGAGGCGCACGCCAGCCCGGAATAGTCCGGACACCCGAAATGCTCTGCTATCCTCCCCGTCCAGGAATGTGACCGGGAGGCTTTCCAGCTCACCGCACCCGCGCCTGCGCCAGCAGCCAATGATACTGCTCGTGATAAAAAAACTCCGCCACCCGGCGGGACGTCACGTCCAGATACCGCGGGGTGAACAGCACCGCATACGCCGCCCGGTCCGTCACCTCCCGGTCGATTGCCGCCCACCCCGCCGGGTCCCCGCGATCCGCCACCGCCTGCATCCGCGCATCCAACGCCGGATCGCACAGCCCGCTGAAATTGATCGAGCCGTCGCTCCCCGGATGGAAGGACGCGCAGCCAAACAGCAGCGGCAGGAAATCGGTCGCACCCGGGTAATCCGCATACCACGGCGTCAGGCTGATCTGCACGTGGTTGGCCGTGTTCTGGATGTAGGTGAACTGCAGATTGCCGGACAGCACCCGCAGCCGCGCCTCGAACCCCAGATCGCGCAGCACGCTCAGCACGTAGGTGCCGATCGCCCGCTGCACCGCGGACGTGTCGATCACCAGCACCACCCGCATCCCCGCCGTCCCGCTCTCCTGCACCAGCGCCCGCGCCGCCGCCATGTCGTGCGGGAACGGGCAATACGGCGCATAGCCCGGCAGGCCCGGCGGCAGGATCTGGCAGGACGGTGTCGCCAATCGCGGACCCCCGAACAGCGTCACCACGGCGTCCCGGTCCACCGCCATGTTCACCGCCCGCCGCACTCGTACATCGTCGAACGGCCGCTCGTGCAGGTTCATCGGCAGGAACCACAAAGCGAGCGCCGGATTGATGTGCACCTGGCCGGCATAGTCCGCGCCTAACTCCCCCAGGCGGTCCAGCGGCGGGTTCTCGAACATCCAGTCCGCCTGGCCGTTCTCCACCTGCGTCACCTCCGCCTCGTCCTCCAGCCCGAACCGGTATTCGATTGCGTCCGGGTTGCCCGGCGGCTGCGCCTCCGCATCCCAAACCTGGAACATCGGGTTGCGTTCGAGCCGAATACCGGTCGCCGGGTCATACCACGCGATTCGGTAGGGCCCCGTCCCGAGCAACGGCGTGCTGCCGGCGTCTTGGCTTGGCGCCCGCGCCGGCAGCACGCTGGCATGCGGCAACGCCAGCTTGAGCAGGAAATCCGGGTCCCGCCGGGTCAGCCGGATGCTCAGCGTGCCCGCCGCGTCATCGGCCACCACCCCCGGCAGCACGCAATCCACCGGCACGCGCAGGCACGCCTCCGCCCCCTCGATCCCGGCATAAAAACTCCCGGCAGTCGGCCCCACGATCCGGAAGATGCGCCGGAACGACGCGGCTGCGTCCGATGGCCGCACCGGGACGCCGTCCGAGAACCGTACCTCCGGCCGCATGTGGAACACATACAGCAGCCCATCGTCCGACGGCTCCGGCACCGTGTCCGCCAGGTCCCCCACCAGCGCCAGCCCCGCCGAACCCGGCACCCGGCGGAACCCGACCAGCCCGTCGTAGACCACGGCGAACAGCTGCCAGTATTGCCCGGTGTAGTTGATCTGCGGGTCGATGCTCCCCGCCCCCGTGCTCGCCAGCAGATGCAGCGTGCCCCCTTGCTGCGCCTGCGCCGTCCCCGCCAGCAGCAGCCACAGCAGCACCCAGCGGATCATGCCCCGCCCGGCGGCACGGCCCCCGCCAGCGCCTCGATCACGATGTCCCGCTTGTTGTGCAGGTGCCGGGCCAGCAACGGGCCCAGCGCGTCCCCGTCCCGCCGCACCAGAGCCGCCAGGATCGCCTGGTGCTCGTCCATCGCCGTCTGCCACCGGTCCGGCCGCATTCGGTTGGACATGTAGCGCGCCCGGGTGATCCGGCCGGCAAGGCTGTGATAGGTCGCCGACAGCACGGGGTTGCCCGCCGCATCCAGGATCGCCGCGTGGATTGCCTGGTTCAGCGCGAAGTACGGCGCCAGCTCCCGCCGCAGATAATGCGCGTGCATGCGGTAATGCAGCCCCTGCACCTCCGCCACCGCGTCCGGCGTGATGCGTGCGCAGGCCAGCCGCCCCCCCTCCGCCTCCAGCGCCGCGATCACCTCGAACAGGTGCGTCAGGTGCTCGTCCCCCAGCGTCGCGATCCGCGCCCCCCGGTTCGGCCGCAACTCCACCAGGCCCTCCGCCGCCAGCACCTTCAACGCCTCACGCAGCGGCGTGCGGGACACACCGAAGCGCTCGCACAACGCCCGCTCCGGCACCCGCGCGCCGGGCACCAGGTCTCCCTGGTTGATCATCTCCCGCAGCCCGGCCAGCAGGTCGCCATGCAGCGTGCGGCTCGGGAACGCCAGCACGTTCGGCGCGGGCGCAGTCAGGGCCGGGTGCTCCGGTTCTCGCCAGGCCGGTTCTCGCCAGGATAGATCAGCATGGCGACGGCGATGCAGGCCAGCGCCCCAATCAGGATGTCCAGCACGCGGAACAACGGCCGCGCGAATGGGTCGCCGTCGGCCGGGATCAGCAGCACGACCACCAGCGTGGTGCAGGACAGCCGCATTGCCGGCCACACCGCGGTGACGCAGGCGAGCGGCACCAGCCCCGCCACGAACAGCGGCATGTTGGGCAGGCCGGCCTGGCGCAGGCCGATCAACCCGATGCCCACCGCCGCGCCCAGCAGGGTCGCGAGCACCCGGTCCCGTCCGGCGCTCAGCGTGTGGCTCAGATCCGGCTGCATCACCACGATGGCGGTGATCAGCGACCAATACCCCTCCGGTATGCCGACCAGTGTCACCACGCCGAAAGAGAGCGCACAGGCGCTCAGCAACCGGATCGCTTGGTGCAGGTTCGGCGCGCGGAACTCGAAGGCGGGAAAAGTGAGGATCGGTCGGCTTGCAGCCATGGCAAGCCATAGCGCGCGGCGGCGTGAACGGGAAGGCGCCGTCTGCATTCAATTTGTCCGTTGATCCAAACAGGCTTGGCATGGCAAAAGCCGTTTGCATTCAGTTTCCGGGGGCGGCCATGTCCATCAAGAACACGGCCCATAAGGCTGGCCGGCACTTTCTGCAGATTCCCGGCCCCAGCAACGTGCCGGACCGCGTGCTGCGCGCCATCGACATGCCGACCATGGACCACCGCGGCCCCGGCTTCGCCAAGCTCGGCCGCACCGTGCTTGAGGGCTGCCAGCGCGTGTTCCAGACCAGCGGCCCCGTGGTGATCTTCCCCGGCAGCGGCACCGGCGCCTGGGAAGCCGCGATCGTCAACACGCTTTCCCCCGGAGACCACGTGATCATGGTGGAAACCGGCCATTTCGCCAGCCTCTGGCACGCCATGGCCAAGCGCCTGCACCTGGTGGTGGACCTTATCCCCGGCGACTGGCGCCACGGTGTCGACGCCGCCGTGATCGAGGAGAAGCTGCGCGCAGACACCGGCCACGCCATCAAGGCCGTCATGGTCGTCCACAACGAGACCTCCACCGGCGTCACCAGCCGCATTCCCCCGGTGCGCGAGGCGCTGGACCGCACCGGCCACCCAGCCCTGCTGATGGTGGACACCATCTCCTCCCTCGGCTCGGTCGACTACAAGCACGATGCCTGGGGCGTCGACGTGACCGTGGCCTGCTCGCAAAAGGGCCTGATGCTGCCGCCGGGCCTGGGCTTCAACGCCATCAGCCAAAAGGCCCTAGCCGCCGCCAAGACCGGCGGGATGCCCCGCTCCTACTGGGACTGGCAGGAGATGATCGGCCCCAACGCCGCCGGCTTCTTCCCCTATACCCCCTCCACCAACCTGCTCTACGGCCTGCGCGAGGCACTCGCCATGCTGGAGGAGGAAGGGCTGGACAACGTCTTCGGCCGTCACGCCCGCCACGCCGCCGCCACCCGCGCCGCCGTCCGCGCCTGGGGCCTCGAGATCCTCTGCCGGGACGAGCGCGACCACTCCCCCGTGCTCACCGCCGTCCTGATGCCCGAAGGCCACGACGCCGACCATTTCCGCCAGGTCGTGCTGGATCGCTACGACATGTCGCTCGGAACCGGGCTCGCCAAGCTGAAGGGCCGCGTCTTCCGCATCGGCCATCTCGGTGATTTTAACGACCTGATGCTGATGGGCACCCTCGCCGGTGTGGAGATGGGCCTGCACGAAGCCAACGTTCCCCACCGCGAAGGCGGCACCGCTGCCGCCATGGACGTCCTCGCCGGCCGCCGCCCCGTAGCCGCAGCCAAAGCCGCCTGAACCCACGAGAAAAGCTTCCTCTTCCGTCCTTCACGGAAAGGCAGCGGAGGGCGGGGCGAAGGCCGAGCCAAACGCACACCGTCAACAATGTGCCACCCCTCTCACCCTGGCCCTCTCCCGAGGGAGGGGGAGAAGAAGAAAGAGGAAGTCTCCGTTGACCAGCATCGTCCGGCGTAACATCAGCACCATGGGCGTGATGCTGGTCGGCCTACCCTCTGCCTTCGCCACGCGCCCGGACAATCATTTCACCGCCGCCCAAACACGGATCCCCGCCGATGCTTGACACCGCCCTCGCCACAAGGCTCCGCCGCGAGGTCCAGGGCGCTGTCCTGCTCGGCGCCGGGGACCGCGGCCGCTACGCCACGGACGCCTCGATCTACCAGGTCCAGCCGCTTGCCGTCGTCGTGCCCAAGACCATCGCCGACGTGCAGAGCGTGCTCGCCCTGGCGCGCGACGGCGGCGTGCCCGTACTGCCCCGCGGCGGCGGCACCAGCCAGTGCGGCCAGACCGTCAACCGCGCCATCGTGCTCGACTGCACCAAGCATTTGCGCAGCATCCTAAGCATTGACTCGGTCGCCCGCACTGCCACCGTGCAGCCCGGCATCGTCCTCGCCCACCTCAACGCCGCGCTCAAGCCGCACAAGCTGTTCTTCCCCGTGGACCCCTCCACCCAAGCGCGCTGCACCATCGGCGGCATGGCCGCCAACAATTCCTGCGGTGCCAAATCCATCCGCTACGGCCTCATGGCTGACAACGTCCGCGCCATCGACGCCATCCTGGCCGACGGCACCCAGCACCGCTTCGGCGCCGTGCCCGGCAATCTCGGCGAGATGCCCGCGCCCATCGCCGCCCTCATCCAGCGCCTGCGCGCCCTGGGAGCCGCCGAAGCCGACGAGATCGCCGCCCGCTTCCCGCACCAGCTACGCCGGGTCGGCGGCTACAATATCGAGGTCCTCACCCCGCGCGCCCGCCACGAAGGCCGTGAGACCCTCGCTAGACTGCTAGTCGGCAGCGAAGGCACCCTCGCCTTCTCCGCCGCGCTGGAGTTGCAGCTGCAACCCCTCCTGCCGCGCAAGATGGTCGGCATCTGCCAGTTCCCCACCTTCCGCGCCGCCATGGAGGCCAGCCGCCACCTCGTCGCCCTCGATCCTGACGGCGTGGAACTGGTCGACCGCACTATGATCGACCTCGGCCGCGGTATCCCGATCTACCGCAAGACCATCGACAAGATGCTGATGGGCGAGCCGGACAGCCTGCTCCTGGTCGAGTTCCACGGCCACGAGGACGCGCAGTTGCTCGCCAAGCTGGCCGAGCTGGACGGCGCCATGGCCGATCTCGGCCACCCCGGCGCCGTCATCCGCGCCACCAACCCGGCGTTCCAGGCGGACATCGCCGAGGTGCGCGAGGCCGGGCTCAACATCATGATGTCCATGAAGGGCGACGGCAAACCCGTTTCATTCATTGAAGATTGCGCCGTTGGCCTGGACGACTTGGCGGATTACACCGAGCGGCTGAACGACGTGTTTGCCCGGCATGGCACCAAGGGCACCTGGTACGCCCACGCCAGCGTCGGCTGCCTGCATGTCCGCCCCGTGCTGAACATGAAGCACGCGGCGGATGTCCGCACCATGCGCGCCATCGCGGAGGAGTGCTTCGCCCTGGTGCGCGAGTACAAGGGCAGCCACAGCGGCGAGCACGGCGACGGCATCGTGCGTTCCGAGTTCCACGAGAGCATGTTCGGCCCCCGCGTGGTGCGCGCGTTCGAGGCGGTGAAGGACGCGTTCGACCCGGCCGGCACGCTCAACCCGGGCCGCGTGGTGCGCGCGCCGCGCATGGACGACCGCAGCCTGTTCCGCTACCCGCCCGATTACGCCGCCGACCCGGCGTTCACGCCCCGGCTCGACTGGTCCGAGC
>CAXSEG010000140.1:0-11795 GCA_964235545.1 uncultured Acetobacteraceae bacterium
GAAAGCGGGATCTTGAGCCGATGAAGAAAGAAAGCCGCATCACCGGCGTGTTCACGCGCCGCGCCCTGTTGTTGGGTGCCGGGCAGATCGGCATCCTGGGCGTGCTGGCGGCCAAGCTGTATCAGGTGCAGGTGACCCAGGGGGCCCGCTACGCCACCCTGGCGGAGAGCAACCGTATCAGCGCCCGGCTGATCGCCCCGCCGCGTGGCCGCATCCTGGACCGGTTCGGCGTGATCGTCGGCGGCAACAAGCTGAACTGGCGCGCCCTGCTGATGGTGGAGGAGACGGCCGATGTCGGCGCCACGCTCGACGCCTTCGGCCGCGTCATCAAGCTGGAGGACCACGAGCGCGCCCGCATCGACCGTGAGATGCATCATCGCCGCCGGTTCATCCCGCTGGTGGTGCGCGAGTTCCTGACCTGGGACGAGATGGCGGCCATCGAGGTGAACGCGCCCGACCTGCCCGGCATCCTGGTCGATGTCGGCACCTCCCGCCTGTATCCCGAGGGCCCGACGCTGGCCCATGTGGTGGGCTACGTGGCGCCGCCCTCCGAGGCGGATATGGGGGAGGACCCGTTGCTCGCCTTGCCCGGCATCCGCGTCGGCCGGGCTGGCGTGGAGAAGTTCCACGACCTCAAGCTGCGCGGCCGGGCAGGAGCGGTGCAGATGGAGGTGAACGCCGTCGGCCGCGTGATCCGCGAGCTGGACCGGCAGGAGGGCACGCAGGGCCAGGATCTGGGACTGACTATCGACCTCGCGCTGCAGAAGCAGGTGCTGGCCCGGCTGGGTGACCAGAGTGCGTCCGCCGTGGTGATGGATTGCCGCAACGGGGAGGTGCTGGCGATGACCACCACGCCCTCCTTCGACCCGAGCCTGTTCAACTCCGGCGTGTCGCAGGCGCAGTGGGTGGAGTGGACCAACAACCGCAAGGCGCCGCTGATCAACAAGGCGACCGCCGGCGTGTATCCGCCGGGGTCCACCTTCAAGATGGCGGTTGCGATGGCGGGGCTGGACAACAAGGTGATTGGGCCGGGCGACCGCATCAACTGCCCGGGCTACATCGACGTGGGCGACACCCGGTTTCACTGCTGGAGCAAGTACGGGCACGGCTCGCTGGATGTGCGCGGCGGGCTGAAGAACTCGTGCGATGTGTTCTTCTTCGAACTAGCCCGGCGCGTGGGCATCGACCGGCTGGCGGCGATGGCCAACCGGTTCGGCATCGGCGTGGACCTGGACATCGAGCTGCCGGGCGCGCGACGCGGGCTGATGCCGACCCGGGCCTGGCGTCTGGGGCATGGCCACCCCTGGGGGATCGGCGACACGGTGAACGCGGGCATCGGCCAGGGTTACGTGGAGGTGACGCCGCTCGCGCTGTGCACCTACGTCTCCCGCGTGGCGACCGGGCGGGCGGTGCAGCCGCATCTGACGCGCACGCTGGGCGGGGTGTCCCAGCCGGGCAACGCGCCGGGCGACTGGCCGAGCATGAACCTGTCCGAGCGGCATTTGCAGCTGTGCCGGGAGGGTATGTTCGCCGTGGTGAACGAGCCGGGCGGGACGGCACCGCTGGCGCGGCTGGGGATGCCGGGCATGCAGCTGGCAGGGAAGACGGGATCGAGCCAGGTGCGCCACGTGTCGCGCGAGTTGCGGGAGAGCGGGCACTTCAAGTCCGAGAACCTGCCTTGGGAGTACCGGCCGCACGCGCTGTTCGTGGCCTTCGCCCCGTACGATTCGCCCCGCTATGCGGTTAGCTTGGTGATCGAGCACGGCAATGCCGGTGCCTCCGCCGCAGCCCCGCTGGCGCGGGAGATCATGGTGGACGTGCTGACGCGGGACCCGGTGAACCGGGTGGAGCCGCAGGGGCAGAAGCTGGCGGATCGGACGTGAGGGTATTCTACCTCCCCCTCCCCTTGCGGGAGGGGGCGGAGCTGCCAGAGGTTCCGCGAGCTTCTTCAGCCCGTGGAAAGGCGGCGGAGGGCGGAGGGAGGGGTGCCACGCGCACCCAGCCGCGTGCGGGCGTCACCCCTCCCACAAGGGGAGGAGGACTTTCTGTGCCATGATCAACGAGCGCCGCTTGATCCGGGCGGAACCGTCCTTCGGCCTGACCACCAAACTGTTCCAGATCTCTTGGACCTACGTGCTGCTGATCTGCTGCCTCGCCGGCGTGGGCTATGCGGCGCTGTATTCCGCAGCCGGTGGCTCACCGGAGCCCTATGCGTCCAAGCAGGCGATCCGCTTCGCCTTCGGGCTGGTGATGATGCTGTGCATCGCCCTGGTGGACATCCGGTTCATCGAGCGTCTGGCCTGGCCGTTCTACGCCCTCTCGCTGGCACTGCTCGCGCTGGTGCTTCGCGTGGGGCATGTCGGCAAGGGGGCGCAGCGCTGGATCGAGGTCGGCGGCACGCAGCTGCAGCCGTCCGAGCTGATGAAGATCGCGCTGATCGTGGCATTGGCCGCCTGGTTCCACCGCGCGACGTGGGAGCGGATGGGCAACCCGCTGTTTCTGATCCCGCCCGCTCTAGCCGTCGGCGCGCCGGTGGCGCTGATCCTGAAGGAGCCGAACCTGGGCACCGCCGTCATCACGGCGCTGGTGGGCGGCGCCGTGTTCCTCGCCGCCGGGGTGCGGTGGTGGAAGATGGTGCTGGTGGTTGCCCCCATTCCGTTCGCCGCCCGCATCGCCTACGGCTACCTGCATGATTACCAGAAGGCCCGGATCGAGACGTTCTTCAACCCGGAGAGCGACCCGCTCGGCGCCGGCTACAACATCCAGCAATCCAAGATCGCGCTCGGCTCGGGCGGGTTGTGGGGCAAGGGTTTCCTGCAGGGCACGCAGGGCCACCTGAATTTCCTGCCGGAGAAGCAGACCGACTTCATCTTCACCATGCTGGCCGAGGAGTTCGGCTTCGTCGGCTGCCTGGCGATCATGGGGCTGCTGCTGCTTATCGTGCTGGGCGCGATGGCGATGGCGCTGCGTTGCCGGCACCAATTCGGGCGCTTGGTCTCGCTCGGCATCGCGGTAAACTTCTTTCTCTATGTCGCGGTGAACATCGCCATGGTCACGGGCGCCATCCCGGTCGGTGGCGTGCCGATGCCGCTCGTCTCCTACGGCGGGTCCGCCTCGCTCACGGTGATGCTCGGGTTCGGCATCCTGATGAGCGCCTACGTGCACCGCGATGTCGAATTCAAGGACCGGCGGGAGGACTAGCCTCCGCTTGGGGAAGTTCAAGGATCGGCGGGAGGACTAACCTCCGCCGGGTCGGCCAGCAGGAAGGAGGCGCGGTCGACGGACTTCACCATGATCTCCCCCGCCCGGCGCACCCGCGGGTCATCGTGGCTGACCAACCGGTCCGCCATTAGTAGGGCTGGGGAGAGCGCGCCGCGTAAATCGTGCCGTAGGCGCCGTTGCTGTTCCATCCGGCTGGCCAGCAGCTGCTCCGCGTCCTGGCGCGCGGCCACGCACTGGCGCAAGTCCTGCAGCTCGAGCGCCATCTGCTGGTGCGTGTCGAGCAGCAGCCAACTCAGCAGCACGGCCGCGACCCCCCCGATCACGGCCGCGACGCCAGCGAACGCCCCAAGTGCGGTGGCACTCGGCGGCACGACGTGGCTGAGCAGGCAGGCGGCATAGCCCAGACCCTCGCCGCAGAACACGAGGACGGCGAACAGGGCGAACCAGAGGCCCGTCTTTCCGGCACGCTCCCGCAGGGCGGGGGAGAAACTGGCTGACAGTTTGGGTCCTCACGAGTGGCCGGGCACCATGGTCATATAGCAAAGGGCTGGTGCGTGGCAGGGGCCCCGCGGCCTGATCGGTTCGATTGACGGCCGGGCACGCGCTCGCCTATAAGCCGCGCGTTGAGCAGGGCCCCGCGCGAGCGCGTGCCCCCGCCGGCGCACGCAGACATGCGCCGCTTTTGTGTTGGAGAGACCCGCCGTGAAGCGTACCTATCAACCATCGAAGCTGGTACGCAAGCACCGGCACGGGTTCCGCGCCCGCATGGCGACCGTCGGCGGCCGCAAGGTCATCGCCAACCGGCGCCGGATCGGCCGCAAGAAGCTCTCGGCGTAACACGGCCATGGCGCCGGGCCAGGCGGCGGCTCCGGTGCGGCTGAAGCGGCGGGCCGAGTTCTTGCGCGTCGCCAAGGCGGGCCGGAAAGCTGCCCTGCCCGGGCTGGTCCTTCAGGCCCTTGCCCACCAGATATCCGATGATGCACTTGCTGGGCCCGCCCGGTTGGGGTTCACCGTGCCGAAGAAGGTCGGCAACGCCGTGATCCGCAACCGCACCCGCCGCCGCCTGAAGGAGGCTGCCCGCCTGTTGCTGCGCGAGCGGCCGGTGACCGGTGTCGACCTGGTGGTGATCGGCCGCGACGGGACACGGGGCCGCCCCTTCCCCGTCCTGATGGACGATTTGTGGCGTGCGCTGGACAAGGTTGGCGTTTCGTGAGGCCGGCCGCTGCCGTGCTCGGCGGGGCCGTCACTGCCTATCAATGGACCATCCGGCCGCTGCTTGGCGTCAATTGCCGTTTCCACCCTGGTTGCAGCGACTACGCGCTCGAAGCCCTGCGTACCCACGGCGCCCTGCGTGGCACGGCGCTCGCCGCCCGGCGCGTGCTGCGATGCAATCCTTGGAACGAGGGCGGGTTCGACCCCGTCCCGCCCGCCCCTCATCCTGAGAGCTGACCGTTTCGCATGGACCAGAAACGCCTGATCGTCGCCATCGCGGTCTCCATCGCGATCCTGCTCGGCTTCAACCTGCTGATGCCGAAATCGACGCTTCGCCCCGTCAGTCAGGAGACCGCGACCTCGGTCAACAAACCCACCGCGGAGGCCGCGAACCGCAGCCCGGACCCGGCCTTCCCCGGCACGGAGCCGGAAGCGGTGCCGCCGCCCAAGGATGTACCGCGTATCCCCGTCAATGCCGGCCGGGTGAGCGGGACCATCAGTCTGCGCGGCGGCGTGCTGGATGACCTCGTGCTGCGCGACTACCACGAGGAGCTGAGCCTCAATTCGCCGCTGGTGCGCGTGCTGGAGCCGCAGAGCGATCCCGAGCCGAACTACATCCAATATGGCTGGACCAGCGACACGCCCGGTGTGAAGCTGCCGGACGAGACGACGGCCTGGACGCCGTCCGCCCCGTCGCTCACCCAGGCCGCCCCGGTCACGC
This sequence comes from uncultured Acetobacteraceae bacterium, assembly GCA_964235545.1. Lineage (GTDB taxonomy): Bacteria > Pseudomonadota > Alphaproteobacteria > Acetobacterales > Acetobacteraceae > LMUY01. The sequence goes on from CAXSEG010000140.1 coordinate 5,156, forward strand.
TGAGCTGGGACAACGGCGCCGGGTTGGTGTTCACCACGAAATACGCCGTCGATGGTGACTACATGTTCACCGTCACCCAAGGTGTCACCAACACCACTGGTGCGCCCGTATCCCTGCACCCATTCGCGCGCGTGCACCGCAACTACATGCCGGAGACCGCCGGCTACTACATCCTGCACGAGGGCCCGCTCGCGGTCCTGAACGAGCACGTGGAGGATCGTACGAGCTATGCGGAGCTGAAGACGCAGGCGGTGAAGCAGAGCGGCGTCGGCAAGACGGAACAATCCAAGGGCGGCTGGGTTGGCTTCACCGACAAATACTGGCTGACCGCCGTCATCCCGGACCAGGACATGGCTATCACCGCCCGCTTCCTGCACACCAAGGCAGGCAGCAACCCGGACCATTTCGCGGCTGACTACAGCGGCACGGACGCCTTGGTCGTCGCACCCGGCGCGTCCGTGGACACCACCTCCCGCGCGTTCGCGGGTGCCAAGGAGGTGCATCTGCTGGCCTTGTATGAGAGCCAGGGCAAGGTGCCGTTCTTCTCGTATGCCGTGGACTGGGGATGGTTCTTCATCATCACCAAGCCGATCTTCTACGCGCTGGACTGGTTGAACGGCGTGCTGGGCAATTTCGGCCTGGCGATCATGGTGTTCACCGTGTTCGCCAAGGCGCTGTTCTTCCCGCTGGCCAACAAATCCTACCGTTCGATGAGCAAGATGAAGCTGCTCGGGCCGAAGATGACGGCCTTGCGCGAGCAGTACAAGGACGAGCCTACCAAGCTTCAATCGGCAATGATGGGGCTGTACAAGTCTGAGAAAGTGAACCCGGCCAGCGGTTGCCTGCCGATGCTGGTGCAGATTCCGGTGTTCTTCTCACTCTATAAGGTGATCTTTGTCACTATCGAGATGCGGCACGCGCCGTTCTTCGGCTGGATCCACGATCTGTCGGCGCTCGACCCGACCAACCTGTTCAACCTGTTCGGCCTGATCCCGTGGGACCCGACGACGCTGGCGCCCTTCCTGCATCTGTCGGCGTGGACGCTGATCATGGGTGCCACCATGTATGCGCAACAGCAGCTGAACCCGCCGCCGCCGGACCCGATGCAGGCACGTCTGTTCAAGTTCATGCCGCTGATTTTCATGTTCATGATGGGCCGGTTCCCTGCCGGGCTGCTGATCTACTGGAGCTGGAACAATACCCTTACCATCTGCCAACAATGGCTGATCATGCGGCGGACGAGGATCGGCACGGGGACGACCGCGACGATGCCGGCGCTGCCCCGTCCATCCAAGCGGCAACAGGTGAAGAGCTAGACCTCGAAGCGGGGCGGCTGCTGTTCGCCGCCCCGTGCAAGTTTTTCTTCGCCGCCCAGCGCCTGGACCAGTTGCCGCCTCCCGGGCGGACGGAGTTGGCGTTTGCCGGCCGCTCCAACGTGGGCAAATCCTCGCTAATCAACGCGCTAGTGGGCCACCATGCGTTGGCCCGCGCCTCGCACACGCCGGGACGCACGCGGCAGCTCAACTTCTTTGACCTGGGTGGCCGCCTCGTGTTGGTGGACATGCCCGGCTACGGCTACGCCCAGGCGTCGAAGTCGGTGAAGGAGGATTGGCAGGGGCTGATGTTCGACTACCTGCGCGGCCGGCCGACGCTGAGCCGGGTGCTGCTGCTGCTGGATGCGCGGATCGAGATCAAGGCGTCCGATACGACGGTGATGGACCTGTTGGACCGCGCCGCCGTGACCTATCAGTGCGTGCTGACCAAGGCGGATGACGTGAAGCCCCGCGCGCTGGAGGCCAAGCAGGCGGAGGTGCTGGCACTGACCCGCAAGCACGGCGCGGCCTACCCGGACATCGCGGTGACGAGCAGCAGCAAGGGCACCGGGATTGAGGAGTTGCGGGCTAGCCTAGCAGCGCTGGCGGGATAACGATATCCGCCAAACCTTCGAGTTATGCACCCACCTCCGCCAGCGCGCGCTCGATCTGTGCCCGATCGGCCGCTCTCAACGGGAGGATCGGGCGGGGCGGCTGCTTGTCGGTCAGCCCCATCAGGTTCGCCGCCGCGTAGACCACCCGCACGCTGCCATGCTGCTTGAAGAGCGCCCATAACGAAGCGAGGCTCGCATCCAGCCTGCGCACCTCTGCCGCGTCTCCCTGCTGCGCGGCGCGCATCAAGGCCATTGCAGGCCGGGGCAGCAGGCCTCCGACGACGCTGTACCAGGCGACCCCGCCGGCGAGCACCGCACGCGGCGCATGCCAGTCGCCGCTGTGCCCGACGGCGAACCGGTCCGGCAGCTTTGCGCGCAAGGCCGCAATCGCTGCCTTGGCTTCCTCCGGCGGTGGCGCCGGATTCTTCACGGCGCAGATCCGCGCGACCCCGGCCAAGCGCGCGATGAGTGCGTCGCTGAAGCTGAAATGCGTGGTGCTCGGGTTGTTGTAGATGCAGAGCGGCAACTCGGACGCGCACGCCACAGCTGAGAAGTGCTGGAACACCTCCTCCTCGGTCAGCGGCGTATAGGAGACCGGTGCCAGCAGCAACCCGCTGGCTCCCGCTATCTGGGCATCTTGCGCCAGGGTTCTGGCGTCGTCCGTCCGGAGGGCGCCGATGCCGACGATGATCGGAACGTCGCCACCCAGCGCCTCGGCCGCGGTATCGATGGCGCGCCGTCTCTCTCCCCGCGTCAGATACGCATACGTTCCCGTGCTGCCCAGGAGCCCGACCGAATCCACGCCGGCTGCACGGAGCCGCGCGAGCAACGTGGCGAGGGCGTCCGTGTCGACACGTCCCGTCTCGTCGGCGGGCGTTATGGGAAAAGCGGAAAGTCCGTGGAAAAGAGACGCGGTAGTGTCCATGCCTCATCCTAACGGAAGTTGACCGCGATGCCTCCGCGTCTTTAGCTACCTCGCATGGAAAGCCCTGTCGAAGAGTACATCCAAGCCGACCCGGCCGAACAGGCGCGAATCCTGGCGCATGCGTTGCCCTATCTGCGCCGCTACGCCGGGGCGACCGTGGTGGTGAAATACGGCGGGCACGCCATGGCGGAGCAGCATCTGGCCGACAGCTTCGGTCGGGATATCGCGCTGCTGAAGCAGGTCGGCATCAACCCGGTCATCGTCCATGGCGGCGGGCCGCAGATCAACGCCATGCTCAAGCGGCTGGCCATCCAATCCACCTTCATCGACGGATTGCGCGTGACGGACGCGGCGATGGTGGAGGTGGTGGAGATGGTGCTGGCGGGCACCGTCAACAAACACGTGGCGGGGCTGATCAACCAGGCCGGCGCGATGGCCGTGGGGATCTGCGGCAAGGATGGCGGGCTGATCCGCGCCCGCAAGCTGCAGCGCACCGTGCAGGACCCGGGCAGCCGGATCGAGCGCCACCTGGATTTGGGCTTCGTGGGCGAGCCCGAGCACATCGACGTGCGCGTCATCCACGCGCTGACCGGCTCGGGGCTGATCCCGGTGATCGCGCCGGTAGGGCAGGGCGAGGACGGGCAGACCTACAACATCAACGCCGATACGGTGGCGGGTGCCGTCGCGGCGGCGCTCGGGGCCAAGCGCCTGCTGATGCTGACGGACGTGCCCGGCGTGCTGGACGGCGAGAAGAAGCTCATCCCCGAACTCACCGTGGAGGACGTGGCGCGGCACTGCCGCAGCGGCGTGATCAGCGGCGGGATGATCCCGAAGGTGGAGACCTGCGTGGCCGCGGTGCAGGGCGGGGTGAAGGCGGCCGTGATCATGGACGGCAAGCTGCCGCATGCGTGCCTGCTGGAGATGTTCCTCCAGAGCGGGATCGGCACGCTCATCCGGGCGTGACGTCTCCGGGCGTGACGGCTCGCGAGCAACGTGGCGAGGGTGGCTTCACCCTGCTCGAGATGCTGGTCGTGCTCGCCGTGCTCGGCCTGATGGTGGGCCTGGTCGTCGCCCGTGGCCCGATGCGCAGTGCCGGGTTGGACGCGCGGATGGCCGCGAACCAGTTGGCGGGCACGTTGCGCGCCGCTCGCAGCCAGGCGATCGCGGCGGACCAGTCGGTCACGGTCGCAATCGATGGTGCCTCGGGCATGGTCCAGGTGGGCAGTTCCGCGCCTCATGCGATCGGCGCCGCTGTCAGAGGCTTGGGCCAGCCGCTCATTTTCCTGCCGGACGGATCCTCCCGCGGGGCGGCGGTGATCGTGGCGGCGGGTCCGGTGCGGATGCGGGTGACGGTCGATTGGCTGACCGGGCGGGTGAGCATCGCCAATGCATCCTGACGGGAGTGGCAGGCAGGACGGGTTCACCCTGCTCGAGGTGCTGGTCGCGTTCATCATCGCGGCCCTGGCGCTTGCGGCCCTGTTCAGCGGCGGTCTGGGCGGGTTGCGCGCCGCCGCCGTGTCCGGCCGCTATACCGAGGCCGTATCGCGCGCCCAATCCCACCTTGCGGCTGCCGGCATCGGAGATGCGTTGAGCCCGGGTGACCGTCAGGGCGACGAGGGCAACGGGTTTCACTGGCACGTGCGGATCACCCCCACGGCGACCGCGACGCCGGTGCCGGGCGCGGTCCGGGGCACGCCGGTCCTGACGCTCTACGTCGTGCGTGCCTCCGTGTCCTGGGCGGAGGACGGGCTGACCCGGTCCGTGGAACTGGACACGATGCGCACCGCCCCTGCGCCGCCACCGCCGCCGTGAGCCGACCTAGTCGCGATCACGGCTTCACCCTGCTCGAGATCCTCGTCGCCCTCGTCGTGCTCGGCTTCGTGCTCGCGGGCATCGCCGGCGGGGTGCAGTTCGGGCAGCGGGCGGCGGACATGCAGGCGCGCAGCATCGCGGCCCATGCCGACATGGGCTCGGTCGACCGCCTGCTGCGCCGGCTGGTGGCGGCGATGGACCCGGGCTCCTTGTCCGACCCGCCGCACATCACCGGAGGTGCGACCGCCCTCGGCTTCACGACCGACCTGGGCAGCGCCGCTACGGCGATGGGGGATGGCGAGGCCGATATTGGGCTGGTGGTGGATGCCGGGCACCACCTGGTGGTGCGGTGGCAGCCGGCGTTGCATGCCGTCCGCCTCGGCCCTGCCCCAGGGCCGCAGACCTCCGTGCTGCTGGACGGGGTGGACCGGGTGGAGTTCGCTTACTGGGGCCACGCTCAAGGCGGGGGGCAGGGGAGCGGGGGCGCGGGACAATGGCTCACCACCTGGAATGAGCGGGACATCCCGCCGCTGGTCCGGATCCGGCTACATTTCGCGCCCGGCACCAAGCGGAGCTGGCCCGACATCATCGCCGCGACGGAGCGCCTGCGCGCCAGCGGTTAAGCGTTTGGTTCCGCTGCCCAGCCCGTCTAAACACTAAGCATGTTAAGCGACCTCCTCACCTGGTGGCTGCAACAGATAGCGGCCTTGCTGCCGAGCGGGATGTTCGGCGACACGCGCTATCGGGATGCCGTCATCGTGCGGGTGCAAGCGGCGGGGCTGGTCGCGAGCCTGCGCCGCCGCGGTACGGAGACATTGCTGGGCCCGCTGGAGCCCGGCGGCAGCGTGGTGCGCCGGCTGCGGGGGCGCGGCACTGGCCCCGTGGTGATCGGCCTGCCTGCGACGGCCTTGCTGCAACAATCGGCCACCCTGCCGCTCGCGGCCGAGCGTGATCTGGGGGCCGTGCTCAGCCACGAGATGGACCGCCTGACGCCGTTCGCGGCCTCCGACCTGTATTGGTCCTACCGCGTCGAGAGCCGGGACCGGGCTGGCGGGCGCCTGCTGCTCCGCCTGCTGCTGATCCCCCGCCTAGCCGTGGCGGCGGGGCTGGAGGCGCTTGCGGCCGCCGGGTTGCAGGCGGTGGCGATCGAGGTGGTGTCCGGCGCAACGGTCGAGCACTTGCCGCTGCAGCAGCCCGGTGCGCACCGCCGCTCCGTCGCAGTCGCCGCCTGGGCTTGCGCCGTGCTCGCCGTGGCCCTGGCCGTAGTTCCCGTGGTCCGCCAGCAACAGGCGATCTGGCAGGCGGAGGAGCGCGTGGCGGCGCTGCGGCCCCAGGTGGCGGTGGTCGACGCGCTGCGCCGCCGGGTGGCCGCCAACGAGAGCGGCGCCACCCTGTTCACCGCGGAGGCCGCGCGGCTCGGCAGCCCGCTCCGCGCCCTGGCGGCGGTCACCACGGCGCTGCCCGACGACACCTTCCTCACCGGCTTCACGATGCGGGACCGCAAGCTGTCGCTGTCCGGCCGGTCTGCTGCCGCCGCCCGGCTGATCGGCCTGCTCTCCGCCGCCCCCGACCTGCGGGACCCGGCGTTCGACGCGCCCGTCACGCGGGCGGGCGACCGGCTAGACCTGTTCTCCATCCGCGCCACCTTCGCGCCGTGAGCGCGCTCCCAACCGGCCGGCGCGGGCAGGCCCTGGCCGTCGGCCTCGCTCTGCTGGTGGTGGCCATGGTCTGGCTCGCCGCCGTCGCCCCGGCGCTGGACTGGTACGGCGCCCGGGCCGAGCACCTGGCCGAGCAGCAGACGCTCGCGGACCGCATGGCGGCGATCGTCGGCACGGCGCCCGCTCTGCGGCAGATCCTGGCACGGGCGGACAGCGCGGCGCCCGCGCCCCGCCTCGTGCTGGACGGGGCGGCCGGTGGGATCGCCGGTGCCACGCTGCAGCAGGCGGGGCAGGACCTGGCGGCCAAGGCCGGGGCCG
>CAXSEG010000141.1:0-11782 GCA_964235545.1 uncultured Acetobacteraceae bacterium
TGTGTAAGAAGGGCCCAGTCACCTCATAGGCTGAAAAACGGCCAAGTTGCGGAACCAAGTGGCAAGATGGCCGCATGACGAAGCGTACCACACCGTCTGCGGGGCTCGCGCAAACGATCGTTAGTGCGGCACCCGAACCACCCCAAGAAAAACAATGGGGTGCCCGTCGCACAAAACTGTTGGCAAAAGACAAGCAGACGCAACAGAAAAATGCAGCATCTCCCGGGCTGCTCGGCTATGCCCGCGTGTCAAAGGCCGAAGACCAGGACACCGCCCTCCAGATCGAGGCGCTCGAAGCCGTTGGCTGCCACCGCATCTACAAAGAACGCCTCTCCGACGGTCGTTGGGATTGGCCCGAACTGCACCGCCTGCTCGATCGGCTCGGACCTGGCGACGTGCTCACCGTCTGGAGGCTCGACCGCCTGTCGCGCTCGCTGAAGGACCTGCTGCTCATCCTTGACAAAGTCGAAAAGGCACGCGCCGGCTTCCGCTCGCTCACCGAAAACATCGACAGCACAACGGCATCGGGCCGCATGATGATGCAGATGCTGGATGCGTTTGCCGAGTTCGAGCGCACCATGGTCCGCGAACGGACCCAGGCAGGCCTGCGCTCAGCACGCGCTCAAGGCCGCCACGGTGGCCAGCAACCCAAGCTCTCGCCTCAGCAGTAAGCCGAAGTGCTCGCCATGCTGAACGCAGGGCGCTCGGCCGCAGATGTCGCCCGGCTCTTCCGTGTTCACCGCGCGACCATCAGCCGCGTCGCCAGCAGCGCCAGGCTATGAACGCAGCACCCTGGTCACTTTACGTTCCCCAAGTTGGCCGTCTTTCAACCTATGAGGTGACTGGGCCGGACTGGACCTCAGAGGAGCCATGACCATGTCTAGCACTCCCCAGGAGCTCACGACCACCGCCGCATCACCGGCAATCGAGCTATCCATCAAGGTATCCATACCCGTTGCAGCTGCCGCCATGATCGCGGCAGCCATCAAGGCGTTCCTACTCCCCTTCCAGTAGATTAAGCGTCCAGCCCGCGCGTATCGCCTTGCCGCACACGGGCTGACCGGAGTCGCGCTGGACAGCAGCAAAACGCGCCTCGCGATGGTCGTCGAGGGTCATCGTTCGCACCAGGACACTTGGCGGTGCCGGCATGCTGCTGCGACGGTTCCAGATGCGGCCTGGCCGCCGGGAAATACGGTGAGGGTGTCGTCCGGTCCTTGCTGAAGTCCGGTCGCGGTCTGGCCAGAGCTGGCGGTGTAATCGGTGCAGCAGGAGCACGGTGGCTCGTCCGTCGAGGGCCCCGACCGGATCGTCCCGGCCTTACCCACGGTTTCTGTAGATAACTCCCAGCCGTATAGCTGGGCTTCTCTTCCATCGTTGGGCCTGGGACGTGGCTGGCCGACAGTGCGTCAGATGCCACGCTCAAGCATCAGATGCCGCTCGCCTTGCAGCGGCTTTGGTTCGCCGGATGCGGACAGTCTCCGGCGCCTAGCCCTGCTTGGCGCGGACGGTCAAGCCACGCTTGACGCTGCAGCCGCTGCAGATCGCGACCAAATTATCCGGGTCCTCAGTGCCGCCCCTGGACCGAAGGACCACGTACTCGAATCTGGGCGCGTTCTCTCCCGGCTGCCCGCCGTCCATCTGCCTGCCACAATGGCAACAGCGCCAGTTCTGCCGTTCGGCTAGGCCGGCCAATAAGCCACGTCGCACGGCCCTCGTGCTCTGGTACTTGATCTGCTCACGCTCCAGCCATGCCAAATCAATCTCAGCCGCGATCCGGTCTGCATCACCCATGCATCGTCCTCCCCGCCCCTCTCCGGCGCATGTTGAGGGAGGAATGCTTTCCCGAACCTTTAGAGCGCCTAACGTACCGGGCAGAAGGCAAAGCTGTGGCGGCACCTTCGAGGCCCTGTCGGCGCTTGCGCGAAGCAAGCAAGCAGATTACGTTTACTTAACAATAATACGCTTCGGGGAGAAATGGCATGACTGCACGCAACAGGCGTGATCAGAGCGGATGCGCGCAGCGACCAAGCGTTTCCGGGGGGCCTCCCAAGCGCCGCGCCCAGCTTCTCGGTGCCACCATTCTTGCTCTTGGAACGCTGGGGCTCACGCCGGCGCAGGCGCGTATCACCGAGATCGTCATCGACAGCAGCACGCCATATACCAATGCCGCCACCACGATGGGGTACACCGCACTTCTCGGGCGCGCGTTTGGCACGCTCGATCCGGAGGACCCGCATAACTCGATCATCCAGGACATCAATCTGGCACCGCGCAACCGCAAGGGGCAGGTCGAATACATCACCACCTTCCAGCTTCTGGTGCCGGCGACCCCGAACGGGCGCATGTGGTACGATGTGCCAAACCGCGGCGGCAACGCGATCCCCGGTGCGGCATTTGACGCCGGCGCGGTCTATCTGCAGAGCGGCTGGCAGGGTGATATCCTCGGTCTCGGCTGCTCGACCGGCTATCCTTGCGTCGACCTGAGTACGACGGCCGCCACCCAGGTCGTAGGTCCCAAGAACGGGTCGCAGTACGTCCTCCAGGTGCCGGTCGCGCACAACCCGGACGGGTCCACAATCACGGGGCCAGTTTACACCCACGTCGCACTCGGTACCAGCGGAAATACCGGAAAGCTGGTCATATACGCAAACAATGTGCCGTATCTGCCGGCGACGTTCGATACCAGCCAGGCGGTGTTGCAGAGCGTCAGCCACCAGTCGATCACCGGCGGGCACAACGAAGATCCGCAGACCGTCCTGCCCAGCCAGTGGTCGTACAACTGCAACGGCACTCCCGCGGTCGGCAGCGGCCTGACACCGTTCTATGTCTGCTACACCGGCGCCGGCGGCTTCGATCCCAACCGCTTGTACCAACTGGTCTACCAAGCAAAGGACCCGCTGGTGCTCGGCATCGGCTACGCGGCGACGCGCGATCTGATCTCGTTCATGCACCACGCGCACGCAGATAAGGCCGGAACGGCCAATCCTGTCGCAGGCATGGTCAAGAAGGTGATCGATGTCGGGACATCTCAATCAGCTGCGTTCATCCGCTCCACGATCCATCTCGGGTTCAACCAGGACGAGGACGACCGGCAGGTTGCCGAGGGAGCATGGCCCATAATCGACGGGCGACAGCTGTTCATGAATGTCCGCTTCGCGCTACCCGACGTGATAACCAACGCGTTCATGATGGCGGACGAGGCGCCGGTTTGGTGGGCGCCCTATCCCGACCCCGTGCGCCACAACCGCCCGTTCGGTATTCTCAGCCGCTGCACCATGACCAAGACCTGCCCGGAGATCCTGGAGACGTTCGGCTCCAACGAGATGTACGAGGAGAAGATGTCGGCCGACCTGGTCGGCACCACGGCCAAGAGCGACATTCCGCTGCCGGCGAACGTGCATCGCTACTACTTCCCGTCCACCACCCATGGTGGCGGCAGCGACTCTTCGGCGTTCAACTGGACCGCTCCGCCGACCGCCCCGGCTACCCCGTCTCCCACCTCCTGCAAATACCCGGGCAATCCGAATCCCGAGAGTGACCAGCTTGCGGCGCTGCAGACGGATTTCATAGCGTTCCTGACCGACAACACGCCGATGCCGCCGAACGCCTATCCAATGCTGGCCAACAAGACGCTGGTAACGCCGAACGCACGGCAAACGCACTTCCCCGATATCCCCGGCTATCCTTATGGCGCCAGCGAACTAAACCGTCCGGTGGCTTATGATTTTGGCCCGCTGATCGACTACTACGACGAGACCGGCATCATCACGAGGCAGCCGCCGAAAATCCTGGCGGTGGAGCCGGCGCTGGTCCCGCCGGTGAACGCGGACGGTAACGAAACGGTTGGCGTGCAGTCGGTGACGCTGCAGGTGCCGCTCGGGACCTATAGCGGCTGGAACCAGTACAGTGGCGGCCCGTTCGCGGAGCAGCAGTGCAGCCTGAGCGGCTCGTTCTGGGCGTTCCAGGAAACTATCGCTGCGCAACAGGCGGCGGCGGATCCGCGCCCGTCCCTGGAGCAGCGTTATGGTACCCATGCCGGCTATGTCTGCGCCGTGACAACTGCGGCGAAAGCAGCGGTGAGCAAGCACTTCCTGCTTGCGGCGGCGGCGCAAACGCTGATCGGGGACGCCACCAACGGCAACGTGCTGACCGGCCTCACGACGAGCCCGGCCGACCAAGCCACAGCGACCAAGCTCTGCACCGCGTCCCCTAACTGACAGCCGCCTAACGACCTGTTGCCTGCCCCAAGCAGGCAACAGGTCAGACCGTCCCCGCCCCGTCGCCGTCGGCATCGTCAAGTCGACAAAGGGCGACCAGCCGCGGCGTGCGGTGGGCGGCTTGGCTACCGGATATTTTTCGAGCCTGTGCCGCGCCATTCCGTCCGCTAAATCACCTTGCGGACAGAGCGCCAGGAGCCCGGGACGGGAACAAGCCGCAGCGAAGGACACGGGCCACGCTGTCCGCGTCGATCCCAACGCCACTCCAAGCGACCCGCCCTCCCCTGCCCCTATACGTCACACGAACAGGATCCCGGCCAGCACCGCACGATCTGGCGCTCGCGGGTGCCCGCCTTTCCGCTACGGCCGCTCGGATGGCAGACGAGGCTCGATCACTTGCCAGAAATCGTCAGGAACAAGTGGCGCCATCCCCGTCCAATGCCTCGGACAGGATTTGTCCTTGGTTCTATGTGTTGTCACCGTGGATGGCGTCGACGACGGCGGAGGTGACCTGCCGGGTGGTGGCAGTGCCACCGATGTCGGGCGTGATGATGCCGGCGGCGCAGACCTGTTCCACGGCGCGCATCAGGCGAGCAGCGGCGTCGGCCTCACCCAGATGCTCCAGCATCTGGGCTGCAGTCCAGAAGGTGGCGACGGGGTTGGCGATGCCCTTGCCGGTGATGTCGAAGGCCGAGCCGTGGATCGGCTCGAACATCGACGGAAAGCGCCGCTCCGGGTCGATGTTGCCGGTTGGTGCGACGCCCAGGCTGCCTGCAAGCGCCCCGGCCAGGTCCGACAGGATGTCAGCATGGAGGTTGGTGGCCACGATGGTGTCGAGGCTGGCAGGCTTGAGCGTCATGCGCACGGTCATCGCGTCGACCAGCATCTTGTCCCAGGTCACGTCCGGGAATTCGTGCGAGACCTCCTCCGCGATCTCGTCCCACATCACCATGCCGAAGCGCTGGGCATTGGACTTGGTGACGACGGTCAGGAACTTGCGCGGTCGGGCCTGCGCTAGGCGGAAGGCGTAGCGCATGATGCGGGTGACACCGACGCGGGTGAAGATTGCCACCTCGGTTGCGACCTCCTCCGGGTGACCGCGATGCGCTCGCCCGCCGTGGCCGGCGTACTCGCCCTCGCTGTTCTCGCGCACGATCACCCAGTCGAGGTCACCTTCGCCGCAGTCGCGCAGCGGCGAAGTGATGCCGGGCAGGATGCGGGTCGGCCGCACGTTGGCGTACTGGTCAAAGCCTTGGCAGATTGGCAGGCGCAGGCCCCACAACGTGATGTGGTCCGGCACGTCAGGCGCGCCTACCGCGCCGAAGTAGATCGCGTCGAATGGCTTGAGTTGCGCCAGGCCGTCGGCCGGCATCATGACGCCATACCGCTTGTAGTACTCCGATCCCCAGTCAAAACTCTTCACGTTGAACCGCACGTCGCCCAGGCGCTGCTGCAAGGCATCGAGCACTGTGAGGCCGGCGTCGATGACCTCAGGGCCGATCCCGTCGGCGGGGATGGCAGCGATTGAATACTCACGCATGATAAATATCCTTCTGTTTATGGAATGGTTCGGTGCGGCCGCGCCGCGGGCGCCAGGACCGCGTGGCTCTGCGTACGGGCGAGCAGCAAGGTCAGCAATGCCGAGAGCACGAGGGTGGCGGCGACGAAGTAAAGTCCTCCGAAGTAGCTGCCGGTCAGTTCCTTGATCCAGCCGATCATCGCCGGTCCCGCAAAGCCGCCGAGATTGCCGATCGAGTTGATCGCGGCGATGCCGGATGCAGCTGCCGGGCCGGAGAGAAAATTGGTCGGCATGCTCCACAGCGGCGGCTTGGAGGCGCTGATGCCGACGTTGACGATCGTCAGCGCCAGCAGCACGCTCGGAAGCGTCGTGGCCGAGCCAGCATAGGCAAGCCCGGCAGCAGCGAGCAGACAGGCAGCCACCACGTGCCAAGTCCGTTCGCCTGTACGGTCCGAATGGCGGGACCAGAGCACCATCGCCACCACCGAGATCGCGGCCGGGATCGCGTTAAGGAAGCCGGTCTGCAGCGCTGTCGGGCCCAGCTCCTTGATGATGAGTGGTGCCCAGATGCTGAGGGTATACAGCCCGGCCGAGGTGCCGAAGTAGATCAGCGACAGCGCAAGCACGCGGGGGTCGGTCAGACCTTGCCACGAGCCGTGCCGGGCACCGGCCCCGCAGTGGGCCGCCTGCTCGGCCGCCATCGCACCGACCAGCCAGGCGCGCTCAGGCTCTTCCAGCCACCTGGCCTGCTCGGGCCGGTCTGTCAGGTAGAAAAATACGACGATGCCGAGAATCACGGCCGGCACCGCCTCGATCAGGAACATCCATTGCCAGCCAGCCAGGCCAAGCCAGCCGTGCATCCCGAGTAGCGCGCCGGAGATCGGCGATCCGATTGCGGTGGAGAGCGGCGCTGCCGCCATGAACAAGGCGGTCACTTCCGCACGCTTGCGGGCCGGGAACCAGGTGCTGAGATAGAGGATGATGCCGGGAAAGAACCCGGCCTCCGCAACGCCGAGCAGGAAGCGCAGCACGAGGAAGCTGACCGGCCCGGTGATGAAGACGGTCGCGCCGGACACCAACCCCCAGGTGACCATCACTCGCGCAATCCAGATCCGGGCACCAATCCGGTGCAGGATCAGGTTCGACGGCACCTCGAACAGGAAGTAGCCCAGGAAGAAGATCCCGGCGCCCAGGCCGAACAGGCTGGCCGACAGGCCGAGCTGCCGGTTCATGGTCAGTGCACCGAAGCCAATATTCACGCGGTCCATAAAGGAGACGAAGTAGAGCAGCATCACGAAGGGAACAATGCGGATCGTCGCCTTGCGCAGCGTGCGCCTCTCCAGATCGGCCATCATGTCCCGGATTTCCCCAATCTGCCGCGCTTGGCGGCTGGATGCGTGGACCGCATCTCTGCTGCGCAGCCTAGAGGGGACGGCAAGCTTCCAACAACACCGCCCGATTATATACACATCTGCTACAATCGGTGGGGAGCGGCGTGGTGCCGCAGTGGAACGGGATGGAACTGGGACAGCTCCGATGCTTCGTGGCCGCAGCGGAGGAACTGCATTTTGGCCGCGCGGCACAGCGACTGGACATGCTGCCCGCGACGCTGGGACGGCAGATCCAGACGCTGGAACGCGACCTTGGCGCACAGCTACTTGCGCGGACCACCCGAAGCGTCACCCTGACTGAAAACGGGGCCCTGTTGCTGGGCAAGGCACGCGTGCTGCTGGCCCAGGCCGACGCGGCAGTGATGCTGCTGCGGGCGAGCGGGCGCGGCAGTTCCTCCATACTTCGTATTGGCGCGATCGACAGTGCCGCTGCCGGCCTGCTGCCGCTTTTGCTGCCCGATCTGCGCGAGCGGCGGCCGGAAATCGCTGTTCAGCTTGTTGAGGACAAGACGATCCGGTTGCTGCCGCAGATCCTGTCTGGTCGGCTGGATCTCGCCTTTGTCCGCCCGCCGGCGAAACCGGACTCACGGCTGGAGGTCCGCCACCTGCTGCACGAAACCGCAGTGGTGGCAGTGTCGTGCTCTCATTATCTTGCCGCACAGGCACGGGTAACGGTCGAAGATCTCGCCGGGCTGCCGATGATCGTGCCGGAAAGGCGCTCGCGCCCGCACAGCCACGATCTGACGATCACGCTGTTCGCGCAGGCCGGACTGCAGGCCAGGGTGGCGCAGATCGCCGAGGAGAAGCAGACCATCGTTGCTCTCGTCGCGGCGGACATCGGCATTGCAATCGTGCCGCGCTGGACGGCGCGCATGACAGTGCCCGGCGTGGCGTTCAAGACGTTGGACGCACCTGGCTCCTGTCGCCTGCCGCTGGCTGCCTGTTGGGCGCAAGGAACACGAGACTTGGCAAGGGACAAGGTGCTGGAATTGCTGCAGACGCAACTCGCGGTATATGGGGCACAGGCTTGAGCTCATCTGAGAGCCTGAAGCTGGGGGCAGAGCTTTGCTCGGCTGCGGAGAGGCGCGTGGCCGACGAGTTTGGATCGGCTTGAACCTCGCATCGCCGGACGACTTCACTCCGAGCCGCAGGGCCGAGACGGTGGAGGCGGCATCACCGCGGCCCGGTGTCATAACCACGCACCTGCTGAGGCAGAGGCGGTCGCATGGCCGTGTGGCATCGCGCTTGCGTGGCATGGCCTTCCTGGAGAGACGGCCACGACGACGCGGCCGTTGCGACCCAGGCAGCTCCCAGGACGAGGCGTGCCGCCATGACATCGCTGGACCATTCTCCTGCCCGCCCACGGCGCCGCCATCCCGAACCGACGCCGCGTCTTTCCCTCGCACCGCATACGACCAGCCTTGACGGCGCTGAGAGTGCCGGTTCCGGCGGTCTGTATGCCGGGAGGCTCTGACCGATGCTGAAGCTCATCAGCGCCACTCCGAGCCCCTATGCCCGCAAGGTGCGGATCGCCCTGGCCGAGAAGGCGATCCCGTTTGAGCTGGTGACGGAGGTTCCCTGGAACAGCACCACGGAGACGCCGCGCTACAACCCGCTGGAGAAGCTGCCGGTGCTGGTTCTGCCGGACGGCACCGGGGTCTACGAGTCCCGCTTCATCCTCGAGTGGATCGAGGCGAAACATCCTGCTCCCCCCATGCTGCCGGACGACGTCGATGCGCGGCTGTTTGCCCGCCAGGTGGAGGTGGTCGCCGACGGGGTCTGCGACGCGCTCATCCTGCTGTTCTGGGAGCGCCACCGGCCCGAGGCGCAGCAGAGTGCGGAATGGCAGGCAAGGCAGATGCGCAAGGTCGACGGCGGCATGGCCGCGCTGGCACGCTGGGCCGGAACCGAGGATTTCATCGTCGGCGGTCAGTTCGGCCTGGCGGACATCGCGGCCGGCACCGTCTGTCGCTACCTCGACGTGCGCTTCCCCGAGTACCCGTGGCGCAGCCGGCATCCGGACCTTTCCGTCTACAGCGACGTGATGGAGCAACGGCCGTCCTTCCAGGGAAGCGTGCCGGTTCCGCAATCCATCAGCGACAAGGTGGTCTGACCCATGAGCGCAGGCATCCTCGACGCGGCCGTCGCAGCCGCACCGAACCGCCTGACCGTGGCGCATCGGCGCGTCATCGTCGGCGCCGCCCTCGGCTCGGTGTTCGAGTGGTACGACTTCTTCCTCTACGGAGCACTGGCCGCGATCATCGCCGCGCAGTTCTTTGCCAAGGCCGATCCGGCGACCGGGCTGATCTTCGCGCTGCTGGCCTTCTCCGCAGGCTTCATCGTGCGCCCGCTCGGGGCCGTCGTGTTCGGGCATGTCGGCGACAGGGTCGGGCGCAAGTACACCTTCCTGGCCACCGTCCTGCTGATGGGGTTCGCGACCTTCGCGGTCGGGCTGCTGCCCGGCTACGATACGATCGGCATCGCCGCCCCGATCATCCTGGTCACGCTGCGCCTAGTGCAGGGCCTGGCAACGGGGGGCGAATACGGCGGAGCAAACATCTACGTGGCCGAGCACGCACCTCCGGGTCGGCGCGGCGTGGCGACGGCCTGGATCCAGGTCACGGGCACGCTGGGCTTCGTGCTGTCCCTGCTGGTGATCCTGGGCACCCGCCTTGCCCTGGGGGAGCCGGCCTTCGCCGCCTGGGGATGGCGCGTGCCGTTCCTGCTCTCCATCCTGCTGCTAGGGCTGTCGCTGTGGATCCGGCTGTCGATGTCGGAGTCCCCGGTGTTCCGGGAGATGAAGGCGGAGCGGCGGGAGTCCGGCTCCCCCCTGCTGGAGACCTTCGGCCAGTGGCGGCATGCGAAGATTGCGCTGCAGGCGCTGTTCGGTCTCGTCGCCGGGTTCGGGGTGATCTGGTATACGACACAGTTCTACGTGCTGCTCTTCCTCACCCAGACGCTGAAGGTCGATCCCGTCACGGCCAACGTCATGGTGGTCATCGGCATCGTGCTCGCGTCCCCGTTCTTCGTCGCCTTCGGGGCGCTCTCGGACCGGATCGGCCGCAAGTGGATGGTGCTGGCAGGCATCCTCGTGGCCGGGCTGTCGCTGTTCCCGATCTTCTCCGCGCTGACCCATTTCGCCAACCCGGCCCTGGAGCGCGCCCTGCGGCAGGCTCCTGTCGTGGTACGCGCCGACCCGGCAGACTGCCAGTTCCAGTTCAACCCCACCGGCACCAAGACCTTCACCTCCGCCTGCGACCTGGCCAAGGCGCGGCTGGTGGCCGCCTCCGTGAACTATCGCAACGAGGCCGCGCCAACCGGCACCGTGGCCGAGGTGCGGATCGGCGGCACTACCATCCCCTCGTTCAACCGCGTCGGCCTGTCCCCCGTCGAGGTCACCGAGCGGACCAAGGCGTTCAACGGTGCCGTCACCGCCGCCATCGTGGCGGCAGGCTATCCCGCCAGCGCCGACCCGGCAGCGATGAACCGGCCCGCCATCGTCGGCCTGGTCTTCCTGCTGGTGTTCCTGCTCGCCTTCACCTACGGCCCGGTCGCCGCCTTGCTGATCGAGCTTTTCCCCGCCCGCATCCGCTACACCGGCATGTCGGTGCCCTACCATCTCGGGACCGGCTGGTTCGGAGGCCTGACCCCGGCGATCGCCTTCGCCCTGGTGGCCTGGCGGGGCGACATCTACTTCGGGCTCTGGTTCCCCACGCTCGTCGCGCTCACCACCGCTGTCATCGGCGTGTTCGCCATCCCCAACCGCCGCAACGTCGACCTCTCGGTCTAGGAGCACGACCATGCCTGACCGCACCCATCCGCCGGTCGCCGTGGACCCACACGAGGTGGACACGATCATGGCGTCCTGGGTCACCGCCAAGGTGCTGTGCGAGCCCGGCATCACCGGCCCTGCCGCCATGAGCGCCGTGTCCCTGTTCTTTGATCCCGGCCAGGGCCATGCCCGCCACAATCACCCGGACAACGAACAGATCATCTACGTGATCTCCGGCGAGGCGGAGATGATGATCGAGCATGTCGAGGGCCAGCCGGAGACCCGGAGCATCCGCGCGGGAAGCTGCGTGCACATTCCCAAGGGCGCCTACCACTCCACGTTCGCGACGGGCTGGGAGCCGGTAAGGATCCTCACTGTCTATTCGCCCCCAGGCCCGGAACTGACCATGCGGCATTCACCAGAGTTCACCGTGCTGGCACCCGGCGTATTGCCGTCAAGAACTCCTGCCTGAGACCCCGCTCGGCGCTGGCGCCGTCCATGCCACCGAATGCGAACAGGACGCCCCTCCCCTACCCCGTCGGTGAACCGCACGGTCCTGGATCTGCCCGGAGTCATTGAAAAAGCGTGCTGGCCCCAGAGCCGCCGCAGAGGAACGGGCGACAGATACAACAATCTGAACACAACCGGTCAGACGCTCGACGGGCTCTGCATCGGCGGAGAGCGAGCGCGATGACGACGGCGTATGGAACCACGGCGGCTGGCTGTGCTACTCGTCGGTGGCGGCAAGCGCGTCCGTGTGGACGGATGGTGCCGCATCATCGAACCAGGCTTGCCATGACCTCCTACGGACCACCCCGGGCCTTCCCCGGCATCCTCTACGCCGGCGACGGCATGCGCCTGGCAGGCGATGGCCCCGATGCAT
>CAXSEG010000142.1:0-11734 GCA_964235545.1 uncultured Acetobacteraceae bacterium
GCCCATGCCGGGTGGCGCGGCGCGGTGTCTGGCGTGCTGGAGGCGGTCATCGCCGCGATGGGCGGCCGGGACATCCACGCCGCGGTCGGCCCCTGCATCGGCCCCGCCTCCTACGAGGTCGCCGCCGACCTGCGGGACGCCGTGCTGGCGCGTGACCCGGCGGATCGGCACTTCTTCGCCGATGGCCGCCCCGGCCACTGGCTGTTCGACCTGCCCGGCTACTGCGCCGCACGCCTCCGCGCCGCTGGCGCCAGCGTCAGTGTGATCGCGGCCGACACCTTGGCCGATGAACGCCGCTTCTTCAGCCATCGGCGCCGCACCCTTGCCGGGGGCGGCCCGATCGGGCACCAGATCTCGGCGATCGCATGCCCTACATCCCCCTCTTCATCCTCCTCCTGATGGTGCTCATGGTGCTGTTCGGCTGTGTGCTGCAGTGACATGAGCCGCACGCTGGCGATCGGCGCGCTGCTGTTGCTCGCCAGTTGCGGCGACCTGCCGCAGCCATTCCTCGGGCGGCCGGGTGCGACCGCGTTGCGGCTGGCCCAACCCCCACCGTCCCGCCTGGCAATCCCGCTGCCGACCGCGTCCCTCCTGACGGACAACGCCGCCGAGGCCTGGTCCAACGCGTTGGCCGACGCGCTGGTGACGCAAGAGCTCCCGGCCAGTGCGCACGCCGTCGGCCGCGGCGATTGGAGTCTGGTGCTCACCGCCGAGCTGCAAGACGGGGCCGTGGTGCCGACCTACACGGTGATGGACCCGTCCGGCCACCCGATGGGCGCCAGCCAGGGCCCGCCCGTCCCGGCGCGGGATTGGGCCGCCGGGCAGCCCGCGACCCTGAAGGCCGCAGCGGACGCCGAAGTGCCGAAGGTGATTGCCCTGCTGAACGGCATCGAGGCCCGGCGGGAAATGAGCGATCCGCACAGCCTGCTGAACCGGCCCCCCGTGATCTACTTCAAGGGCGTGACCGGCGCCCCCGGTGATGGCAATTTCTCCCTGACGCGGCAGATGACGGCCAAGCTGCCCAATCTCGGCGACGTGGTGCAGGACACCGCAAAGGGGGCGGACTTTACCGTCGAAGGCCAGGTCAAGACGGCGCCGGGTGCCGGCGACACGACCCGGGTGGAGATCCAATGGATCGTCACCGACGCGAAAGGCCAGGAGAACGGCCGCGTGGTGCAGTTGAACGAGGTGCCGCCGCATACCCTCGATCAGTTTTGGGGCGAGGTGGCCGTGGTGGTCGCCAACGAGGCCTCGAGCGGCGTGCACGAGGTGGTCACCAACGCAACCGGACGCGGCCAGAAACCCGAGGCCACGAAGGCCCGCACCGAGGACGACAAGCCCAATGCAAAGCCGGGCAGATGACAACACGGTGAACTGTCGCTAGAACCCGACTGCCGCCGCATCGGGATCCCGCCCCCATGAAGATCGTCGCCTGCAACAGCAATCGGCCCCTGGCCGAAGCGGTGGCCGCAAGCCTGAACATCCCGCTGACCCAGGCCTCGATCCGCCGGTTTGCCGACATGGAGGTGTTCGTCGAGATTCACGAGAACGTCCGCGGCGAGGACGTGTTCGTCATGCAATCGACCTCTTTCCCAGCCAACGACAACCTGATGGAGCTGCTGATCACGCTCGATGCGCTGCGGCGGTCGAGCGCCCGGCGGGTGACGGCGGTGATCCCCTATTTCGGCTACTCCCGGCAGGATCGCAAAACCGGCTCCCGCACCCCGATCAGCGCCAAGCTGGTGGCCAACCTGATCACCGAGGCCGGCGCCAACCGCGTGCTGACGCTCGACCTGCATGCCGGGCAGATCCAGGGCTTCTTCGACATCCCTGTCGACAACCTGTACGCGGCACCGCTGTTCACGACCGACATCCAGCAGCGCTTCGCCGGGCGGGAGCTGATGATCGTCTCGCCGGACGTGGGCGGTGTGCTGCGGGCGCGCAACCTGGCCTCCCGGCTGAACTGCGACCTGGCCATCATCGACAAGCGGCGCGAACGGGCCGGGGTGTCCGAGGTGATGAACATCATCGGCGAGGTGGAGGGGCTCGATTGCATTCTGGTGGACGACATCGCGGACTCCGGCGGCACGCTGTGCAACGCGGCGGTGGCGCTGAAGGCGGAAGGCGCCCGCTCCGTCAGCGTGTACGTGACGCACGGGGTGCTGTCGGGCGGGGCCGTGGCGCGGATCGCGGCGGCGCCGATCGACATGATGACGATCACCGACAGCATCGAGCCGACGGAGGCCGTGCGCGGCGCCGCCAACCTGCGCACCTTCACCATCGCCCCGCTGCTTGCCGAGGCCATGCGCCGCATCAATGATGAAAGCAGCGTCAGTTCGCTGTTCGACTGAGGAGGAAGCAACGATGAAACTGTTCTACGCGCCCGGCGCCTGCTCGCTCGGCATCCATGTCGTGCTCGAGGAGATCGGCAAGCCGTACGGCACCGAGCTGATCAACCTGAAGGATGGGGAGCAGTATAAGGACGCCTACATCGCCATCAGCCCCAAATCCAAGGTTCCGGCGCTGGAGCGCGACGACGGCAGCGTGCTGACGGAATACGGCGCGATCGCCACCTGGCTCGCCCGCACCAACCCGCAGGCCGGGCTGATCCCGCAGGATCCGGAGGCCGAGGTGCGGGCCTTGGAGGCAATGGACTACACGGTCGCCACGATCCACATGCAAGGCTTCACCCGCATCGCGCGCCCGACCAATTTCTCGCCGGATGAGGCGGACAAGGAAGTCGTCCAGGCGCGCGGACGGGAGATTTACGCCAAGGGCCTGGGCATCCTGGCCCATAGGCTGGGCGACAAGCCCTGGGTCGCGGGTGACCAGTATTCGATCGGCGACACCGCCGTGTTTTATGCCTCGCGCTGGGCACCGCGGGCCGGCGTCGACCTGCCGCATGCGATCGCGGCGCATAGTGCGCGGATGATGGAGCGGCCGGCCGTGCAACGTGTGCTGCAGGCGGAGGGCCTGTCGTCCTGAGCCGGTTGCCGGCGCGGGCGTTCTGGTTCCTCCGCCATGGTGAGACGGACTGGAACGCCGAGGGGCGCAGCCAGGGGCGGATCGACATCCCGCTGAACGCGACCGGCATCGCCCAGGCCGCGGCGGCGGCGGCGGCACTGCGCGGACGAGGCATCGTGAGCATCGTCAGTTCGCCGCTGTCGCGAGCACGGGACACGGCGGAGGCGGTGGCTTCGGTGCTGGGCTTGCCGGTGTCGGTGATCACGGGCCTGCAGGAGGTGTCGTTCGGCGTGCACGAGGGCACAACCCAGCATGCGGCCTGGTTCAGCGACTGGGTGGACCGCGACATCACGCCCGAAGGCGGCGAGAGCTTCGCCGAGTTGCGCACCCGCGCCGCCGCCGCCGTGAGCGAGGCGCTGACCCATGCGCCGCCGGTGCTGGTGGTGGCGCACGGCGCGCTGTTCCGGGCACTGCGCGCGGAGATGGGCATGAGCCCGGACACGCGAACACCGAACGCGATGCCGTTCTTCTGCGAACCCGGCACCCCATGGACACTGACCGCCGGGATGTGACCAGCCCGTAGAGTGGGATGCGCTTTGGCATCCCACCACCACGCGCACAGCGGTGGGATGCCCACCGGACAGCCGCCACGACACGTCAGATCGTGCCCACCGTCCTGATCCGTGCGCGGGGAAATATCTCCGCCTGCGCCAACACCGGCGTCGATGGCCGGATCCGTTCCACCACGGCGCGCAGATGGGCCCGCACGCCGCCCGAGCAAAGCAGCACCGGCATTTCCCCCATCGCCTGCGCCGCATCGAACGCGCCGCGCAGCCTGTTCATGAACTCGCCGAGTTTGGACGGCGCCATCGCCAGCTGCTTGTCCTCGGCCGGACCGACCAGGCTTTCGGCGAACGCCCCCTCCCACTCGGGCGAGAGCGTGACCAGCGGGATGTAGCCGGACGGGCCGGTATGGCTATCGCTGATCTGCCGGGCGAGGCGGGCACGGACATGCGCCACAATGCCGCCGATCGCACGGGGTTGGCCACCGCAGGCCTCCGCGATCCCCTCCAGCACGGTCGGCAGATCCCGGATGGAGACGCGCTCGGCCAGCAGCGCCTGCAGCACGCGCTGCACGCCGCCCAGGCTGAGCTGCGACGGGATCAAGTCGGATACCAGCTTCTGCTGCTCGCGCGGCAACTCGTCAACCAGCTTTTGGGTCTCGGCGTAGGAGAGCAATTCGGCCATGCTGTCCCGCACCAGTTCGGTGATGTGGGTCGTTAGCACGGAGGCCGGGTCCACGACGGTGCAGCCGCGCGCCATCGCCTCGTCGCGCCGTGCTGGCTCGACCCAGAGTGCGGGGAGACCGAAGGTCGGTTCCGTCGTCCGTTCGCCAGGGAACGGGGGCATGCCGCCACTGGGGTCCATCACCAGCACCTGGGTGGGGCGCAGCTCGCCGCGGCCGGCCTCGATCTCCTTGATGCGGATGGAGTAGATGTCCGCGCCGAGCTGCACGTTGTCCTGGATGCGCACCGGCGGCAGCACAAAACCCATCTCTGCCGCGATCGCCCGGCGCAGGCCCTTGATCTGTTCCGTGAGCTTCGGCGCTGTGCCACCGGCCAAGGCCAGCAAGCCATAGCCGAGCTCCAGCCGGATCATGTCCATGCGCAACGCCTCGGTGATCGGCGGCTCACCCGGCGTTGGTGGCACAGCAGGAGCGGCGCTGTCCGCAGCCACGGGCGGGTGCTTGTGGCGCAACCACGCACCGCCGCCGGCAAGCCCGGCCAAGGCGAGGAACGGCAGCATCGGCAAGCCGGGCATGAGCGCCAGCACGGCCGCCGCACCCCCTGCCATGGCCAGCGGTTTCGGGTTGCCACCCAGCTGACGCATCAGCACGGTGTCCGCGGCACCCTCCATGCCGCCCTTGGTCACGACGATGCCGGCGGCCGTGCTGACGAGCAACGCCGGTATCTGTGACACCAGCCCGTCACCGACGGAGAGCGTGGTGAAGGTGGCCGCCGCATCCGCGAAGGGCATGCTGTGCCGGATCAACCCGATCGCGAAGCCACCGAACACGTTAATCGACGTGATCAGCAGGCCGGCGATCGCATCCCCCCGAACGAACTTCGCGGCACCGTCCATGGCACCGTAGAAGCCGCTCTCCTCCTCGAGTTCCTTGCGGCGGACACGCGCCTTCGCCTCGTTGATCAAACCGGACGAGAGGTCGGCGTCGATCGCCATCTGCTTGCCGGGCATCGCATCGAGGCTGAAGCGCGCGGCAACCTCGGCGATGCGGCCGGAGCCCTTGGTGATCACCATGAAATTCACCACAAGAAGGATCGCGAATAGGATCACCCCGATCACCACGTCACCCCCCATCAGGAAACCCCCGAAGGCCGCGACGACGTGGCCCGCCGCCAACTGCCCCTCACTGCCATGGCTTAGGATCAGCCTTGTCGTGGCCACGTTCAGTGACAGCCGCAGCAAGGTCGTCAGCAGCAGCAGCGTCGGGAAGGACGTGAAGTCGAGCGGGCGGCGCAGGAACATCGCCACCATCAGCACCAGGACGGACGCCGTGATCGATACTGCCAAGCCCATGTCCAGCAGCACGGTCGGCAGCGGGATCACCAGCACCGCCAGCAGCATCACCATGCCGAGCGCCAGCCCGACGTCCGTGCCGGGTGCGTAGCGGCGTGCGAAGGAACGGAGCTGGTCTAGCATCGCGGTGGTGCAAGGGGGCTAAACGGGCGCTGCAAAACCCTGTCGAGCGAAGCTTGGAGCTTTGCCCCAAACCCCGCCAGAGGACAGTCGTTCTCCGGACACCTGTTTGCGGTCGGTGATCCCTTCATCCTATGCAGCCATGCCGGGTGGCGTCACGGCGGCACCGGACGCGGCATAGTCCCGCAGCTTATTGCGCAGCGCTCGGATCGAGATGCCGAGGATGGTCGCGGCGTGCGTACGGTTGCCGAGCGTGTGGGACAGCGTCTGTAGGATCAGGTCCTGCTCCACCGCGTCCATCGTCCGCCCCACCAGGCCCGCGACACCACCCATCGCCGCTGGCACCGTGACCGGCAGTGTGGGACTTCCGGGCAACTCGACGGCATCGATCTGCTCCCCGGTGGAGAGCAGCACGGCGCGGTGGATCGTGTTCTCCAGCTCCCGTACGTTGCCGCGCCAACCATGTGAGGCCAGGCGCAGGTGGGCCGCCGTGGAAAGAGGCCGGACGGCCAGCCCGTTCACGCCGGCATAATGGCGGGCGTAGTGATCCGCCAGCGCCGCGATGTCCCCTGGACGCTCGCGCAATGGCGGGATGCGGAGGCTGACGACGTTCAGGCGGAAATACAAGTCCTCCCGGAAGCGCCCGGCTGTGCAGTCGGCGAGCAGGTCCCGGTTGCTGGTGGCCAGGATGCGCACGTTCACTCGCACCGGCCCCGTACCACCCAGCCGATCGATCTCGCGCTCCTGGATCGCGCGTAGCAGCTTGGCTTGCAGGCGGACATCCATCTCGCTGATCTCGTCCAGCAGCAAGGTGCCGCCATCGGCCGCCTCGAACTTGCCGACGCGCCGTGCCACGGCACCACTGAACGCGCCCTTCTCGTGGCCGAACATCTCCGACTCGAGCAGGTTCTCCGGGATCGCAGCGCAGTTGAGGGCGACGAACGGCCCGGCAGCTCGGCGGGACGTGCGGTGGATGTGGCGGGCCAGCACCTCCTTGCCGGTGCCGCTCTCGCCCGTGATCAGCACGGAGGCCTCGGCGGAAGCGACCTGCTCGGCCCGGCGCAGCGTCGCCAGCATCGCCGGGTCCCGTGCGACAACGGCGTGGGTCTCGCCACTGGCCGCTTGTAGGATCGCGGCAATCAGGTCTGGATCGGGCGGCAGCGGCAGGAACTCCCGCGCACCGTCCCTGATGGCGCGGATCGCGGCCGGTGCGTCGGCATGCGTGCCGCAGGCGACCACCGCGATGGCAATGCGCTCGGCCGCCAATGCGCGGACCAGTGCACCCACATCCTGCGCCACGTCGCACAACACCAGGTCTACGCGGGCATCCGCCCGTAGGCGGCCAAGCCCGGCATCGACCGTATCCGCCTGCTCCAGCTTGGCACCACGCGCGATGGCGATCCGGGCGGCCTGCCCCAGCTCGCCGCCAAGCGTGCCGATTAGGAGCACCCTCATGCCGGCAGAGCTCACGTCCGGTCCGCTTTCACGATCTCCGTCATGGTCACGCCGAGCCGGTTGTCGTCCACCATCACCACCTCGCCGCGCGCGACGAGGCGGTTGTTCACGTAGATGTCGATCGCCTCGCCGAGCTTGCGGTCCAGTTCCACCACGGCGCCACGCCCGAGCTTCAACAGCTGGCTCACCTGCATGGTGGCCTTGCCCAGCACGGCACTGACCGTGACAGGAATATCATACACCGCTTCCAGGTCCCGCATCGCCCGCGGCGGAACGGGGCCTGGCGCGATGTCCGGCAATTCGATGAGGTCCATGTTGTCAGACATCGGCATACTCCCGTTGCAGCAATCCCAATGAGGCCAGTCCTTCCGCGAAGGCGGCCCGCGCGCGAGCCGTATCGCGCATTGCCGATCCGTCCGCCCAGGTCACGCGAGCGTCCCCGGGCTCAACGGCGTCCGTCGGCATTACGTGGACCCGCTCGGCGATCTCGGCGTCGAGCGTCGCGATCTCGGCCTGCATGACCGGCAACATGTGCGGGTTGACACGGATGGTGATCCGCGGCTCCTCCGACAAGGCCGGCAGCAGGGTCCTGACCAGTGCGCGCAGTTCAGCCGCGCCGTGCTGCTGGCAGAGCTGCGGCAAGCACGTCGCGAGCGCGCCCAGCATGTATCGCGCAACGCCCACCGCCCCCGCCTCCGCCGCAGCGTAGGCACCGCCGCGGGCTTCGGACATGCCGCCCGCCAGTTGCGCCAACAGGTGGTTGCGCGACGCGGATAGGCCGTGTTCGGCCTCGGTGCGGCCTGCCTGCCATGCTTCGGCACGGGCGGCCTCCAACTCGGCCGCGGTGAATACGGGCTCAATGAGCTCCGGCTCCGGTACGGGCCCGGCCTCCTCGGTGACCGGGCCCGCACCCTCGTCATCGAAGTCCTCGGCGTACAGCACGCCCAGCAGACTCGGGCGGTGGGGAGGCGGTGCGGATGCGATCATGTTAGTAGACCAACTCCTCGTCCTTGCCTTCGCCGATCTCGATCGTGCCCTGCGCCGCCAGGTCCTTGGCCAGCACCACGACGGCCGCCTGCGCCTCGTCCACGTCGCGCAGCTTCACCGGGCCCAGGCCTTCGATGTCGTCCCGCAGCATCTTGGCGGCACGCTCGGACAGGTTCTTGAAGAACAGCTCGCGCAGGCTCTCGGACGCGCCTTTCAGCGCCAACGGTAGCTTGTCCTTCTCGACGACGCGCAAAAGCCCCTGGATGGCGGCCGAGGACAGGCGCGACAGATCGTCGAAGGTGAACATCAGCGCCTTGATCTTGTCTGCCGACTCGCGGTTGCGCTCCTCGAGAGCCGCGACGAACCGGGCTTCGCTGGCACGGTCCAGGTTGTTGAAGATCTCGGCCATCATCTCGTGCGCGTCACGCCGGGTCGAGCGCGCCAGGTTGGACATGAATTCGGCCCGCAGGGTGCGCTCAACGCCGTCCAGCACATCCTTTTGCACGCTCTCCATCCGAAGCATGCGCATGACGACCTCGATGGAGAAGCTCTCCGGCAGCAAGGCCAGCACCCGGGCCGCATGATCCGGCCGCACCTTGGACAGCACGACTGCCACGGTCTGCGGATATTCGTTCTTCAGGTAGTTCGCCAGCACCGCCTCATGCACGTTGCCGAGCTTGTCCCACATGGTGCGGCCCGCCGGCCCACGGATTTCGTCCATGATCTGCGACACACGGTCCCGCGGGAGGGCACGCTGCAGCAGCCGCTCGGTGCTCTCGAAGCTGCCGATGAGGTGGCCCATGCCGCCCATGCTCTCGCCGAACTCGACGCAAAGCCGCTCCACCAGGTCGGCCCGGACGTTGCCGAGTTGCGCCATGGCGGCGGAGACGTCCTTGATCTCGTCCTCGTGCATCATGCCGAACAGCTGGGCGGATTGCTCCTCTCCCAGAGCGAGCATCAGGATGGCCGCTTTCTGGGCGCCCGTCAGGTCAGCGTCGTCCCCTTTCAGCCGCATGGCTCAGGCACCTTCCTTGACCATCCAGCCGCGCATCACGGCCAGGCTCTCTTCCGGATGCTTCTCGACAAGTTCGGCCACGTGCCGCAGCGACGAGGCACGCATCGCACCATCGATGTTGCCTATCCGGACCATGCTCTCTTCCTCGACGGGGCTGTCCGGCCCGGCGATCGCCAGCGTCGCGGACCGGCCGGCGGCGGACGCTCCGCCCCCCGGTCCCGCGAGTGCCAGGCTCGCGGCGGCGGAGGCGTCGGCCAGCGCCGCCGGGTTGGTGGTCAGTCGCAGCACCATCGGCCGTAGCACCAGCAGGAGGGCGAGCACGGCGACGATGGCGAGTACGGCCGTCTGCCCGATGCGCGTCAGGTCCGCCTTGTCCAGCGGCAGGCCGAACAGGCCCGGCTTCGCCGCCTCCATCGGCGGGTCCGTGTCCGTGAACCGCAGGCTCACCACCTCGACCCGATCGCCGCGCTTCTCGTCGTACCCGACGGCGCTGCGGGCGAGGGCGGCGATGCGGCCCAGCTCGTCCGGCGTGCGATCCTGCCAGGTGGTCGTGCCATCGGCGCCCTTGACCGGCACCTGGTCCACCAGCACCGCCAGGCTGAGGCGGTGGATCAGCGGCTGATCCCGCACGGTGGTGCGAACGGTCTTACCGATCTCGTAATTCGTCGTCTCATCCGAACGTTGCTCCTGGCTGCCGGACGGGTTGGCGCCGGCATCGGCGTTCGGCAGGTTGTTGGCGACGCTGACCGTGCTGCTCGCCTCGGTGTTGCGGTTGCTGGACGTGGTGTTCTGGGCCGACCGCTCCACCTTGCCGTCGGGGTCGTATTTCTCCTGCGTCTCGTGAACCTGGTCGTAGTCCATCTCCACCGAGGCTTCCGCGCGAACCCGGCCGGCCCCGACGGTACGCTCCAGCATGTCCTCCACCGCGCGGGACAGGCGTTGCTCGGTCGCGGTCCGCAGCTCGGCCGCGGTCCCGGCGGGGCCGGCACCGTCCCCCGCGCGGGCCAGCAGGTTGCCGCGGCTGTCGATGAGGCTGATGTTCTGCGGCCGCAGGCCCGGCACCGCGGCCGCGACCAGGTTCAGCACGGCCTGCACACCCTCCCGGTCCATCCGGGCCGCGCCCGCCATGGTCAGCACGACGCTAGCCTGTGCTTCCACCCGGTCCCGCGCGAACGGCTCCCGCTTAGGCAGCACCAAATGCACCCGGGCGCCACGCACGCCGGAGATCATGCGGATGGACCGGGCGAGCTCCCCCTCCAACGCGCGCGTCTGGCTGATGGCTTGCTGGAACTGGCTGGCCGTCAGCCCGTCCCCGCGGTCAAAGATCTCGTAGCCGATCGACCCGCCGGAGGGCAGCCCCTCTTTCGCCAGCAGCAGGCGTGCCCGCGCCACCTCGGAGGACGGCACGGAGATGCGCGTCCCGTCCGGACCCACCTCGTGCGCGATGTGCGAGCGGTCCAGCAGGTCGGCGACCTGGCTGGCCTCCCGCAGATCCATATCGGCGTAGAGCAGGGACATCCGCTCCCCTCCGCCACCGCGCAGGGCGAGGAACGCCAGCATCAGCAGCATCGCACCGGCCACCGCCGCCATCGCGATCAGCCGCCCCGCCCCGAGTGCCTTCAACCCTTCCAGCAACGCCGCCATGCCCGCGTGCCCACCCACGGCTTCCTGCCGCCGGGCCATGCTGCACCGGGCGGATTACTTAGAGGTTAACGGCCGGGCAAATCCTGCCGGGCGGGTCAGCTCGCGCCGCCGACGGAGACGACCTTGCTGAAATCCACGGACACGGCACCCGTCTGCAACGTGACCGCGCCGTTGCTGTTGACCACGCCCGTGGCCTTGCCCGTCACGGTAAAGGGTACCGCGGCGGACGTTCCCCCCGCCGGGCTGCCGGTGACGGAGGCGGTGTAGGCCCCATCCGGCAGCGGGTTGCCGCCGTTGTCGGTGCCGTCCCAAGCCCAGGTGTTGGCGCCGGCGGTGGAGGTGAGGGATGCGTCCCGCACGTCGACGCCGCTGCTGTTGGTGATTTTGATCGCGACCGGCTCGGCGGAGGTGGTGGTGAAGCCCAGGCTGCCCGTCCCGCTCTGCAGCGGGATCTGCGTCGAGTTCAGCGTCACCTGCTTGCCCACCACGCCGGTCGCCTGGATGACCTCGTTGCCCTGCGTCGCCTGGATCAGCTGCGTAAGGCTGCTGTTGGTGGTGATCTGCTGCTCCACGCCACTGAACTGCACGAGCTCGGTGGTGAAGGTGTTGGCATCCATCGGGCTCGCCGGGTCCTGGTTCTTCAGCTGCGTCAGCAGCAGGTTCAGGAAGCTGTTGAAGTTGCTGCTGAGCGAACTCAGTGCATTGGTCGAGGACGACGTGCCGGACGATGCTGCGGACGGGGACGACGTTGCGGACGAAATGCTGCCACTCATGGTCTGGTGCTCCTTACGCGGTGATGTCGACGCCGGCGTGAAGCCAGGCCGGGGGATTGGGAAACGCCATGTCCTCGTCGGCGGCGGGGGCGAAGGCGGGGCGGGCGCTGCGGTTGCCGCCCTGCTGGCCCGCCGTGCCGCCGTCGGCGGAGCTGCCGGGCGCGTTGCCGCCGGAGCC